>JAHHTN010000071.1 GCA_020024645.1 Faecalimonas sp.
GCAATAATAAGAAATACAAGAGGAATAAATGAATTCCCCATACTCCTTAAAACTGCTGCGAAATAATTATACAAAAAAACAAAAAACATACCTGCAAAAATAATCAACAGATACTCTTTTGTCATCGAAAAAATACTTTCCTCAATGTTTAAAAGTTGCAAAATTTCATCAACAAACCAAAAACTTATTCCATTAATCAAAATGGTAATTCCAAAAATAAATAGAAAAGATTGGAAAAAACTTTGTGACAACTGTTCTGTATCTTTTGCACTATAAAAATACGAAAAAACAACACTACTGCCCATACAAAGACCAATGATAATAGATGTTAAAAAAGTCATTGTCATATAAGAGGAGCCTACGGCTGCCAACGCATTCGCCCCGACATATTTCCCTACAATGAGAGTATCGACCAAATTATATAGTTGTTGAAATAGATTTCCTGCAATCAGGGGAAGCGAAAATAATACAATCGATTTCATCTCACTTCCTTTGGTTAAATCTATATTTCTTGTTTTCATTTTATCAAACTGTACTCAAACCTCTAATCTCGAGTAACTTGCCCTTTCCCTAGAATGTAGTTTAAAAGTTCTTGGCATCCTTCATAGACATCATTATACGTGATTTCAAAATTTCCTGTGTACCAAGGGTCTGCAATATCTCTTGGTGACGATGAAAAGTCTAGTAATTTATGGATTTTATCATCTGGATCATTTCCAAAAATTTTTATCATATTTTTCATATTCCAAGAATCCATACCTAAAATATAGTCGTATTCTTCGTATTCTTTTTTTGTAACTTGTCGCGCACGGTGATCACCACAAAAAATTCCTTTCTCTTTTAATTTCTGTCGTGTGCCATGATGGACTGGATTGCCAATCTCTTCACGGCTTGTAGCAGCAGAATCAATGTAAAACTCTTCTGCTAAGTTTGATTTTTCCACTAAATCTTTCATTACGTATTCCGCCATTGTCGAGCGACAAATATTGCCGTGGCAAATGAAAAGTACTTTTATCATCTTCTTATATCTCCTTAAATCTTCTTAAAAGCCTGTATTTACAAGGTTTTTCGAATTTCTACTTTTTTACTTTTTTCTTATAATTTCTTATATCTTCTTATATTTCTTTGGTCTATTGGTCTACAAATTGGTCTATTTTTAAAATTCGTAGACCAGCACTTTTTTAGCCCCTTAAACCAACTACCTTGCGGTTCTTATGTTTATTCGATGTGCCCGCTAAATGTAATCGCTCTAATTCGGCTCGTGCATCTGTAGATCCTAGATGTGTGTAAGTATTCATTGTTACACCAATATCGCTATGTCCCATTAAATACTGTAAGGTCTTTGGATTCATTCCGGCTCTTGCCATATTACTACAATAGGTATGTCTGCAGACATGAGGTGTAATCTTTGGCAACTGTACTCTGTAAGTTCTATTATAACGTCCAATTGCATAATGAAAATACTTCTCCCAATGCAATGCCACCATAGGTCTATTATTTTTATCATAGAATAAAAAACCTGTATAACCGTCAATAATTGGCTCCACCTTAGGATACTTACGATTGGCAACAATTCTCTCAAGACACTCTCTAACCTCTTCTGTCATCGGAATGTCTCTTGTACCAGAAGATGTCTTTGTTTCTTCTATACTGTATTGCATATCACGTTTTCTCTGCAACTGATGAGTGATATGAAGCATATTATTTTCAAAATCAATATCATGTACTGTCAAACCACAGAATTCACTTATTCGAAGCCCAGTTTTAAACAAAAGAAACATTCCATCATAATACCTATTATAATGACTGTCCTCTTTGATGAATTTTAGAAATTTTCTTTCCTGTTCCTGTGTAATAGCTTCCCTTGTAACGGAATCATTCACAATAACTGTAGCCAGCTGAAACTCAAAAGGATTTCTAAGAAGTAAATCATCATCCACTGCCATCTGAAAGGCTGGTCTAAGAACACCTCTGATTGAATGAATAGAACTATAGCCTCTGCCATCCTTTTCCTGTAATTTAATCAAAAATAGTTTGGCATCTGATAATTTCACCTTGTCTATTCGTTTTGAGCTGAATTCTTCTTTCAGCAAAACATTACGAACAAAATTATAATTTGCAGCAGTATTATGACGCACCCCTCTTTTCAAGCTAAGATATCTATCTACTAGCTCCATTACAGTCATGTCATTACTGCACACACCATTCAACAGTTCCTTCTGAATAATCTGCTCTTTTTCTCGCAAGGATAAATCAAGCTTTTTCCCTGCTGCAACTGGATCTGTGCTTGTTAATCTCCAACTATAAACAGATTTTCTCTTCCCATTGGCATCTGTATATCGATATTTGTATCTCCCGTTTTTTTCCTGAACCTCTCCATCCCAAAGAAGTCTTTTTTTGCTGTCACGTCTCTTTTCGCTCATATTGCTCCTTTCTAAGAGTCATGACATCGTTCATACTGTTAGTATATCATGAATGACTCCTAAGTTGTACTAAAATTTTCCCTAGATTGTTTCTAATCCATCAACGAATCGTTCAAATTTTTCTCTCTTAATCAAGGCTCTGCTTCCATTCCATAGGAGATAATCCGCTGATTTATTTTCATTAATTAAGCTTCTCAGCTTGTTTTCTCCAATACGGAAATACACTGCGGCTTCTTCTACGGATAACGTGTATTTCTTCCAAATTGGAATTTCATAGATATGTTCCATACTGCTTTGTCCTCCATCCTTAAATAGTTAGGCTAACCAGGCCATACACAATCCCACACACTATGTATGGCCTGGTAACCATCTGAGAGAATTCCCCCTCTCATTATTTAGATGTGGACAAGTTTCTGATATTTGCTGAATAACTTTTTAAATCTTTTTATAAATTCTTATTACTCTTCAAATCCCCGACGTAGCTGTTCTACCAGTTTCTTTCTCTTGTACTGCATCTGATTGCGCTGAAGTCCATACTTCTCACAGATTCTCTTCTCTAAATCTCTTTCTCCAGAAAAACAGTCATATAAGAAGTCTCTGTCTTCACGATCAAGCTCTACCATCAGTTCACCCAATCGCTGAAGCTCCCAGTTATGGATATAAGCCTCTTCAATATTGATTGTTGGATCTGCAATTTCCTGCTCATATTCATCGCCTTCTGAATCGTTCAGACTTAAAGACATCACTGTAATACCAGCTCTTTCCTTTTTCTCATTTTCTCTGCTGAGACGTTTGTAATCATTGTCAAACTCTCTGCGTAATGCCTGGATATCCTCCTCTCTCATTCCTGCCTCTTTGCATGCCATTTCGTACTTGTAAATCATGTGTGTTTTCCTCACTTCCGTTTTTTGTCCAGAAGAGTCAACACACCGCAAAGTAAAAAAGGGCATAGAAAAAGCCCCGCACCCAATTAAGGGCACAAGGCTCATAGACTGTTCTTTATTAAATTTAAGTATGCTGCTCTCCCAGCATACCAATCATAACTGATACAAGGTCGGACTTTCAGTAGGATACCCGTCGTACCTTAGTCGCATTTTAGTCGGAAGTTTGTCGGACTTAAGTCGTACATTCAACTTCCATAACCTCATCCGTTTCTTTCAAAAATCCTTTAACTTTGGGAAGCTCTGCTCCCCAAAGAGCAAGCCCAAACACCATAATTGCCTCCTTCTTACGATCATAGAATCGACTGCGTTCAATATTCAGTATCTCCAGCATCTCACTTTCTGTATATTTATTCTTCCAAAGATAAGCTTTATTTAAAATATCGAAAAACAGTTCCCCTCCATCCGGGAATTCCTTTACTCTAACCATGGCTCCTTCCACCATCTCCATCATCCATCTAGAATCAAATAAAGTCTTGATTCTTTCTTCAAACCTATTTCTCTGCTCATCTAGTGCAAAGGTTTCCAGATATAAAAGAGCTCCATCCAAATCAGATCCACAGTAATAACATATTTCTTCTGCTACCGCATCTGCTCGTCCAATCGTAGACCAACAAACTCTACGGTAGATTGTAAGTAACATCTTTGATTTCTGATAAAGCGCGTCCTCATTGATTTTCTGCATCTCGCACATTGACTGAATTGCTTTCCATACTCCCGTATTCTTTCTGCTCATAGTTACAAGCTCCCTTCCTAAAAGTTCTAATTATTTCCTCCATTACGCTTTCAGGTAAAGGGAAAGGAACCTGTAAAGCGCTCTATAAATAAAGCTCATTCTCATCTGTCCTATAAGCAGTTTCCTCCTCTGCCCAGATGAAATGCTTTATTATCGATTGTATATGCAACTATCGGCAAGTTATTGTTGACTTTCTCTACAATTCTCGTTATAATTTGCTTATAGTTTCTAACACTTGCTTGCACTTGCCGATTTGAATTATAGCAACTATTGGCAAGTACGTCAATAGATTGTCGCAACTATCGGCAACTCTTTTATAAAAATTGATTGGAGGAATGGTTATGAAGACCTTTCGAGACAAAGTAATTGAACATCGGGCAGCCCTTGGACTTTCACAGCAACAGTTGGCAGATAAGGCCGGAATTGGTGTACGTACTATTGGAAATTATGAATCTGGAGCACGTTTCCCCTATGCTGCACAGCTTTATAAATTAGCAAAAGCACTTGGGGTTTCTACAGAGTATTTAAAGAATGATGAAATTGAAGATCCAAGCTATGGATTAGATCGAATGGAATATGTTGAAGAAATGCGTGCTACTACTAGCACAAAAGATTCTCAGAATTTAGAAGAAATGTTAAAAACAAATAAAGAAATGTTTGCTGGAGGTACTGTAAGCGAAGAAGCAAAAGATGCCTACTTCCGTGCACTTATGGATGCTTATCTTGAATGTAAGAATGCAGCTAAAGAAACATTTGGCCACAAAAAAGATTAATCGAGGGAGTTTTTTCGTCACATAGATTTGGTAGCATAGACTTATCCTAGAATAATACTCGAGGGGAGTGAATCAACCTTGAAGATTGAATATATTATTGATCAGGTCAAGAAGACCATTAAGAAGTATGATGAGACTGATCCAGTTCGCCTTGCAAAAGCTATGAAGATCATTGTAAGTTGTGTACCTATGGGTACAGCTGAAGGCTGCGTCAAAGGATTTTTCATCATTGCAAACCGCATGAAACACATCACTATTAATAGTGACCTACCAGAGGAGCTTCAGAAGGTTATCTTGGCCCACGAAATTGGTCATGCAGTTTTACATAAACAAGAAGCTCAAGCTGCAGCTTTCCATGAACTCATGCTCTTTGACAGCGTAGATCATAAGGAATATGAGGCAAATATCTTCGCATCAGAACTACTTCTATCCAACGAAGACGTTGTGGATGCCATCAACGAGGACCAGTTCTTCTTTGATGCTGCAAAACAGCTCTGTGTTCCACCAGAGATGCTAGATTTCAAATTCCGTATTATGAAGAAACAGGGTTTTAAAGTAGAATCACCTATCGTATCAAACGGTGACTTCTTAAAACATGTGGAGCGAATGTCCGCAAATTACCATGAAAGTTAGGAGTGCTATCTCATGATACAGACCTACGATTCCTGCAGATATACTTTTAAAGCTGCAGTCACGGACCAATGCCCTGACTGTGGCAAATACTCCGTACGCCCAGCCACCGAGGCTGAGCAGGCGGAATATTAGAAAATACAAGAAGAAATTATGTTGGACTAAATCACATGCCAGTATGAATTATTGCAATTCTACTGACATTTTTATTTTTCATAAAATTTAAATATAGTTGATCCAATAAATAAACTCACATCCAAATGATATTCACCTTTATTGTTTCTGGAAAAAAGAAATAGAAGTGGCTCCTTACAATTAAATCTTTTGTCTCTAGTTATTTCTTGCATTTGCATAATATCCTTAGAACTTGGCATTTTAATATTTGCAGGATGAAAATGCCATTCACCTAAATAATATTCTTCTTTTTTGTCCCAAATCTTTTTCAGATATTCACTTATACCTTTTATTCCTCTAACAAACCATGAATAACCGGATTTTGAATCATCAGGGGCATAACTCAGTTCGTTAATATATACGTCTTGCAAAGATGATGAATAGTGTCCTATAAGTATGCCACCTATTTCTCTTCCAATTATTTGGTCCAAATAGGCTATTATCGAAAAGTATGCATTCATATTCACATATAATTTGGCATTACAATTGTTGCATATATATTCTTTATACTTTGACAAATCCTTTTAACACCCCATCCTCATCATATTCTCTTTCATAAATATAAAACTTGTTTCCTTCAATATCTTTTTCAATCATTTTCTTCATTATATTTGTCGCAAAAGAAGCTATCAGTTGAACGTCTGATGCCAGTGCTGGGAATACTGGACTCCAGCAACCTATCCCCTCCCACGGCAATTGATTTTCCTGGATGACTTTTTGATTATCATACAGTTTTTCTTTAGACTCTATATAATATTGCTCCAAATCAAATCTTCTCGTTCTTTGATATGAGAGAAACAATGCGTTAGCTTGATACCCGAACGAAATCGAAATATATATTTTTTTAGTAGAATTTTCATATTCAGAAAGAATTTTCAAAACCTCATTATTTGCAGTACAATCTATAATAATATCAAAATCTTGAAGAATCATTGCATTCTTTGAATCTAATGTTTTACATATAGATTTTGCATTTACACACGGGTTAATTGAATTATAGTGTTTAGCCAGTTCTATTGCTTTAAACTTACCAACTGAGTCTACCATCAATATATGTCTAGCTGAATTTCCGATTTTATATATGTCGTCATCCATAACAGTAATATTGGAAATTCCACCTCTTACTAATTGTTCTCCAACATATGAAGCTAATGTGCCAGCCCCTATCAACAATACTCTTCTTCGTGTTAGCTTATTTTCAAAATGTCCTCTGTTTAAAATCACTCTTGAATTCCAATTCTCAGTAAGTAACCATTCCAATGCATTTTCGTTTTTAAAAATTGTTCGAAAATCTCTTATTTTCCATCCTAATTCATTACTCCTAAATCCACTGGCATATTTATTTCCATATGAAAGAACTGGTAATAGAATAGATTCCCAGTGAATTATCTGTGGATCACCACCCACTCTTTCCGGAATTGGAAAACCTATCATCAAAATATGTTTTCTTTTATCTCTGAAACGAGAAATTATTTTTTCTAAAACTACCCTCAAATCAACATCTTGCTTATATAATGCTTCTTTTAACTCGCCAAAAGTGTTAGGCGCTTGCCAATTATTTATTACTGGTTCTTTATTTAGCAAAATCCAGCCACCTTTGATCGTACTCCATTCATTATTAATATAGTTTCCCCATTTTGTAGTTTTAGATATTTTACCGTTAATATCAGTGAAATTTCCCACAAAACACTTGCTGTTGCCAGCACAGAATAGATCAACATAACCGAATTTTTCATTCGCATCTTCCCACTCCATCATTGAAACACTATCTTCATTTGATATGATATAATGAAGTTTTTTTACTAGAAACTCAGGAATCTCATAATAGTCATTTTCTTTAATCAGTTCATTAAGTGCCGCAGCTTGTACCCAACCAACCGCACGTTGTGCATTCCAAAGTAATTTATCTTCAAAATTCTGTGGTTCCGTCTGATCTATCAAAATACTGTCATAAGGGCTTTTAATACATAATTTGCCTTTTCTCCAAAGTCCATTAGAACAGGTTATTCCATTATTCGATTGATGATTAAATGTTGCACTAATACCACCTTCAATCGCAGGATAGACATTCACTTCGCCATTAGGATAATCATCTGAACACGTTATATACCACATTGATTCTTTTGGTATTTCAGTGTTTAAAGTAATTGATACCGATATTTTAAAAAGAATATACCATTGTTTACTTGCATCGTCCCAATGCAAATCTTCCAACATTTCAAGATTTTTAATTTCTTCGAAACGCCTACGTGCAAACAGTATCTTTTCACTAGCTACCATTATGCAAAACGCCCTCCCGGAATAGAACTCGTATTGTTTTTTCTTTCAGTGAATATGGTATATTTCTTAGGTGGCTCTGGAAACTTGTTTCCGAACAATTGTCTCCATAAATCCGCACTTTCTTGAACAGAATCAGCATCATAAGCACTTCGAGCAATTTTTGCAGCATCACAAACAGCGTCGTAAAATGCTGTATAATCTTCCTCTGTAAGTCTAGCAAACACATCATGCTCTGGAACGCCCCTATCTGCTAAGTAAGGTTTTGTGGCATAATCAGATACAATCTTTTCTAAAGTAAGAGTGATTCCTTCCGCAATTGATGTAATTTCATCAGGACAGCAATCTCCAATAAAATGTTCTAGCGGATAGCTCTTCGGGTGTTTTACGTCAGGATATTTTTCTTTGCGCCACCATTTGATACATTTCACAACATTGACATAATGTCCATTGCAATTTTTATTTTTTTCTTGTGTCCATCGTATTTGTTCTAGTGGATGGGTTTTATCCCAAATCTCTGCTTCTCTATCCGGAATATACAACGGCTCATTTTTCCAATCATTACTTTTTGAAAAAAAACTATCAAATTCACAATTCCAATTGTATCCGTTTATGTTGTATTGTTTAGTTTCATATAAAGAAATAATATCTTCATCAGACTCAAGCATCTTATTTTTTAATAATCCAGATTCTGTCAATGATACTGACGCGGTTGGAACTAAATCTAAATCCACATGACTCATTTCAATTCCCCATGATCTACCTTGTTTTCTATATTTTCCATCATAGTATTTCTTTAAGAATGGTTCAAAAGCATCTAAAACATCATCTGGTGTACATTCTTCTTTATCAAATTTTGTGACTACAACTATATCAACATCTGAACGATTCCCATTTTTTGGTCGTACTGCTGTAGATCTTTTATAACTTCCCTGAAGAAAAGTTGTTTCTATATACTTTGACACGTCGTCATCATTTAATAAACGACTTCTTAATGTTGTATGAGCTTGTTTTAACTCAGAAACTTGATTATCTGTTAATCTAATTTCTTTCAAAAAATCTATGAAGTAACTTGTCATTTTTTGAGCCATTATAATTCCTCCTGGTATGGTAATGATATAGTTGGATAATATGTGCATGTTCTTTGCTTCATAAAATCGTACTCATATAATATAGTTTTTCCAAATGATAATGAGTACCTACCTAATAAAAACATCAATGCATTAGGGCATGCACTGAAAATGTGTAAAGTCTCCCTTTTTTCTTTTAATTTTCTAGAATCCACAACATCTTTTATTTGATTAGCTAATTTCCACGCATGAGCACCATCTTGTACACTAGCAGATCCAGAAACCGGTAATCTCAACCTAATAATACGTCCTATAGAAATCTCATCTTCTTCAATATATTCTATTACATCCTGGTAAATATTTCTGGCAAATTCTATAACAAGAGCAACATCTAAATTATGATCATCAATAGATTCTGATACACAAATTGCTTCTGGATAATTATCACAATAAATGTTATTACTCCATTTATTAATGCCATAATCAGTTCTTTGTATTGGCGTAATGTCTTTTCCTGCCTTGATATCTAGTATTTGGCCTGCCATAAATGCAATGGATGTATTAGCCTCCAACTGTAGATAATATGCTTTATTATCTATGCAAGACTCAAATAAAAACATCTTGAGCTTTTTGTAAATTGCATTCCACGATTGGTCTTTTTTCAAAAATCTATCTTCAAAACAGTCTTCTAATTTTAACAATTTGTTCGATTCGTTTTCTATGTTTTCTGCATGCTTTTTAAAACTTCGTACAGCTACAATTGACTCCTCTTTTAGCGGTACATACAAACCTTCATTGTGTAGTTCACTCTCTAAAAATTGTTTATCAATAACTGTATTTCCAGCTTGATGCAATTTTTGTATTATCTGGAGATATGGATTTGTATACTGGCTACCACTGATCACTTGTAATCCTTGATATTCTAGCTTAGCATTTATGGTTGATATAAGATCATCTATTGTTTCTTGGCGACTACATATACGGAGTTGTCTTAATACTATGTATAAATCTTCCTCTTCGACCATCAACTTATCACATAGTTTTTTTCTTATTTTTCCCATCTTTGATATAGATGTAGTTCTGTCGAAAAGCAAATCTAAGCGAATGGTTCTATCACTATTATTAATTAAACCATATAATTCATCAGTTTGAGCAATATCCCACATAGAATAAATGATAAATGTACAGTTAGGGAATTCCTCCTCGCCCATTTTCTTATATGCTGCAACAACCTTGTCCAATAACGAATTCTTTGTTGCATTAATAAAAGAGGGATCTAATAAATTGTCTAATGTAAAAAAATTATTATCTCTAACATGATATTTAATTTGATAGTACGCTTTTTTAATGCTACTATCTCGATATTTTTGTGGTTTTGAATATTCAATAACAACATCATCAAATGATTTTACTTCATCATCTTCAAATCGAATATTTTTAATATCATATTTTCCGCTCAACATATCTAATGCGTATTTCCAAAAAACAAGCTGTTGGTATTCGTCACCTAATTCTCTAGAAGCTACAGCATTTGCCATTTATTATCACCCCTCGTATTTTTATTTTTTAATATGACGGTGGGAAATGATTCCCACTTTACAATCACCACTTTGCCTACGTTATAATATTAATCTCTAAAGTTCTTATCACACATCACATCTAGAGTTTTTTGCTAATAACATTAGCCCAAGATATATTTC
>JAHHTN010000072.1 GCA_020024645.1 Faecalimonas sp.
GTCGTATAGATGTATTGATATAAAATTATGATACTATAAACTATATTACATAAAAAAATAACTCATATAGTCTCTCATCTATTTAGAAAAAACTATATGAGTTATATGTAAAATTAATATATACTATTCTTTAAATGATGTATCATAATAAGCAACCAATAAATGTTTACTTTCTTGAAGGCTATTTGAAGTTAAACCATTAAGCTGTTTTATTTCTTCAATGTATTCCTGAGGAGAACTATATTCCTCTGTCATATACTTTTGAGCAATTCCCCATAAAGTATCACCTTGTTTGATTTCTATGCTTCTATAATATTTAAATCCTACAGGATCTTCTTCCAAATTACCATGTGCATTAGAAAGAACTCCCCCACAATATATTGTCCATCCTAAAATAACTAGCAATACTGGTAAAACAAGAAAAGTCTTGATAATTTTTATTGTTTTAACTCTCTTTTTTTTCATCTGTTTGTAATTTTTCTTTGACATATTTTTCCTCCTTATAATATACGAACATTGCAACGAACACTTGTTCTCATATTTATATAATACATCACGAACAAACGTTTGTCAATCGGAAAAATCGAACATATTTTCTAAACATTTGTTTGCTATTTTCTGATTTCTATGATAAAATGAAAAAAAGTTAAATATTTGGAGGATTATATGTCATACGGGAAAATTAGTCAAAAACAATCAGAAATTTTAGAATACATTAAATCAGAAATCTTAAAACGAGGCTATCCACCAGCTGTACGTGAAATTTGTGAGGCTGTAAATTTAAAATCAACTTCTTCTGTTCATTCACATTTGGAGACATTAGAAAAAAATGGATATATTCGTCGAGATCCTACTAAACCCCGCGCAATAGAAATTATTGATGATATGTTTAATTTAACACGAAGAGAACTTGTGCAAGTACCTATGATCGGTCATGTGGCTGCTGGAGAGCCTCTACTTGCACAAGAAAATATCGAGGATTACTTTCCTATCCCAGCAGAATTTATGTCCAATAATCCAGCATATATGTTGAAGGTAAAAGGCGAAAGTATGATTAATGCTGGTATTTTAGATGGTGATTATGTATTAGTAGAACAATGTAATACTGCATCTAATGGGCAAATGATTGTAGCATTAATTGATGATGGTGCGACAGTAAAAACATTTTATCAAGAAAAAGACATGTATCGCCTTCAACCAGAAAATGATACGATGTCACCAATTATTGTACGAGAATTAACTATATTAGGAAAGGTTATTGGGGTATTCCGTATGATGAAATAAGTGTATAAAAGAAGATATTCTCTCCTTTTTGATTTAATAAGGAGGGAATATCTTCTTTTAAAAATCTCTATAAATTGTCAATATTCTCTATTATTTTTCCATCTCTCCAAATGCGTTCTAAATCATAGAAAAGGCGATTATCTTTATCAAATACATGGATAATGATATCTCCGAAATCAAGTAATACCCAGTTTCCAAGTCCATAACCTTCTCGTTGTTGTAAAACATAGCCTGATTTTTCTAGTTTTTCTTCGACGTTTTCTACAAGAGCATGCACTTGACTTTCATTAGTTCCGTTAGCGATAACAAAATAGTCTGCTAAAGTAGAGATTTCAGAAATATCTATTACTTTAATATCTTCACCTTTTTTTTCTTCTAAAGCAGTATATGCTATGTGAACCATATTTTTTGAATGTTCCACTACTCTCCCTCCTTTTTTAATTCTTGTTTATAAAACTCATAAGTTTTTTTAGTCATATTGTCTATAACTGTATTTGTACTTTCTAAGTATTGTAAAACGTTTTCTGATATTTTTAATATTGTTTGATCAATATTTTCAAACGCCAGTTTACGTATAAATGTTAAATTTGATATATCTTTTCTTCCTGGTTCTATATAATCCGCTATATAAACAATTTTTTCTAAGAGGCTCATAGATGGACGTCCTGTTGTGTGATACGATATTGCATGTAAAACATCATCATTAACCACTTCATAAATATCCTTCGCTAAATATGAACCAAGTTTGGCATGAATCAAACTTGGATTTTTTTCTTCGCTTTCTGTTAAAAGAATATGATACTTTTTACATAAATTCTTTTGTTCGTTTTTCGGAATACATTTTGCACAATCATGAAGCAATCCTGCAAGCATTGCTTCATTTAAATTGGCACCATATTTCATTGCCAACGCTGCAGCGGTGTACATTACACCTAATGTATGTCGAAAACGTTCGGTGGTTAATGTCTCTTCTAATATTTTCTCAATTTCAATCAATGATTTCATTTACTTTACCTCATATAACTGGTGAGTTTGGATATAGTTTAATACTTTTTTAGGAACAAGAGTATCTATAGATTCACCTTTTTCACACTTTTTACGAATATCACTAGATGATATATCAATAAGAGGCATTTTTAATAGTCTAATTTCCGCATTATACTTTTTTGTTAAATAGGCAATTTGCGTATTCATTTGATTTATATCTTTGTCTTCTCTGCAAGCCGCAAGTATAACACACGCTTGTAGAACGCGGGCAGGTTCTTTCCAAAATTCAATTGTAAAAAGTGAATCTGCACCAATAATAAAATAAAATCTATTTTTCGGATATATTTTTTGTAATTTTTCTAATGTTTCATAAGAATAAGAATGTCGTTCCTCTTCCATTTCAAATGTGCTTAAATGAAATTCCTCTTTATCTTCAATTGCTAATTTAACCATTTCTAAACGAAAATCTATTTTAATTTCTTCTGATTTATGAGGTGGATTTCCATTAGGCATAAACCAGACTTCATCTAATTGAAAATTGTCATAAGCATATGCCCCAAGCATAAGATGACCATTGTGTATCGGATCAAATGTACCACCTACAATTCCAATTTTCATATTATAACCTCTCTTGAAAATGATTATTTAGGTAATTCAATTTTCTTTTTATCGTCTTTACCTTCCTTATATAAAACGATTTTTTTACCAATGACTTGTACCACTTGTGAATGAGTACGCTCTGCAATCATGCATGCTAATTCTTTTGGATCATCTGCACAGTTTTTTAAAACACTAATTTTAATTAACTCTCGTGCAGTTAAAGCCTCTCCAATTGCTTCTGTAAGGGAAGGTGTCATACTTGATTTTCCAATTTGGAAAATTGGATCCATTGTCATTGCAAGACTTTTTAAATAAGCTCTTTGCTTTGTTGTCATTGTTATCCTCCTTATTTCTATTTTTTCTATTTGTAATAATCAAACTGTAATCCATACATACGAACGGTATCGCCTTCTTGAATACCAGCATTCTCAAGTTCATCCAAAATACCTGTATCTTTGAGGAATTTTTGGAAGAAAGCAAAACCTTTTTCAGAATCCAAGTTAGTATATCCAAGCATCTTTTCAATTTTAGGTCCTTCAACAACATACATATCATCTTCTTTTTCGACAGTATATGGTAAATCGATATGAATTAATTCTTCTTCTGGGAAGTATTCCTGCTCGAATACAATTGTTTTTTGATCTAGAGTTTTCAACTGCTCACTTACATAGTAAAGCAATTCTCGAATTCCTTCTCCTGATACACCAGAAATGGCAAACACTTTAATTCCCTGTGGTTCGAATTCTTTTCGAATTTTTTCTACAGGATCTTCATTTTCTGTATAAATTGCATCAATTTTATTTGCTGCAATTACTTGTGGACGTTTAGCAATTTCTTCGTTATATGCTTTTAACTCTGCATTAATTTTATAAATATCATCAATAGGATCTCTTCCTTCTGTAGAAGCAGCATCCACAACATGAATCATCATTTTAGTACGTTCAATATGTCGTAAAAATTCATGTCCAAGACCAATTCCAGCAGAAGCACCTTCAATAAGTCCAGGTATATCTGCAATAACAAATCCATCTGCCCCATCGATATCTACAACACCCAAATTAGGGTTAATTGTTGTAAAATGATAGTTAGCGATTTTAGGATTCGCATTAGTTACTCTAGATAACAGAGTAGATTTTCCAACATTTGGGAATCCAATAAGTCCTACATCAGCAATTACTTTTAATTCTAATTTAACCCAAAGTTCTTGGGCAGGTTGTCCTGGTTGTGCATATTTTGGAATTTGCATTGTAGATGTTGCAAAATGCTGATTGCCAAGACCGCCTTTTCCACCTTTTAAAATAACTTGGCGTCTGTTATTTCCAGACATATCAGCAATAACTTTATCTGATTCTGCTTCCTTAATAATAGTTCCTTCGGGTACTTTTAAAATAATATCTTCTGCATTTTTTCCGTGACAACGTCTTTTTCCACCTTGCTCACCATCTTTTGCAACATATTTTCTTCTATGACGGTAATCAGCAAGCGTATTAAGTCCTTCATCTATTTCGAAGATAACATCTCCGCCACGTCCACCGTCTCCGCCATCAGGTCCACCGTTTGGTACATAAAGTTCTCTTCGAAAACTAACATGACCATCTCCGCCTTTTCCTGAGCGTATATATATTTTCGCTCTATCTGCAAACATATATTTTATTTCCTTTCTATATATTTATTAGTGTCTATATCAAAACAAGGCTCCAAACCTAAAGATTTGAAGCCCATGTTATTTATTATTATTCAGCTACTGGATAGATAGAAACTTGTTTCTTATCTCTTCCTTTTCTTTCGAATCTTACAACACCGTCAACTAAAGCGAATAATGTATCATCTCCACCACGTCCTACATTAAGACCTGGATGAATTTTAGTTCCACGTTGTCTGTAAAGAATATTTCCAGCTTTTACAAATTGTCCGTCAGCTCTTTTCGCACCTAATCTTTTTGATTCAGAATCTCTACCGTTCTTTGTAGAACCAACTCCTTTTTTATGAGCGAAAAATTGAAGGTTTAATTTCATCATGGCTTACACCTCCTCAAATGTTAAATCAATATACTCTTCGTAACTTTCGTCACTTGCCATTTCTCGTAAACCTAAAACCATGGCTTTCAATAGCAATGTTGCTTCTTTCCCAGGTCTACCTTCTATCTTGTAATCAATATAACCCAATTCTTCATCTGATACTAAAGAAGTATTTGCTTCAGTAAATTTATCAATAGAATTAATTGTATTAATTACGAGAACTGAAACAGCAGCACAAACAATATCTTGTCCATGTTCGCTGTAGCCAGCATGACCTAATGATTTAAAGCCAACATACTCATGCTTTTCATTTTTATAAATTGATACCTTAATCATTTATGACACCAATTTAAAATTAAGCGTTAATTTTTTCGATTTTAACAGCTGTGTACTGCTGTCTGTGTCCGTTTTTCTTATGATATCCAGTTTTTCTTTTATACTTGTAAACGATAACTTTTTTAGCTTTTCCATCACCAATTACTGATGCTGTAACTGTAGCACCTGCTACTGTTGGGTTTCCAACTTTTAATTCAGAATCGCTTACTGCAAGTACTTGGTCAAATGTAAAAGTTTCTCCAGCTTCTACACCAAGTTTTTCTACTTTAATGATATCGCCTTCGGCTACTTTGTACTGTTTACCACCTGTTGCTATAATTGCGTACATATGGCACCTCCTATTTATCATTACTCGCCAACTTCGGTGTTCAATCACGAAACTTATAACCTCGTTGTGCGGCATACCGTTGTATTATAGCATCTCTTTTGACATGTGTCAATCTATTTTTCAATTTTTGTCATTTTATTGTAACAATATCCAATAATATCTTTTCGAGTAATAATTCCAATAAAATTACCTTGGTCATCTATAACTGGAACAAAATTCTGATCCATAGCTTTTTCAACTAAGTCTTCTATTGCAGCATTTATATTCACTGCCTGATAATCGATTCTTCTATCTATTTCTGTTATTGGAATTAATTCAGCTTCTTTCAAATTTAAATTGTACTTATTTTTTATTCCCCAAAGCAAATCACCCTCGGTAATACTTCCAACGTATTTTCCGTCTTTATCTATCATAGGAATAGAAGAATATTTATGATATTCCATTTTTTCAATAGCTTGACGCAATGTATCTTCTTTATGTATAAATGCAATTTCACTTTTTGGTTTTAAAAAAAATAATATATTCATGTTATATCCTCTTATTTTACTTCAGCTAGTTGTCCTTTTAAAATTTTATCAGCGCATTCTTCAGAGGTTGCTCCCTAATCACCCGTTTCCTAATCTTTATTCAAAAACATGGCGTTTGCAATTATATTCAACAAGAACTTTCCCTAAATCAAAAATCACAGTTGTTTTTTCATCTTTAAACTTCTGTATGAAATATTATATCAAAAAATTCTGCATGAGCAATTTTAGATAAATCAAGAGGAGAAAGTTTTAACTGTAATCCTAGTTTTCCTCCACTCACAATTATTTGTGAAAAACTAAGAGCTGTTTGATCTATGATTGTCGGAAATTGTTTCTTCATTCCAATGGATGTACATCCTCCACGTACATAACCTGTTAGTTGAATTAAATCTTTTAATGGAAGCATTTCCAATGATTTTTCTCCGACAGATTTAGCGGCTTTTTTAAAATCAATTTCTTTTTCAATTGGAAGAACAAATACATAATGCATTTTACTTTTCCCAGTTGTAACAATTGTTTTATAAACGAGTTCATGAGGAAGATTAAGTTTATCAGCAATATGAATTCCGTCTACAAATTCATCACATTCATAGGTCATTGTTTCAAATGAAATTTTATATCGTTCTAATATACGAACCGCATTCGTTTTAACCTCTTTTTTCGCCATAAGAATCCCCCCTTATGCTTTCGTACAATGGTTTTCGGACTTTTTTTCTAGTAATTTCAACTAATTGTAATCTTGTAACATCTACAAGAACAGTTTGAATTGGATCTTTTCTTAAATACCCATTAAAGTAATTTAATAATTCTTCCCATTTTTCTTTATTATCCAAATTGATAAAATCAACTAATATAATTCCCGATAAATTTCGCAACCGAATTTGTTTTGCCACTTCTTTTGCAGCTTCCATATTAATTTTCATATAAGCAATATCATCTTTTTTCTTGCCAATATATTTTCCAGTATTTACGTCAATAACAGTTAACGCTTCTGTAGGTTGTATAACAAGGTATGCACCTGATTTCATCCAAACTCGTTCTTTCAATCCGTTTTGTATAACGGTTTCAATACTATATAACTTTGAAAGCGAGAGTTGTTTATCGTGGTAGAATTGTAATTTTTTCAAATCTTCAGGTTGTTTTTCTTGCAAAAAAGAATGTACATGATTATAAATTTTCTTATCTTCAATTAAAATATCAGATAAACCTTCTTGATATATATTTTTCAAATCTGAAATATATGGTTCCTCACTTTCTTTTAGGCAAGAGAAACAAACACGCGTAGGTGAAATTTGAATAAGGTGTTCATATTCTTTAATTAATTTCTCTATTTCTTCTTTAATTTCATTTTCCGTTGCCTCTTTTGCATTTGTTCGTAAAATAAAACCGTATTCTTTAGAACGATATTTTCCCATAAACACTTTTAATTCGTCTCTTTTTTCTTTATCAATTTTTGAAGAAAAACTAATACGATTATCTCCTATCGTTAACACACTGTATTTTCCAGTAAAACTAATTTTTCTGGTAACCGTTGTCTGTTTTGTTTTTATGGCTTCCCTGCTGATTTGTACAACAAATTCTTCACCGACACGAACGGGTTTATTACCACGTTCACTCATATCATAATAACATTCAATTCCATTATCTATCTCAATAAAAGCGGCTTGAATATTAGAAACAATTTTTTTTACTTTTCCGATATAAATATTTCCGAGTCGATATTTTTCATTTATATTGCTTATATGCAATTCGACTATCTCACCGTTTTCTATAACTGAAGTAACGATATTCCCTTCTTGCTTTGTTATTATTAGTTTACGCTTCAATTTTCGTTCCCAAACTTTCTAGAGAAACTAATTCTCTATTTTCTTCAGAACCAACGTTAGCATATACTTCTAAGCGGTGATGCGAAAATGCAATCGAAGAAAAAGCTTCTCCTAAATATTGCGTAAAAGCTTCCATGACGAGTCCTGGTTTTAAGTTTTCCACACTCCCTGTTGCTAAAAGAGTATAAACAGAGTTTTCTCTCACTTCAAATTTATAAATCATCGGTTTGATATTGACTTCTTTTTCACTTTTTTTCGTCTTTTTGGTGATAAGGATTTCATCTTGCATAATGAAATCCTTTGCTTTATTTTTCCAATCAACTGGGAGTTCTCCGTTTTTTACAGAAGAAATATAATCTGCTGCTGCAACAATTGCCATTCCTGTCTTTTTCTTATCTTCAGAAATTTCTACAAAACTTATGACTTCCATACCCTCAACCATAACATCATTTAAACGTTTCACTGCTAAATCGGAATCAACCGGTTCTGTTAGTTCGATATCAAAATATTCACCAGCACTTGTCAAACCTACCCCAAGAGGATTGGCAAAAGACATAATCATGTGAGGACTATATCCTCCTGAAAAAGCAATTGGAATATCCGCTCTTCGCATTGCTTTTTGAAAATATCTCATAATATCCAGATGTCCGATAAATTTCATTACTCCATATTTTTTAAATTTAATTCTTACCTTCAATACAGACACCTCCCCCATAAATTGCAGCACCACAACCAGAACAACCCATACGACAATTTGGTGTTACTTTTTCTTCGATTGAACGAGTCCATTCACGCATCAAGAATTTCTTTGTTACACCGATATCAATGAAATCCCATGGGAAGATTTCATCTAATTCACGTTTTCGCAAATTATAAAATCCAATATTAACACCTGTATTTTCGAAAGCTTGTATCCACAAATCATTTCGAAAATATTCAGACCAAGAATCATATAGACACCCTAGTCTGTACGCCTCTAGAAGTACTTTTCCAATTTTTCTATCACCTCGTGCAAACACACCTTCCAATACAGTAACATCAGCCTCATGCCAATTGTATTTTAAACTTTTTTTGTTTAATTGAGCTTTCATTTCGTTATTAACAATATGTGCTTTTTCGATATATTCTTCCCTTGTACACATGGTTGCCCATTGAAATGGTGTGAAAGGTTTTGGTACAAAGAAAGATGTGCTTGCAACAATTTGACATTTTCCATTTCGGTTTTCCTTTGGCACCTCATAGTAACGTTTAGCAACTTTTTCTGCTAAATGAGCAATCTCTTTCATATCTTCTTCTGTTTCAGTAGGAAGACCAAGCATAAAATATAATTTTACTCTAGACCAGCCACCTTCAAATGCCTGTCCAGCACCTTCTAGTATGATTTCTTCTGTAAGTCCTTTATTGATAACATCACGCAATCTTTGCGATCCTGCTTCAGGGGCAAAAGTAAGACTACTTTTTCTGATATCTTGTACTTTTCCCATAACATCTAAAGAAAAAGCATCTATGCGCAATGACGGAAGGGAAATATTGATTCCTTTTCCTTTAAATTCTTCAATTAAAAAGGTTACAAGCCCTTCTAATTCTGTGTAATCACTTGAACTTAAAGAACTCAAAGAAATTTCTTCATGACCTGTATTTTTAAGCATTTTATAAGCGTAATCTTTTAACTTTTCTAAATTTTTTTCTCTTGTTGGTCGATAAATCATTCCTGCTTGACAAAATCTACACCCACGAATACAACCACGCATAATTTCTAAAACGACTCTATCTTGTGTTACTTTAATAAAAGGAACAACCGGTTTCTCTGGATAAGAACTTTCACTTATGTTTAAAACCATCTGTTTATGAATTTTTTCTTTCGCATGTATATTATTTGGCGTAAAAGATAATATAGTACCATCTTCTTTGTATTCTACATCATAAAAAGTTGGAACATACAATCCATCAATCTCTGCTGCCATTTCTAAAAATGTTTGTCTTGAACCTCCATTTTTCTTATTTTCTTTATATGCATTAAATAATTCATTATAAACCGTTTCACCTTCTCCAATATAGAAAATATCAAAGAAATCAGCCAATGGTTCCGGATTATATGTACAAGGGCCACCACCAATTACAATTGGATCCTCTTCTCCTCGCTCTTTTGCAAAAAGAGGAATTTGACTTAGATCTAACACTTGCAAAATGTTCGTATAACACATTTCGTATTGAATTGTAATTCCCAAAAAGTCAAAATCTTTGATAGAATCTTGAGATTCTAATGCAAATAGGGGAAGCTGTTGCTCTCTCATAATTTTATCCAAATCTACCCAAGGTGAATATACACGCTCACACCAGACATCCTCACGGCGATTGAACATATCATAAAGGATTTGAATTCCTAAATGTGACATGCCAATTTCATATACGTCCGGAAAGCACATAGCAAAACGGATATCCACCTCATTCTTGTTTTTCATCACCGAGTTCACTTCATTACCGATATAGCGAGCCGGTTTATCAATTTTTAATAAGATTTCATCATCTAAAGCTAGTTTTCTCATGAAAACCTCCTAAAATTTTGTATAATTTATGCAAAGTCATTTTCTCATGTATTGCTTGCATTTCTAGTTTTTTATTTTAATTTTTTCTAATTTTTACTGTATCATATAATTATTCTTTCTGTTCGTTTTTT
>JAHHTN010000073.1 GCA_020024645.1 Faecalimonas sp.
TTCAGCTTACAGTAAAAAACCTCCTGTGTTACAATAATGTTGGTTCGCCAACCGCATTACAGTACGAAGGAGGTTATCCATATGGATAATAATAGTTTATCACATACAAAATGGAATTGTAAGTATCATATTGTTTTTGCACCCAAATATAGAAGAAAAATAGCATACGGAAAAATAAAGCAAGATATAGCAAATACTTTAAGTATGTTATGCAAAAGAAAAGGTGTAAAAATAGTAGAGGCAGAAATATGTCCAGATCATGTACATATGCTAGTAGAAATTCCACCAAGCATAAGTGTATCGTATTTTGTAGGGTACCTAAAAGGAAAAAGTACACTCATGATATTTGAAAGGCACGCAAATTTAAAATATAAATATGGAAATAGACATTTTTGGTGTAGAGGATATTATGTAGATACAGTAGGAAAAAATGCAAAGAAAATTCAGGAATATATAGCAAATCAATTACAAGAAGATTTGGAATATGATCAAATGACACTGAAAGAGTATATAGACCTGTTTACGGGTGAGCCAGTAAAACGTAACAAGTAAAACAAGCCCTTTAGGGCTTAGTAGGTAAATGATGTTGCGATTGACGAACCGATTCGGTGGGTCTTTAGACCCCATAGCCGGTAATAGACCAATGTCATTAAGATAAGAAAATCTAAATATCATCCTATCTCTAACTTTTCAAATATAACTTATAAATAGGATGATTTTTATTGCATTTTGAAATTTTTGAAAACACAAATAGACAGATGTTTTCATCTGCCAGAAAAAGCAGTATATTATATTTGATGTTAGGCTACTCTGTAGAGGAAACTTACCGCTTTCTTGTTGTCGACTTTGCGAGGGGCATGATGCCCATGACGTACAGGTAATATTTCTTTGCTTATTAAGGCTTCAACATCTGGCGTGGATTTCTCCGCCATTTTGCTTATAAAATATCTGCATATATGAATTGCATAAGTATAATTAACTTGATAAATATGTTTTTTTGTACATTTTTCAATCGTGATATGAGTGGTAATAATCTCACAAAAATTGTATAAGAGTAGTCGTGCCCATATTTCTTGAATAATATATTCTCGTTTTTCGAATGAAAACTGGTTAATCCTACAGCATATTTTAGCTCTCTAAATGATGTTTCAATTCCCCATCTTAATGCATAAAGTTTTTTATTTCATCTATCGAAAATTCATCATCCGGAAGATTAGTTAAAATACATTCATAATCATTATCTGAAATCTTACAATTCGTAAATTCATGTTATAAAAAATATGTTCATCTAAATCTAAAAAATCAAAGGAATGTGCATTACGAAAATGTCTGTATATATCACGATTATTCAATATTTCATTTGTCCATTTTCTAGTAAGTATAAGAGATAAATGACAATCAAATATATCGTTTTGGGGTAATCTGTTTTTTGAGCAAGCAATAATTCCATTACTGCTTATATCTTTACATCTAAATAAAAAGTAAGTTCCTTTTTCTATTACATGTGCAATGTTATTATACGATTCATATCCGCGGTCTGTAATAAATATTGTTTTTCTGCCTCTATTATATCTATCAACCATATCGCAAAAAGCTGTGTGTTCATTTTCAATTTAGCTTGGTTGAATAACAATATCTGTATATGTTCTATTTAGCAAATCGTACATAGCATTCAGATGAAGTTGATTAAACCCTTTTGATTTACCACATTTAAAATATGTTTCTGTATCAGCAGGATTATGTGCAATATTAATATCAGAACCATCGCATGCAATAAGCCTATAACCTTTGAATCTCTTATCAGATGTATTTTGATAATGTTCTGTAAAAGTGTTAAAAAGAAATTCAAATGCACTTGAACTAACCTGTGATCTTCTTTGATTGAACGAAGCATTTGAAGGACAATCAGTTGTATACCCGAAATATTTGTGCAATTCGTTTTTTAAAGATTGACCTTCCATCGAAATAATAAACTTTACTAATGTAGCAAAATCCCACTTCTTTTTACGCAAGAAATCTTTCTCCGGATTAACCGTATAATCAGAAACATTAATCCCCATTTCATCAATAATTCCCCACAATGTTGCTTTTACTTCTTCCGAAAAGTTCATAAGCGATAACCTCCTAAAATGTAATACAATTAAGGGGCTTCGCCACATTTTTTTAGCTATTTGTCAAGTGCTTTTTTGTATCTTTTATAAGAAAATCCTCAAAAAAGAACAGACATGAATAGTATCATATCTGTTCTAAATAATAAATTTCTTATCTTAATGACATTGGGTAATAGACCCTTATAGGGTTAAAGCAAGCCACCGGCTAAGCCGGTGGTCTTGATTAATGTTTAAATAGTACTAAAATGAGTAATATCATATAAATAAATTTTACTAGAATAGAAAAAATAGTTGAGATTTTTTTAGTTTTTTTCCATGTACGATAATCAGAAAAGATTATAATTGGTAGGAGAATTATGCAAAGAATATTAATTGGAAGTATATCATAAAATAAAAGCAATCCAATACTGATAAAAATTATGATATCAACGACTATGAGTAAATTTTGGTTTTTATTTTTCATGTTACTCACCTTTCTTTTTTTAAATAAAAATTTATTTTGATTTAATAAGGAACAATATTAACACCATTAAGGCTCCAATCATACAAGTCTATTCCTTGGATCTTATGTTCAAAGTGTGTCCATTTAAATTTCATCGTTACTTGAAAACCATTATTTCCGATAAGTGTATTCACAGTTCCAACAGCTGCAGCAACAGCGGTAATTGTACCAACCCCTCCAGCTATAGAACTACCTACTACTTTGGCAGCAGTTTGCCCAGCTAATTTTCCTAATTTTGTTACTCCAGCACCAGTAAGTACTGATCCAGTATATCCAATAGCACCTAATTGAGCGTTTGTAATTTTGACCTTGACAGTTTTGATTTCTCCTACTTTATGACCACTAGATGAACCACCACCATAACTTGGGATAGAACGGGTGGAAGGAACATTAGGATAATAAATATCTTCTTCAACCAAAAGAGTAATTATATTATTGTTTTCGTCAATTACATCTAAATAATATTTTTTTGATTTGTCTAGAGATTTTGAGGATAAATTGTTTTCAGCTAGTACATAAGGAGAGAAAGAAAAGCATAGTACAAAGACTAATAAAAAAATTGTAAGTTTATTTGTTTTTTTTCTCATAATAACAGCTACTTTCGGTTTGTTTTTTGTGAATAGTATATATTATTAACTAAAAAAAAGCAATAGAATAATGAATAAAAACTCAAAAAATATGAATAATTATTAAAAACAGAATATAAAAATAAAATACATTAAAAATGTACGTAAAACTTTTGATTTATGTGTTGATGAGTGATGGAAAGTTTTGGGAAATTTTCTGTTGTGAATAACCTTAGATATAAGAAAAGCCCGAGCAAAAAGCTCGAGACTTTGTCTACAGTCTGAGATTGCAATATGCAATCTATTTTTCTTTTTTAAATCTTGAGAACAATCCTTTTTTCTTAACTGGTACTTCAAGACCACCTCTAGCCCCTTTTACTTCAGTAATGTAGATACCACTTACGACAACTTTTACTTCTTTTTTAATCGGTAAAATTGGGAAAACAGTTGCATCACACATTAAAGTCATAATTTTTGGTCCAATTTTTGCTTTGACAACCGGAACTTTGGAGCGACGAAGATATTTTGGTGTGTTTTCTAGAACAACTGCTGGGAAACCGGCTTCTTTCAACTTCATTCGCTTTTTGTCAATAATTAGCATGGAAACAGTCTGTGCAGCTGCATCGAGTTTTTCCTGTTGCTCTGCTTGACGTTTTTCTGCTTTTTTACCAAGAAAGTATAACACGACCAAAACGATTGCTAATACAATGATAATACCTAAAAGTATTTTAACTGTTAAACTCACAATAGCCCTCCTGATAATAATTTCTATGTAATTACCTATTTACACTTGTAATATTGTAACATTGATTTTCTTTAAGTGCAAGTCATCTTTAGGGAAAACAGGTAAAAAATAGGGGATAAAAATAAAAAGATTATGAAGTTATAGAGAAACTCTTTAAAAGAACTAGGATTTGTGGTATAACGAGAAAGTGTAGGTTTTACAGAGCACAAAAATAGAGATGAAGAGGTATGACAATGAAAAAGCAAAGAGTAATTGCGACAATGCTTACACTGTGTCTTGCAGTTTCGGTAGTAGGTTGCGGTAAGAAAGAAATTTCAAATGAATACGTGAAAATTTCACAGTATAAGGGTGTAGAAGTAGAGAAAGTTGCTGTGAAAAAAGCAACAGATGAGGACGTTACAAACTATATTCAAGCAAAGATGGCAGAACAGACAAAAGATGTGACGGGCAGAGAATTAAGAAAAGGTGATTTAGCACAAGTTGAATATACTGGAAAGTTAAAATCTACAGGAAAAGTATTTGATCAAGGGACTCTTACTTTAGGAAACGGTGAACAATATGTAGATGGTTTTGAAGAAGGAATTTATGGACATAAGTTAAATGAAACATTTGATTTACCAATTAAATTTCCAGAAGGATATGGTGGACTACAACAGCCAGAACTTTCAGGGGCAGATGTAATTTTTACAATTAAAATTACAGGAATCAAAGAGAAAGCATATACAGAACTTAATGATGAATTCGTGAAAGCAGTTTCTAAAAAATCAAAAACAGTTGAAGAATATCAAAAAGAAGTAAAAAAAGAAATAGAAAAATTAAATAAAAAACAAGCGGATACAGAACTTCGTGGTAATGCATGGAATGAAGTTATAGATAAAGCAGAAATCAAAAAATATCCAGAAAAAAGATTAAAAGAAAAAGAAAAGACAATTGAAGAACAATTTAAGAAACTTGTAAAACAATCATATGGAATTTCTTATGAAGATTATTTAAAGCAGAGTGGACAGACAGAAGCTGATTTCAAAAAACAGGTAAAGAGTATGGCGAAGGAATCTTTAAAACCTGCTTTGGTAGCGGAATTAATTGCAAAGGAAGAAGGTCTAGAAATTTCTGATAAAAAAATGAAGGAAGAAATGAAAACTTTTGCTAAAGATAATGGTTATCCTAACGTAGATACTCTTGTTGAGTTAAATGGAAAAGATATGGTAACAGAAGCTATTCTTCAGAATAAAATAATGGAATGGCTTGCTGATAATTGTAAACAAGTTGAAAGTAAAAAAGAAGACAAAGAAGACAAAAAAGATAAAGAAGATAAGAAAGAAAATAAAACAGATAAAAAAAGTAAATAGACATAATCATGAAAAGCGTAGCGAGGGATTGCTACGCTTTTTGTATGAGAAAAATATCTGAACAATATGTGTTAAAATCGTTTTAATTCTGAAAATAATATAATATTCTATTCAGTCGAATATTATATGGGATTTTAAAAAGGAGGTTTCAGAATGAAAAAATCTAGAATAGGTATGACCGAAACAGTTTGTATATGAGAATATATGGAAACGAATTTGAAATTTCTTTACCTGTATTATTTTGATTATTAGAAAAATATAAAAGGAATTAAAACAAGTGATTTGTCTGAAAAATCATAAAAAATAAAAACCTGTATGAAACAGGTTTTTATCCACACACTGTGGGTCACAAAAGTGACGATTTGAATAAATTCTTATTTGAACTTATGATGTAAAATTTAGTATGGTACTAAACTTATATTCATATTAAGAGTAAATGATAAAAAAGTCAATAAAAAAATGCGAAAAGGAGAAGAAAATGGAGCAAAAATATTTTTTGGGTTTAGACATGGGGACAGGCTCTCTGGGGTGGGCGGTAACAAATGAAAAGTATGAGGTTTTGAGAAAACATGGAAAAGCTCTTTGGGGAGTTCGATTATTTGAAAGTGCTAGTACAGCGGAAGAAAGAAGAGGATTTAGGACGGCACGGAGAAGATTGGATAGGAGAAATTGGAGATTGCAGATTCTGCAGGAATTATTTGCGGACGAGATTACTAAGGTCGATCCAGGATTTTATTTGCGGATGAAAGAAAGCAAATATTATCCAGAAGATAAAAGAGAATTAAATGGAGAATGTCCGGAGCTACCGTATGCGCTATTTGTTGACGAAAATTTTACAGATAAAGAGTACCATCAGCAATTTCCTACGATTTACCATTTAAGAAAAATGCTGATGACAACGAACGATGTACCAGATATTCGTTTGGTTTATTTGGCATTTCATCATATGATGAAACATAGAGGACACTTTTTGCTACATGGAAATATTAATGAAATTAGAGAATTTCGGACTACATTTTCTCAATTAATAGAAAACATAAAAAATGAGGAGTTAGACTTTGATTTATCTGTAAATGATGAAACCTATTTGGAGGTAGAAAGAATTTTAAAGGATAAAAATATTACAAAAAGTACAAAGAAGTCTAAATTGTGGAAAATTCTTGGTGCAAACAAAGCATGTGAAAAGGGAATTTTAAACTTAATAGTTGGAGGAAAAGTAAAATTATCCGATATCTTTAATAATAAAGAATTAGATGATAGCGAAAGACCGTCCATATCATTTGCGGACAATGGATATGAGGATTATATCGGGATGCTCGAAGCTGAGTTAGGGGAACAATACTATATTATTGAGTCAGCAAAAGCAGTATACGATTGGGCTGTGTTGGCTGATATTTTGAAGGATAGTCAGTCGATTTCAGATGCAAAGGTGAAAATCTATGAAAAACATAAAAATGATCTCATTTATCTAAAAACTCTTGTGAAGAAGTATATGACAAAAGAGGAATATAATCAGATATTTGTAAAAACAGATGGAAAGCTCTGTAATTATTGTAGTTATGTTGGAATGACGAAGAAAAATGGAGAGAAAATAGATTTAGAGAGTAAACGCTGTAGTAAAGAAGAATTTTATGATTTCCTCAAAAAAGCAGTTTTAAAAAAATTAGAGAATGTAGAAGAGAGTTTTTATTTAAAAGAGGAGTTAGAAAAAGGTACCTTTCTTCCAAAGCAAGTAAATAAAGATAACGGAGTTATTCCATATCAAATTCATCAATATGAGTTAGAAAAAATTATAGAGAATCTTTCAGATAAAATACTTCTTTTGAGAGAAAAAGGAGATAAAATCAAGCAATTATTTACATTTAGAGTTCCTTATTATGTTGGACCGTTAAATGGTGAAAAGTTTTCTTGGGTAGTTAAAAGAAATAATCAAAAAATATATCCATGGAATTTTAGCAAAGTGATAGATATTGAAGAAAGTGCGGAGAAATTTATTCGTCGGATGACAAATAAGTGCACGTATTTGTATGGCGAAGATGTTATGCCGAAAGATTCTTTATTATATAGTAAATTTATGGTGTTAAATGAACTTAATAATCTGCGGTTAAATGGAGAAAAAATTTCAACAGAATTAAAGCAAAAAATTTACAAGGAAGTATTTTGTAGATACCGAAAAGTGACACAGAAAAAATTGAAAAAATATTTGTGTATAGAAGGGATTGCGGGTAAAGAAGTAGAAATTTCTGGAATAGACGGAGAATTTAAAGCTTCGTTGACAGCTTATCATGATTTTAAAGAAAAATTAACAGGGGTGGAATTAAGTCAACACGACAAAGAAAATATTATCTTAGATATTGTTTTGTTTGGTGATGATAAAAAACTTCTGAAGAAAAGAATAGAGAAGAAGTTTCCGCATTTGACAGAGACACAGAAAAAATCTATATGTTCCTTGTCATACAAAGGCTGGGGAAGGTTATCTAAGAAATTTTTGGAGGAGATAGAAGCGCCAGCACCAGAAACAGGAGAAGCATGGAATCTTATTACGGCACTATGGGAAACAAACGATAATTTAATGGAACTTCTGAGTAAAAAGTATTTATTTGGGGAAGCAATTGAAGCGTTTAATGGTAAGAATGAAAAGACGAAATTAAATTATAAAACAGTGGAAGAATTGTGTGTATCACCAGCGGTAAAACGTCAGATTTGGCAGACATTAAGAGTAGTTAAAGAGATAGAAAAGGTCATGGGAGGAAAGCCACAAAGGGTATTTGTGGAAATGGCAAGAGATAAGCAAGAAAGTAAGCGAACAGAATCGCGTAAGAAACAATTGCAAGATTTATACAAGGCTTGTAAAAATGAGGAAAGAGATTGGATTGCAGAACTAGGAAAATATGAAGATCACCAACTTAGAAGTGATAAATTATATTTATACTATACACAAAAAGGGAAGTGTATGTATTCAGGGGAAGTTATTCCACTAGAAGATTTGTGGGATAACACAAAATATGATATCGATCATATTTATCCGCAGTCTAAGACAATGGATGACAGTTTAAATAACCGTGTGTTAGTAAAGAAAGAATACAATGCAAATAAGTCAGATGTCTATCCAATTGCTAAGGAAATTAGGGAAGCGAGGTCATCTTTTTGGAAAAGTCTTTTGGAAGGAAAATTTATTAGTAAAGAGAAATATGATCGTTTAACTCGTAAGGATGACTTTAGTGAACGAGAGTTGGCAGGATTTATTGAAAGGCAAATTGTAGAAACACGACAGGGAACAAAAGCGGTGGCAGAGATTTTGAAACAGGCTTTACCAGAAACGGAGATTGTATATGTAAAAGCAAAAACAGTGTCTCAATTTAGGCAGTCTTACCAAGAGGATTCGGCGTTTATTAAAGTGCGTGAAATGAATGACTTTCATCATGCAAAGGATGCTTACTTAAATATCGTTGTGGGCAATACATACTTTGTGAAGTTTACAAAGGATGCTGCTTGGTTTATAAGAAAAAATCCAGGACGTACCTATAGTTTGAAGGAAATGTTTACAGGAAAATATGATGTGGAGAGAAATGGAGAAGTTGCATGGAAAGCAGGAAATAAAGGTACAATTGTTACAGTAAAAAAACAATTACTGAAAAACAATATTCTTGTGACAAGAAAATCATATGAGGTAAAAGGTGGTTTATTCGATCAACAGATCATGAAAAAAGGTAAGGGACAGATTCCAATTAAAGCAAATGATGATAGGTTATCCAATATAGAGAAATATGGTGGATATAATAAGGCAACAGGAGCTTATTATATGCTTGTAAAATCAAAAGATAAAAAGGATAATGAAATAAGAACAATCGAATTTATTCCGTTGTATATGAAGAATGTGATTGAACAAAGTGACGAAGCAGCTTTAGAATATCTAAGAACAGAGAGAAATTTGAAAGATCCAGAAATTCTTATAAACAAAATAAAAACAGATACCTTGTTTAAAGTAGAGGGATTTAAAATGTGGTTATCAGGGCGCACAGGAAAACAACTGATTTTTAAAGGAGCAAATCAATTAATTTTATCTGAACATGATACCAGAACTTTGAAAAAAATTGTGAAGTTTAATTTGCGAAGAAAAGAAAATAAGGACATAACGATAACAGAGAGAGATGAAGTTACCCCAGAAATACTTTTACAATTGTACGATACATTTTTAGGGAAAATTCAAAATACTATATACGGAATCAAATTATCTGCACAAGAAAAGACATTGAAAGAAAAGCGTGAGGTATTTCAGAATCTTTCTTTAGAAGAGAAAACACTTGTTCTGTATGAGATTTTACATATGTTTCAGTGCCAAAGTGTTTCTGCAAATCTGAAAGCCATTGGAGGACCAGGCAATGCTGGAATTTTAGTTATGAACAATAACATTACAAAATGCAACCCAATTTCTATTATAAATCAATCGATAACAGGAATTTATGAACAAGAGATTGATTTATTAAAGGTATAAGTATGAGTTGGCGGACGATTGTTATCTCCAAGCGAGCAAAACTAGATTTGCAGTTAGGTTATATGGTTGTGCGAAGTGAGGAGATAACAAAAATTGTATTGAGTGAGATTTCAATAATACTAATCGAATCCACGGCAGTATCATTGACAACAAGTTTGCTAGCGGAATTGTCTAAAAGGAAAATAAAAGTTATCTTTTG
>JAHHTN010000074.1 GCA_020024645.1 Faecalimonas sp.
ATATTATTATATGGTATTGTACTATCCACATATATTTCGTTTATCTTTGCTTTAAACCTGTTTAACATTTCTATAGCCCTTCTTTTTATCTTTTACGCACTTCTTTTATTTTTTCGATTATCAGTTTACGTTTCAAGAATAATGCGAACAAAATAGCAACAATAATTATATATCTTACGACAACAAACGGATATAACACTGTCAACACAACCATAGTCATCAAAAACACTATGCTTAGTATACTTAAGAATTTTATATCATATAATTTCCAATTTTCTTCCCCAAATTCTTTTTTGCATATTTTTTTCATGCATGAGTAATTTGTTAAACAGAAAATAATATATGCTATTAAAGTTGTGTATCCAGCTGCAATATAACCAAACACCTTAATGAAAATAAGATTAAGTACCACATTAACAACTGCACTAATAATTGATCCTTTTATCAGCAAGGTGTTTTCTCCAAAATAAAATTCGATATTAATAGACAGCTGCGACATAAACAAAAAGAACAAACTAGCTGCTATTGGAGGTACAACCCAAATTGCCTCATAATATTCTGGACCTGCAATAAATTTCATTAATTCCGGTGTTATCAAAATAAGTAAACTTAACATAACTGCAACTAAAACAGAAATTCCATTAGCAATATTTTTAATATTTTTCTGTTTTTTATCTCGAATACTTTTATATGTCCACGGTACAAACGAACCATTAATTGCATTAATAACAAAATTCAAAACCAACCCCATGGAATATGCAACTCCATAAATTCCAGCCTTATCTCTTCCACTTAAATAGTCAATCATTAATCTATCCGACTGATTAAATACCATTTGAGATAAATAATATGGAATAAGTGGTAAATTAAATTTCAAAGCAAAAATCCAATATTCTTTTACATATAAACATTTGCCCTTTTTCCAATTATAAAAATATAAAATTAAACCAGCAAGAATATTTGCCATAGCACATCCTATAATACGTGCTACTCCCCTATTTTCAGCAGGTATAACTAATAAAATACCTATGATTGGACTTAATACTGCAATCAATAATGTTAATGATACTAATCCTTTATATTTAATATCAAATCTCTGTTTTCCTGACCAAAATCCCAAAGCTGGTGAAGTAAATAATTCAGCAAACATTGTCAACATAAGTACAAATGGAAGACCTAATAATGAATCCCAACTTTTATGCGCAACAAAGTAAATCACAAATATCCCTGCTGTAAATACTGTACTTAACCCTTGCAAAGAAGAAATAAACCTATCTCTATCTTCTTCAAACTTAATCATTGCTGTATTAAATACACCATATTGCAAATTCAATGTTGCAAAAATAATAATCAAACTCATCCAAGATTGATATACATTTGTCATACCATATTCTTCTGTTGTTAATAATCGTGTAAATATCGGGATTGTAAAAAAAGAAATCCCTTTTTGAATAATATTGCATACAACAAACCACGCTGATGCTTTTGCTTCATTCGATAAATTTTTATATAAATTTATAAAACGTTTCATGAATTACTCCATTCTTCAAACGACTCTTTTTTCCATGGCATTCCTCTGTCAAACTGTAATGGCCATGGATATGCTTGTTCCTTCGTGATATGGTTTTTTACTTCATTTACTGGTTTTCCCTTTTTTGCTGGAATCCCCATATAAACAAACCCTTCTTCCGAATCGCCACCCATAACAGCTCCTGCGCAAACCAACACATTTTTTCTAATATGAGTTCCTGGAAGAATAGTTGTATTAGAACAAATTGTCGAAAAACTTTCTACAATCGAACCCTTAATTTCATTTGATGGTGGTGTAAAATCATTGGCAAATAATACCCTTGGACAAATCCAAACATAATCATGAATCTTATTGTCAGCACTAATAAACACATCGCTATGAATATTAACATAATTTCCAATTTCAACACCATCTTGAATATCGGAATTTGTTCCTATTCTAACAAAATCCCCTATTTGAGTATTCTCTCTTATAGTAACACGATGTCCTGTCTGAAACTCTTTTCCAATTTTTACATCACCATAAATAATCGCACCACTGCGAATCAAACTACCCTCTCCAATACTTAATTTAGGTTGTTTGAAGTTTTCTCTATCTTTGTAATACCCAACGAGATGTTCTCCAAGAATACTATTGGCGCCAATAAAAGTATTGGCACCAATTTCTACGTTGTCATGGATAATTGTTCCACGTTCAACATACACATTATCACCTAAGACAACATCATTTCCTATAAAAACATCCTCTTCTAAAATAACATTTTTCCCTTTTTTCATATACATACCTCTATTTATTTCCACGCGTTCAAACATGAAATGATATGATCTACTTCTTCGTCCTTTAATCCATAGAACATAGGTAAACTAATCTGTTCATTTGAAATTTTTTCTGCGATTGGATAATCTCCCTGTTTATATCCTAAGTCCTCGTATGCCTTTTGCATATGAATCGGAATCGGATAGTGTATCATTGTTCCTATATTATTTTTTGCAAGATATTCGATTAATTCTTCTCTTTTTTCCGAACGAATTGCAAAAATATGCCATACTGGTACATTTTCTTCTTTTACTGTCGGCAACACAATATTAGGATTCTTAATTTCATCTAGATAACGATTAGCAATTTCTCTTCTTCTATCATTCCACTTATCTAAATGGTTTAACTTTACATTTAAAAATCCTGCTTGCATTTCATCTAATCTTGAATTTGTCCCTTTATAAATATGATTGTACTTTTTCTCTGAACCATAATTTCCAATAGCACGAACTTTTCTTGCTAATTCTTCGTCATTTGTTGTAATTGCTCCCGCATCTCCTAAAGCACCTAAATTTTTACCTGGATAAAAACTAAATCCAGCTGCATCACCTAAGTTTCCAGCTCTCTTTCCTTTATATTCAGCTCCATGTGCTTGTGCAGCATCCTCAATTACTTTTAAATTATGCTTCTTAGCAATTTCCATAATAGAATCCATATCACAAGTTTGTCCATATAAATGCACTGCTATGATAGCCTTTGTTTTATCTGTAATTTTTTCCTCAATTAATAATGGATCAATTGTATATGTTGTGATATCTGGTTCTACAAAAACAAGTTTCGCTCCTACATATGTTACTGCTAATGCAGTAGCAATAAATGTATTTGAAGGAACAATAACTTCATCTCCTTCCCCAATATTGTACGCTTGAAGAATCATTCTCAATGCTTCCAAACCATTTCCTACACCTATACAATATTTAGCCCCACAATATTGCGCAAATTTTCCATTAAATGTTTCTTCCTGTTCTCCTTGAATAAACCAGTTCTTATCATACACTTTTTGAAACATTTCTCCCATTTCATTTCGTAATTCTTCATGCATACCATGAAAATCATTAAACGGTATCATTTGTTTTTCCTCCTCCAAAATATGCTTCTGCTATCTGATAATATTCAGCATAATCTCTTATATAATCATCCTCATCATAATGTTTTGATGCTAGCACAAGTAGCACTGCTCCTTCAGAAAAATTATACATTTCTCTCCAGACCATTGGTCCAATATACAATCCCTTATTTACCTTATCTAAAACAACATGTTCTTCTTCATATGGGGTATTTACTTTAATAGTCACACTTCCATGTAAACAAATAAGCACCTGTTCCAAATCGTTATGCGAATGATATCCTCTTGTTTCATTTTGTGGAACATCAGTAATATAATATAATCTGTTTACCACAAAAGGAATATCCATTCCCACTTCAATTGGTACTAAATGTCCCATGTATTTTTGACTATTTTTGGTATTTACAATATCTTTAAATTCAATCAATTTTGTATTACAAATCATTATTTTCGCCTCTGTGCCTTACAAATACCGACAACACGTTTATACTGCCAATATAAAAATTGATCGAAATATTTTATGGCTATACACATTTTCCCTGTCATCGTTTTTTTGCTCTTTCTTTCATAATTATATAAAAACAATCTTCTTCCCTTCCGGTCACATTCCTCTATGTGTGGCAACAATACATATTTTTTTATATTTTCTAAATCCGTACAAATTGCTGGGCTTTGTTTTCCACTTGAAACGCCATCAAATAAATATATCGTAATATATTTATCTATAAAAGTTATTCTTATATGATTTAAAACTAGTTTAAACATAAATGGATAATCTTCAATGAGTCGCATTCTTTCATCATATTTTCCGACTTGATCATAAACTTCTTTTTTATAAAATGTCGCCGGAGCACAAAAGCAATTTTCATTAAACATCTTTTGATAAATTTTATCTCGATTTCCTTCTTTTAATAGTTTAATAAGATGCTTCTCCGGTAAGCACGTTGTTTTCTGAGGATTAGAAACAGAGATCCCCTGCATTTTTCCTGTAACAACTTGTACATCTTTATCAATGAATTCCTCTACCACCTCTTTAATCGTCTCTTTTGAAGCATAGTAATCACCACACCCCAGAAATCCAATAATATCTCCTGTTGCTAATTCCAATGCTCCATTAATATTTTTTACCGTTCCTTCATTTTGAACAAGATGTTTCAAAATTATTTTCTTATTTTTTTCTTCTGCTTCTCTTTGAAATGGCAAAAACATATTTTCTTGATAATTTTCCGAACCATCATCACTAATAATAATTTCGATATTCTGATAGGTCTGTTCAAGAATCGCTTCTATTGTTTTGTTTATTCCACTAAAATCTTTATATGTCAAAACAATAATCGTTACCAGTAAATCTCGTTTCATTTTTCTTCCTCTTTATTTATACTAATGTCCTTTAGCTATTTCTAGCAAATACTCTCCATACGGTGTATTCGGTAATTCCAACGCCAATTCTTCCAACTGTTTGCTATCGATAAAACCTCTCTTATATGCGATTTCTTCAATACATGACACATATAAACCTTGTCTTTTCTGAAAAGTAGCAACAAAATTTGCTGCTTCTAATAATCCATCCGGTGTTCCAGTATCAAGCCATGCAAATCCACGACCAAGCAACTCTACTTTTAATTTACCTCTTTTTAAGTATTCGTTGTTTACACTTGTAATCTCCTTTTCTCCTCTTGCAGAGGGTTTAACACTCTTTGCAATTTCCACAACATCATTATCATAGAAATATAAACCTGGAACAGCATAATTTGTTTTTGGATTTTCCGGCTTTTCTTCAATTGATAATACATTTAATTCATTATCAAATTCAACAACTCCGTATGCACTTGGTTCTTTCACATAATATCCAAAAATAGTTGCACCTTCTTCTCTCTCAGTTGCATTTTTCAACACATCTGACAAGCTTTGTCCGTAAAAAATATTATCCCCCAAAATTAATGCCACGTCATCATCTCCGATAAAATCTTCTCCGATAATAAACGCCTCTGCCAAACCATTTGGTTGTTCTTGAACTGCATAGGAAAGTTCTATTCCCATCTTTTTTCCGTCTCCTAGCAAATTTCTAAAACCATCAATATCTTTTGGTGTAGAAATAATTAAAATTTCTCTAATATTTGCCAATAATAAAATTGATAACGGATAATAAATCATTGGCTTATCATATACTGGAACAATCTGTTTTGAAATCACTTTTGTTAGAGGATACAATCTGCTACCTGTCCCTCCGGCAAGAATAATTCCCTTTCTTTTTTTCATCTTTTCATCTCCAATTCTTTGAAATATATTATCTGTCTCCATACATTTCTTTGTAATATTTTTGGTAAGAACCACTTGTAACATTTTTCATCCAGTCTTCATTCTCTAAATACCACTGAATTGTTTTCTTAATCCCAACTTCAAATTTTGTTTCAGGAGTCCAGCCTATTTCTTTTTCTATTTTATCTGGTGCAATTGCATAGCGTCTGTCATGACCTTTTCTATCTGTCACATAAGTAATAAGCGATTCTGAAATATTTTTTCTTCGTTCATCACTTTTCGGTAAAAGTTCTAACAACGTATCTAAAATAATGTGTATAATTTCAATATTTTGTTTCTCGTTATGCCCTCCAATATTATATGTTTCATATAACTTTCCTTTTTCTTGGACTGCATCAATTCCTCTCACGTGATCTTCTACATATAACCAATCTCTTACATTTTTACCATCACCATATACTGGAAGTTTTTCTCCCTTTAGTGCATTATTAATCACAAGAGGAATCAACTTTTCAGGAAATTGATATGGTCCATAATTATTACTACAATTTGTAATATTTGCTGGAAAATGATATGTGTCCATGTATGATTTTACTAGAAAATCAGAAGAAGCCTTACTTGCAGAATATGGGCTATGCGGATCATATGGTGTTGTTTCATAAAAATACTCATTATTATTTTCAAGAGAACCATATACCTCGTCTGTAGATACATGTAGAAATTTTTTATTTTCTTGATAAACTCCGTCATTAACCTCCCATGCTCTTTTCGCTGCATTCAACAAGACTAACGTTCCTAGTACATTTGTTTTAATAAAAACTTCTGGTTCTTTAATACTTCTATCCACATGACTTTCTGCGGCAAAATGAACCACTCTATCAATATCATTTTCTTCAAAAATTTTTTCAATTGCTTCTCTATCACAAATATCTGCTTTTATAAACTTATAATTTGGAAAATTTTCCACTTCTGATAAGTTTTCTAAATTCCCAGCATAAGTCAACTTATCAACATTAATAATGTTAATATTTTCACCATATGTTTTCAACATGTAGAGAATATAATTTGAACCAATAAATCCTGCTCCTCCTGTCACTAAATATGTTCTCATCTTGCTCCTCCTTACATTCTAAGCCATTTCTTTTTTTCGTGGTACTCATTTAAAACAATTCCTGCTAAACGAACATTCAACATTTTTAATTGATGTACCATTCTTTCTAATTCTTCACCATTTTCACAATCTTTTGCAACGACAATAAAGTTATTTTCACAAACACTCGCAATTTTTTTTGCAAGACTGTTTTCTTGCATACTCATTATATCCATGATGATATAATCATACTCTTTCTTATACTCTTCTACTAATTGTGTAAACTTTTCACTATACACAATTTCTTCTAAATGACGAGAATCTTTTAACGCAACACTTTTTACTGAACCCGATACATTTTCTTTGTTTTTTAGTTCTTTGTCTAAAAAGTTTTTCGTTTCTTCTCCACTTTCCTTATAAAAAGATAAATACACAACTTTTCTTCCTGCTTTTGATAGACTTTCCACAAGTTGACGTGCCACAAAAGTTTTTCCAGTCTTTTTCGACAAGCTAGTAATACCCCATACTTTATCTTCGGATAATAAAACAATTTCTCTTAAGTTCTCAATATCAACTGTTGTTCTTCCCATAACTATCTCCTTTTTACTATAGTAAGACATTCAAGTTCTGTATAATACTTCACATCTTCCTCTGTTCTAATTTTTTTATCTGCTACAAACCAAATAAAGAGTCCTAGCGCTGCTAAAATTGCACCTACAATGAAACCTAGAGCCATTTTCATAATACTTACTCCACCTTCACTACTTGTACTTGTTTTCTTAAATGTTTCTACACTAATACTATTATCTTTATATTTTTCTTGCATCCATTTTTCAGACGCTTTCACATAACGATTCAATAGCTCTTCATCTTTTTTTATATCTTCTGCTGAAAGTGTAAGTGTATAACAACTCGACTCGACTTCCGTGTTCATTCCACTTAAAATTGCTTTGTCTTCTTCTGAAAATTCATCTGAATTTAATAATACATTTCCACTTATCAAACCTTTATAAGCATCGAAATAAATATTTCTTTTTGTTTCAAGAGTTTCTTTCTGTTTCGTATCTAAATCATATACTAAGTAAATGCTTTGTGTCACTGATGCCTCTGCTTTTCCTTTCAAAATAATTGCCATTGCTCCAGCAACAATAACACCCGCTAAAATAATCACCCAAATATTTAAAATATACATTTTAAATAATCTTTTAAAACTTAAATCTCTCTCCATTTTATTTTCCTCCATTGTTCATATTGCTCTAATGTCATTACCCATATAAATATTGGTATGCATGAAAATAATATTTCTCCTTTTATTTCAAACACGATACAAAGTAATAATACCCAAAAGTACATTATTTTGTCTGCAGATTTCATCTTTCTCTTAAACAGATTTAACCCTAATGGTATATAAAAACTTAAATATCTCAATAACGCAAAACCTAGTCCACCAAATAACAAAGACCTCATAATTCCAGCATCTGTAGACATATAATACCCCTTCAATGTTGTGAATACACCATCACCAAACAAAATAGTCCTTATCTCAGGAATAAATAACATCTGTTCTAACAATACATTAGATGATTCCGTTTCAAATTGTCCTGTTTTTGCAAAAGTAACAAATAAATCAAACGCCCAATTAAACCATGTTTTAATCGTCTCATTTCTGCTTTGTAAAATAAAAAGTGCAATACTGCCTATCGCTCCTGCAATAATCACACCAACTAAAATCTTAGGACGTTTTTTCAAGAGTCTGATAAACAAAATAATTAAGACACAACCACCAAATAATGAGCCTACTCTTCCATAAAACAAAGTTCCCACTAACAAAAATAACGAAATTCCTACATTGATCCAAATTTTTTTTTGTTTTATCCTAGTTTCAATAAGATAACTGTTAAATATAATAGCCAATACACATTTAAAGGTATATTCAAAACCTGAAAAACCTCCCCAACCATATCTGGTTTTATATCTTGCATCCATAGCCATTAATTTAGAATGATCACTCTCTTTTACCAATTGGTAAAAAACTTCTTTTATCCCTGGAAAAAGCATCATAACGATTGTACTGCATATGTATAAACAACAAGAATATATGAAATACTTCATAAAAGTTTCTTTTGTTGCCTCTGGAATATTTTTAACGATTACAAGAACTATAAATAGCATTCGTATTAAAATTTTTACCATACCTAATATCGAATCTGTCAGATAAGTAAAGTCCCCCGTATTGTAAATAATCGGTATAATTAAACTAATACAACTTAGAATAATTATTCCAGATATACAAATCAATACCTCTGAACGTGCAATAAACGAAACTATTTTTTTTAAGTAATTAAAATTCCATGCAATATACGCAAGAGGAACAATGTATGCCCATACATATAATACTATACTCCCTTTTGTCGTAATAAAAGGAAAAAAGTGATATGCACATAGTAATAATATCCAAAGTTTAAACTCACCTTTTTCCCAAAACAAACTTTTCACCTATTCACCTTCTTCTATACTTCTTCTATCAACTGTTTCCATTGTTTCATAATTTCTTCCTCAGAAAATTTTGACAAGTTATCTTCTGCATTTTCTGACATTTTTTTTCTTAACGAAGTATCATTAATCAATTTTTCTATTGCTTCTACCATCTTTTCTTTTTCGTATGGTTGAATAAGAAATCCATCAATTCCATCTCTTATAATCTCTTTTGGACCACTTATAATATCAAAACTAATACATGGTAGATGGTTTGCCTTTGCTTCCAATAATACTAATGGTAATCCCTCTCTATATGAGGTTAAAACAAACATTGCAGCTTGTCCATAAATCAACGAAACATCTGATACTTCTCCCTTTAGAATAAGTTGATTATCTAGCTTTTCTTCTTTTATTTGTTCTTCTATCTCTGGAAATATATCACCATTTCCATATATATAC
>JAHHTN010000075.1 GCA_020024645.1 Faecalimonas sp.
CCAGAAAATCCGTAATGACTGCACAATATGTTTTTGCACAATTTAATATATCTTCAATATCTGCACACTCATTATACCCATGAACGCCATCAATGTTCGCTGGTCCATACTGAATTGTAGGTATTCCAGCATACCTATAATATTTTCCATCACTTGTAGCCCACTGATAAACTGGAATAACTTCCTTATTCCAAATATAATTGGCATTTTCCAATGCTGTCTGTACAATTTCTTCCCTTGCAGGCGTATATGTCGGTTCTGTAACACGAACATATTCTATATCAACATTTTGTAGATTCATTTCAGCAATTAAATTTTCGAAAGCCATCTTTACATCACTTGATTTTATTCCTACCGGAACACCATAAGCAACCCTTGCCTCACAGTACTCAGAAGATGCTGCTTGTTCTCCATTGCCTGTTTTAATATAACTTACATTACAGGTAACATGATCAATCACTTCTCCTACACCCTTTACCTTTAAAATTGTTTCAGCAATTTTCTTTGCATTTGAAACAACCGGTAGTTGATGTTCTTCGTAAACTGCTTGCATTTGTCTTAATTCTTCTACTCTGCTAAGAATCCGAACCATTTTTGTAATTGCATTATCTCCTATAAAACTACACACGCTAGCATGGGCTTGTGTACCATAACATTTAATAACAATCGTTACACTACCCTTTGAACCACTTTCTACGTTATTGTAAGAGGTTGGTTCCGGAAGCATAACTGCATCAATTTTTTCTGCATACCCATTTTCCACTAACCACTTGCTACAATATTGCCCTCCGCTTTCTTCATCAGAAACTAAATGAAGCAACAATCTCCCTGAAATTTTAATTTTATTTTTTACAATTAACTTTGCAATGTGAAGAGCCAGTGCAACTCCACAAAGCATATCAGATGCACCTCTGCCTCTAACTTGAGTATCAGTAATTGTTCCACAATGAGGATCAAAATTCCATTTACTTAAATCTCCTGGTGGTACAATATCTGTATGCCCATTAATACAAAGTGTTTTCCCTTCTGAATTACCAACTTCTGCAACAATAATGGGCATATTAGGTTTATTATATAAAAGCTGATATGGTATTCCATTACTTTCTAAATAATTTACAATATAGTTTGTAATTTCTGTTGCATTGATTGGTGGATTGATGCTCGGTCTTTGCAAAAGTTGGGAGCATAGATCCAGCAGTTCGTCTTTGGTTTCATCTATCAAAGTCCACCATTTTTCTTTTAATTCTAAGTTTTTCATTCCTCTTACCCCTCTTTATAAATCAAACCCAATCAAGTCTTCAAGGATTCCAAAATATATTTTTGTGCAATTTACCACGTCTTCTATATCGACATTTTCATTATACGCATGAATTCCTTCTGTATTAGCAGGTCCATATTGAATGGTTGGGATTCCCTTATATCTAAAAAACTTAGCATCACTGGTGGCCCATTGATATGCAGGTACTACTTTTCTATTCCAAACTTGTTGTGCATTATCGACTGCTGATTTTACCAGTTCGGTGTTTACATCTGTACATGCCCCATCTTTGCAACGTGGATATTCAACTTTAACCCCAGTCATTTTTTCTTCTTTAATAATCTGATCAATCTTATCTTTTACTGCTTGTGTCGGAATACCTACAGGAACTAATGTACCAATTAAAGCTTCACATACCTCTGGTGTCATGCTATTTCCAAGACCGCCATCCACTCTCATAATATTAACATTTACATGATCAATAGCGTCTTCTACACCCTCAACCCCAAAGCAATCCATAATAACATTTTTTGAATCTTTTAGCACCTGCTGTTGCTCGTCTGAATATACTCCCTTCAATTTTGATATTTCGTCTAATCTGTTCAGAATTTTTATCATTTTATGTACTGCATTTTCACCGACATAATTGATAATGCTTCCATTTACGGGTGTTCCATAGGTTGTGATGAGAACCCTCATACTTCCTTTTTGTCCCACCTCAACATTGTTATATGAAGTAGGCTCAGGAATCAAACAAAAATCGATGTCATCTGCGTATCCATTATCCACTAGCCACATAGATCCTTTTTCTCCGCCGGACTCCTCATCATGAACAATTTGAAGTTTTAATTTCCCTTTTAAATTCAAATGGTGTTTTTGAATCATCTTTAAAAGGAATAATGCCATTCCAACACCACACTTCATATCCGACGTTCCGCGCCCTAAGATATGCTTGTCTGTAATTGTTCCACTATATGGAGAAAAATTCCATCTTGTTAAATCTCCTACTGGAACTACATCATTGTGGCCATTAATTACTACTGTCTTACCTTCTTCTAATCCTACTTCTGCTAAAATACTTGGCGTATTTTCTGGTCCTCTGACAACCCGATTTTTTATTCCTGATGCTGTCAAATAGGCTGTTACAAAATCCACAATCGCTTCGTTTTGTTCTGGAGTCACACTTGGAATTTTAATTAAATCAGAACAAATCTCAAGCAGCTCGCCTTTTTCTTCTTCAACTATTTGCCACAATTTTTTTTTGATATCCATAAAATCACCTTGCACTTCTTATTATAAAAATTCATAACGAAAACAAGCTACTTGATGTTCACCGTTCACTGTCTTTAATTGTGGTATCTCCTTCTTGCAACGTTCTGTGCAATATTGACATCTAGTAGAAAATGCACATCCCTTTGGAAGATTTAATGGGCTAGGAATCTCCCCAATCAATTTAACTCTTTTCTTATTTTCCATTGGACTTGCTGGCGGAATAGCCGAGAATAAAGCTTCAGTATATGGATGTTTTGGATTTTCATAAATTTCTTTTGCTTCTCCAATCTCCACAATTTTACCCAAATACATAATAACAACTCTATCGCTGATATATTTTACCACACTCAAATCATGTGAAATAAACAAGTATGTTAGCTTTAGTTTTGATTTCAGTTCCTTCATCAAGTTGATTACTTGTGCCTGAACAGAAACATCCAATGCCGATACAGGTTCATCACATACAATCAATTTGGGATTTAATGCTAATGCTCGTGCAATATTAATTCTCTGCCTTTGTCCTCCTGAAAATTCATGTGGATAACGAATTGCATGGTAATAATCCAAACCCACTAATTTCAGCAGTTCATTCACCTTTTCTTTACGTTCTTCCGGAGTACCTATGTTATGTATAATCATCGGCTCTTCAATTAAATACCCTGCTGTTTTTCTTGGGTCTAGAGAAGAATACGGATCCTGAAAAACGATTCCCATTTCTTTTCTAAGGGCTTTCATCTCACTACCGGATTGTTCTAACACTTCAATTCCATTATAGTTGACCCTGCCGGATGTAGGTTCTGTTAATCGCAAAATACTTTTTCCTAAAGTAGATTTACCACATCCTGATTCTCCAATAATACCAAGTGTTTCCCCCTCTTTCACCTGAAAGGAAACATCGTTAACTGCCTGTAAATATCCAGGCTTTTCGAACAGATGAGGACTTTTCACTTTAAACGTCTTGCTGAGGTGTTCTACTGTTAGAATTGTTTTTCTTTCTCCCATTGGTTATTCCTCCTCTCTCTGCATAAAGTTTTCCTTGGTCTGAAAATGACATGCCACAAAATGCCCTGGTTCTACCTCTACCAGTTCAGGAGCTTTTTCTTTACAAATTTTTTGACAATATTTACAGCGATTATGAAAATTACAGCTATTTCCAGTTAACTTTAAATCTGGTGGAGTTCCGGGTATCGAAGCCAAGGGCTTATTAGGATCATCGTCTAGTTTGGGCATAGAATTTAAAAGTCCCCATGTATACGGATGTCTTGCTTTTTGATACAAAGTCTTTGCATCTGCATATTCTACAGTTTTTCCGGCATACATAACCATGACTGTATCACACATACTCCATACAACCCCAAGATTGTGTGTAACTAAAATAACAGATGTTCCCATCTTTTTCTGTAAATCTTTTAAAAGATCCAATACCTGAAATTGTACCGTTACATCCAACGCCGTAGTAGGTTCATCAGCTATGATCAGCTTTGGTTCCAATGCAATAGCCATCGCAATAATAACTCTTTGTCTCATTCCTCCTGAAAATTCGTGTGGATAAGACTCCATCCTTTTTTCAGCTTGGGGAATACCAACCATCTCTAAAGCTTTAATAGCTAATTTTCTTGCTTCTTCTTTTGGTATTTTATGATGAGCTAAAATAACTTCCATAACCTGATCACCAATTCGAAACACTGGGTCAAGTGCTGTCATTGGATCCTGAAAAATCATAGATATTTCTTGTCCTCTAATTTTTAGCATCTCTTTATCTTTTATCTTTGCAATATCTTTTCCCTCAAACAGGATCTCCCCATTTACTATTTTCCCATTTTTAGGCAAAAGCTTCATAATAGTATTGGAGGTTACACTTTTTCCGGAACCAGATTCTCCCACAATTCCTAATGTTTTTCCTTTATTTAATGAAAATGTTACTCCATCTACTGCCTTAACTACTCCTGTAGCAGTATAAAAATAAGACTGTAGATTGTTCACCTGTAATAATACATCGCTCATATCCAATCTCCATTCTACCCGAAATTGAAATCCCTATTTTTTCATTTTGGGGTCCAAAACATCTCGAATTCCGTCTCCTAAGAGATTAAAACCTAACACTGTAATTAAGATAGCAATTCCTGAATACAACGCAATATGTGGTGCGGTGGTAAGGCAATCCTGTCCAGCTTTCAGAATGCTTCCCCATGATGCTGTTGGTGGTACAATTCCCAATCCTAAAAAACTTAATGAAGATTCTGTCAAAATTGCTCCAGCTACATTTAAAGTTGCATAAACAATGACCTCGGAAACAATATTGGGAAGTATGTGTTTAAAAATAATTCTACTATTGGAAGCCCCTAACGCACCTACCGCCTTGACATACTCCTCATTTTTAACAATCAAAACTTGCCCTCTTACAATACGAGCATATCCAGGAATATTGGCAATACCTATTGCCAATATGACATTCTGCATTCCTTCTCCAAGTGCTGTTAAAAGCAGCAAGGCTAACAGAATAAATGGAAAAGCAAACATACCATCCATAATTCTCATAAGCACATTATCAATCCATCCTCCTTTAAATCCGGAAAACAAACCGATAATTACTCCAAAAGCAGCTCCTACACTCATACCACCAACAGAAACTAAAATTGACACTCTTGCTCCATAAATTATGCGAGTAAATAAATCTCTACCATATTCATCGCCACCTAAAATCATTCCATTCTGACCAGGTTTAGCGTACATATTAATAAAATCCATTTCATAGGGATCTTTTGATGTGAGTAATGGACCAAAAATTGCAACAAAAACTACAATACCAACTATTACTAACCCAATCATTGCAGATTTATTTCTGATCAATTTATGCCACGCATTGTTGGCTCTTCTCTCTTTTAAGATCATTTCCTGCTGATTATTTAAACCTAGTTTTGCTGTCTTTTCCATTAATGCCCACCACCTTCATTTTCATAGCTCACTTTTGGATTTAGGTATGTATAAATAATGTCTACAATCAAGTTAATTAAAACATAAAAAATTGCCATGAATAAAACACAACCTTGAATAACTGCATAGTCCTTGTTTCCAATTGCATCTACAATCAATCTTCCCATCCCTGGCCATGTAAATATTGTTTCTACCAAAATTGCACCACCCATTAAGAATGAAAATCTCATACCTATTACAGTGATAATTGGTGGCATAGCATTTTTTAATGCGTGTTTAATAATAACTTTATTTTCTTTAATTCCTTTGGCTCTTACAGCTTTAATATAATCCTGATTGATTACCTCTAGCATACTAGAGCGGGTAATTCTTGCAAACTCGGCCATACTTCCGGTTGATAAACAAAATGCAGGCAAAATGAGATGTTTCAACATATCTCCTATTCCATTTGCCATCTCTCCCATACCAATAGAAGGCAGCCATCCAAGATTAACGCTAAAAATTAGAACAAGCATTAGCCCTAACCAAAACGAAGGGATTGAAACTCCAATTAAAGCACCAAACATTGCTGTATAATCAAAAATTGAATATTGTTTCACAGCAGAAATAATTCCGACCGGAATTCCTATCAACAGTGCAATGATAATACTAGCAACTGTTAAGTAAAGTGTATTAGGTAACTTTTCCAACAACAAATCCAAAACAGGCTGATTATAACGATATGAGGTACCAAAATCTCCTTTCAAAACACCTCCCAAATACATTGCAAACTGTTTTGGAATACTTTCATTTAATCCTAATTCTTCCGTCAGTTTTTCTACTGCTTCTACAGAAGCTTGTGGACCTAAAATAATCATCGCCGGATTACCCGGAATTAATCGGGTAACTGTAAAAACAATAGCAATTACAATAAACAAGACCGGAATTAGTTGTAAAATTCTTTTAAGTATAATCTTTAGCATCGTACTGCTCCTATTCTGGTTGACCGACAAAAGCTCCCCCAGAATAATAGTCAGTAATTATTTTGTATCCTGTGCTTTACTTGGATTTAAAAGCACAGGATACAAAACCCTGGTGAACCTTTAAGTCAACATAAACTTAGAGAATCCATAAAACAAATATCAACAAATAATTTTTTTGATATGTTTCTTTATTTCATCAGCCATGTATTAACTTCTGGAGAACAGATTACAATATGTCTGTCAGCATAGCTATCATATCCCTGTACCTTCTTAGAAAGACCATCTATAATCTTTATATTGCTATAATTAATCTGTGCATTGGATTCTACAATAATTTTCAGAGCCTGTTTATACAATTTTGCTCTTTCCTCCTGATTTGATATCTTTACTGCATCATCCAACAGTTTGTCTACCTCCGGATTATTAAATCCTTGACCATTTCCGAGAGAACCAATTGCATTGCTATGGAACATCTGGTTAAGATAGAAGTATGGATCTGGGTCCCATGTCCAACTCATTCCATAAATAGGTGCTTTACCGGACGCACCCATTGCACTGAAGGTTCCCCACTGAGCTGTTTTAATCTGTACATCAATATTTAGATTTTGTTTCATATACTGTTGAAAAATAGTTGCTACTTTCATTGCAGACGAAGAATCAGAAGTATAATATTCCATTGAAAATCCATCTGGATAACCTGCTTCTGCAAGCAGTTTTTTAGCAGCTTCTGGGTCATACTTAGGGACAGACTCTTCCAGCTCCTTGTCATATCCCCATGAAATTGGAGGTAATGGCATATAGGCTCGATCTGCTTCTCCATATTGATATAATGCTTTATTCATTTGCTCAATATCTAAAGCTTGAATAATCGCAGTTCTAACACGGATATCTGCTGTTGGTCCTTCTATCATGTTCATATACAAATAGTTAATTTGCATACCTGGAATTTCGTTGGTTTTTAAATTTTTATCCTCGCGAATAATCTTAATACTTTCATCTTTCAGGTCATTTGCAATTTGAATTTCTCCGGATCTTAAAGCATTGCTTCTCATATTTACGTCAGTAATAAATCTAAAAATTACCCCATCCAGATATGGCTTTGGACCCCAATAATTATCATTTCGAACAACCTCGCAACTTTGGTCTGTAATCATTTCCTTCATTGCAAACGGTCCTGTTCCAACCAAATGAGCGCCGAAATTATCGCCCCAGCCTTCTACTTCTTCTTTTGGAACAATAATATTTCCTCCATTATTTAAAGCGGCTAAAAAAGCTGCATTTGGTGTCTTTAAATAACAATTAACCTCAAAATCATTAACAATTTCCACATGATCCAGCATATCCAGACGATTTAATGCAGATTCTTTTGCAGAACGTTCTAGTGAATATTTAACATCTTCTGCTGTCATCTGCCTTCCATCCTGATATTTACCCTTTTGAAAATAAACATCATCTCTGAGTTTAAAATTGTAGACATCTCCTGCTTCATTTGCACTCCATTCAGTAGCAAGAAGACCTACCATTTCTGTCATATCATGATTATATGCCACCAACGTATCACCAATTGTTCTGATAATTTGGTCTTCATAAGTTCCAGTAAATTTTATTGGATCCAAATTGCTTGCTACAGCTGAAAGAGCCATCGTTAAGACACCGCCATATTTTTCTTCTTCTGGAATATCTACCTCTCCTTGTGGCTCTTGGTCTATATTTTCTTGTGTTTCCCCTATATTGTCTGTTGGTTTTTCACTTTCTGTTTTATTTTCTGTAGAAGTACACCCTGTCATCACAGACACCATCATACATATCGCTGTAAGTATAGATATTATCTTTGTTTTCTTTGTTTTCATGCTCAATACCTCCTGTGTTTACTTGTTATTGTTATTTTTATACTAATTTTTGCAAATGTTTCATCGAACCATATTTAGAAATAATTTGCTCAAATTCCTGTTTATCGTAAAAATCACATTCTCCGCGTCCATATGCTTTCGCAACTTCTATAACAAACCTTGCCGTTTCTTCTAAATCTCCACAATGTGTTGCTCCTGTTGCACAACCTGCAACCATTGTTTCAGTTGTAATTGCAACCCCTACAACGGGAGCCTCAGTTGCTGTCGAAGGCTGAAGAATACTGTTGATATGAAATAATCCGTTTCCATATGGTGTAACATCTTGATTGGAAAGAGCAAATACTTTCGGAAGTTGACCTGTAGTAATTTGCATAATATCCAGCAAATCTTCGCTAACTTTTAAAATATATCCTTCCTTGACAGTTGGAGAAACAGCAAATCCTCGGTGGTTGATGATACGGTTTCCTTTTGTAGTATCTACCGATAAAATTGCCTCCATCTCATCATCTATCTCTTCTTCATTCATCTGTTGCATATTTACCGGAGACCCCATAAAAGGGACTGGTTTATGTGGACTTGTCGGTGCATCTGGGCAAACATGGGTACATACAATTACATCCCCTTCAAGATTATCCCCACGATTTTTCATATCTAAGAGCTTAGATGCCACTGACAAAGCTACTAAGGCACCATCTCCATCTGAAACAAAACCAATTCGTTCTGGTCTTGCCCCCAGCCCACCTAGCCTTCCAATAACACCGATTGTCGGAACTTTTCCACCAACAGTTTTTCCGTTTACTCCGGGGATTTTAATTTTAACAAAATCTGTAAAGCCCTTTTCTCCTTCCATTTTTGTAATTTTTACATTTCGTTCCTCTGCACCATGAGAAAGCATATATTTTTTCACCTTCTCGCCTGAAGCATCCGCCCCATCCAAAATTTCATAGATCTCTATCAGCTGTTTTATCAGCATGAAAATCATCTCCCTTAATTATTTATACCAAAATACTTTAATATAAAATTAGATG
>JAHHTN010000076.1 GCA_020024645.1 Faecalimonas sp.
AAAAATTTAGATGAAGATGAAATGTATCGATTTATTAAGGGTGAATTTAGAGATTGTCCTTATTATCAGTTTGGTGATGAATATAGAATTGTTAGAAAGCAGATGTAAAAAAGTTAATTTGGGGACGTAGTAAAAGTTAAAAATGCTACGTCCCCAAATTGCTATTTTATCTCATAATAATAGTTTCCTTTTTTATCAATGTCGTAAAAATCAGCGAAAGAAAGATGAAAAACATCTTTTTTAAAGTGAGAAAGTTCTATTTCATTTTTTATTAAATATTGGTAAATACCAGCGTAATCAATACAACCTTGAAGTAAAATACTATCTAGTTTTCCGTTTCGAATAATGGCGCGCTTGTAATTGTCGTTATCTTCTTGCTCTAAGACAGTATCTCCTTCTTCTACAACTCCACGACCAAGAGAAAGTGTAACGAGACCATAGAAATTCATTGTGTTTTTCATGGCATAATTGTCTGTATAATGAGTTTCTACTCCGCACATATTAAGGCCTGCCACTTGTCCTTGTTTCATTGCATTTGGCCAAATTCCAGATAATCCAGTCACATCTCCGGCAGAGTAGATATCATCACAGTTTGTTTTCATTGTGTCATCAACTTGAATAAAGCGGTCGATATATATTTTAGAATTTTCCGCGCATGCAACAGCAGGACGAACTCCTGTGGCTAAAACAATTAAATCGCAGTCGATTTTTGTACCATCGTCGAGAAGAACGGCATCAATACAACCGTTGTTATCCATCTGCGTATCACAAGCTTTTTTACCGAAAATAAACTCACAGCCGTGTTCTTCAAAAAGCTTTTGGTATGGCTTTCCAGCAGTTTCATTTAATTGGATTGGGAGAATTCTATCTGCCATTTCTATTACTGTTACTTTTTTCCCTTGTTCTAAAAATGCATATGCAGCGTCCATTCCAACAAGTCCTGAACCAATGATAAGAATATGGTTTGCAACGTCAGCAAGCGGTCGGATTTTTTGGGCATCTGATAAATGGCGAAGTCCAAAAACATTTTTTGCTTCTCTAAATTGTGCGACTGGGGGGATGAAACTATTTGCACCTGTTGCAATCAAAAGTTTATCAAACAGATAATCCTCTTGGTTGGATAGGCAGACTTTTTTCTCGTTCACATCAATTTTTTCTACAATTACGCCTTTTACCCAGTGAATATTGTTGTCAGTGAAGAAATCTTTATCTATAAAAGAAAGTGTTTCTTCATTACGTTCATGACTTAAATAGCGATGTAACATGCAACGAGAATGCACAAATTCATCTGTAGAAATCATTGTAATTTCAGCGTCTTTATCTGTTTTTAAAATAGTTTGGGCAGCAGTAATTCCAGCAGGCCCTACACCGATAATAACATATATCATAGTGCTACCTCCTCTACATAAATCGCATTTTTGGGACAGGCTTTTACACAGTTTGGTTCACTATTATCTTGTAAACAAAAATCACATTTAATTACTTTTGTGTGAGTGGCAGTATCTGCCTTTAAAACGCCATATGGGCAGTTCATCACGCACATAAAACATGAACCACATTTTTTTTCATCATAGGAAACAATTCCAGTTGTCTCATCTTTTGTTAAAGCACCGCTCATGCAGGACATGACACATTCAGGTAAATCACAATGTCGACAAAAGATAGGACGATAACTTCCGTCTGGCATCTTTTCAATATGGTTTCGGGATTCATTATGAATATCAGTTAAATCTAAATCATAAATTGTACCTGGAGTTTCACGGTGTGCTTGCATACAGGCAACCGTACAGTTTTTACAGCCATCGCATTTGGAGGCGTTAATCATAATCCGTTTCATAGATATCCCTCCTATATATGTAAGTGATTACGTTTTTCCTCAATAATCTTTTCTAAAATAATAGCAGTTTCTTTTGCATCTCCGTTGATGATAACCTGTCCACCAGTAAGTTCTTTCATGTCTTTTGTCATAACTTTTACAGCAGTTTTACTTCCTGTGATAAATGGTGGTAGTCCTAAATGAAGGGGAAGTCCAAGTGCAAGACCAAAGCATCCATCTGCGAGAGCTTGTTCTTCAAGCCACTGTGCTGCAGAAAGAACAAGTGGAAGTTCTGGAAGATCAACACCAAGTTCTTTGGCGATTTCTGTAGCAACAATTTCCAATCGCCCGATTGCAAGGCAAGGACCAAAGTTTAATACAGGAGGAATATTTAATTTTTCGCATACTGTACGAAGTTTAGGTCCAGCTAATTTCGCTGCTTCTGGTGTCATTAAACCACAATTTTCGATTCCACCTGAAGAACATCCAGCTGTGAAAACGAGAATATCCTTTGCAATTAATTCTTTTGTTAGTTCAACGCTTAAAACATCATGTCCCCCAGCAGTTAGGTTTGAACATCCTACCACACCTGCGATTCCTTTAATTTCTCCAGATACGATTAATTCGATAAGTGGAGTCCATTTTCCACCGAGAAAATCTTTTAAAGATCCTTCACTGACACCTGTCAAAGTGCAGTCATTTCCATGTTCTTCAAAAAGATTCATAGGAACTGCACCACGACGTTCTTTATAAGCTGCAATAATTTTATCAATAATGATTTCGCTTTGTTCTGCGCGATTTTCAAAAGAAAATTGCATAAGTTCTGCATTTGATTTCTTTGCAACATCATCAAGGCAAATTTGTTTGATTTTTAATTCATCACAAATAGGTTCAATTCCTGGAAGAGTACAATTAAATTCAGAAAGAACAACATCAATTGCACCAGTTGCAAGAATCGCTTCACTCGTATAGTTGTTTCCGGCGTGTCCGTCAAATACTTCTGTATAATGAGCACCACGAAGTTGTAGATCTTGTCCTACACAAGTACAACCAACCAACTTAAATCCTTTTGCACCAGCCGCCTGTGCCTTAGCTTTTGCTTCATCAGAAATAAGGCGTTCTTGCAAATCAACGAAAATAGTATGTTGATGTCCTGTAATCATAATGTTAATGTAATCAGGATCAATGACGCGAAGTCCAACAGGGGCAAGGCGAAGTTCTGGTTGTCCTAAAAGTACGTCGTTTAAAAGGTTTGTTAATGTTAAACCGTAAACACCTGTAGAAATACCTAATTTTAAACAGTCTGTAAGCATATCAACAGGATCGGAATTTAAGTTTGTTGAGCATTTTACTACACCTTTAAATACTTCTGCTTTTGCACCACCTGGCATAATCCCAAGTTCTTTCCAGCGTTTTACACGAGGAGCATAAGCAATTTTTTCAACAAGATTCGCAGAAACATATTCTGGTTTATAAAGATCTTCAAGAACCGCGTCAGCTACTTTTTCTGCTTTTACATAGATGTCTTCATCAGTAATACCAAAAATTTCTGCAAGATGATTAAGAGATTGAAGTCCCTTTAGTTTCCCTTTTGCTTGAGCAGTTTTTTTCAGATTTAAAGCAGTGTTTTCTACAATATGAATGTAGCAACCACTTCCTGACGCAACTGCACGCAAAAAGTTTCGAGTAACAATTGTGTCAGCATTTGCACCACAAATTCCCCGAGGAGCATTTGGCGTAATACGACAAGGTCCATTAGAGCAAAGACGACAACAGACTCCTTGTAATCCAAATCCACATTTTGTACTTTGGCCTTCTACACGATGATGGGAAGTTTCCACCGGAAGTGAGCGAATATAATTTTCTAAAGGCTTATCTGCACTTTTACAAGTGTTGCAACCATAACATTGATTCATTTTAGATCCTCCTTGTTTTATAAACTTTACTAAATTGGTATAGATTGAGGCAAAAATTTATTTGCGAAATAATTCTGCCAAATTTTTTTGCTGTAATTCTTGTAAAAGAATATGTTGGATTCGACAAAATTCATGATGTACGAGGCATGGGGTAGATTGTGTATTCATGGAACATTGATAATCTTTTTTCATACATTCCAATATTAAGATATCGGGATCAATAATAGAGCAAACATCATAAATAGAAATGTTTTGCAAAGGCTTATTGATTGCATATCCTCCATTTGCGCCTCGAAGACTTTTTAGAAGTCCACCTTTTTCTAGTTTTCTTGTAATTTTGTATGCCATTGCAGAGGAAAGGTTTTCTAGTGCACAAATAGTAGATACATTGACAAAATCCCCTGAAGATAAGGCACGCATAATTCGAATTGCATAATCACATTCTTTCGTAAATAACATAAATACCTCCTTGATAAATTAAATATATAATACTATACCGAAATAGTCAAGAATCGTTTTGGACTTATTTTATTAAGTGAAAAGATTTCAACTTTGCACAACTAGTTAAAAAGGGGTATAATGTAAAAAGAAGCAATAGTCAACAGAAAGGAGATTATTAAAATGAAGATTGCGGTAACTTATGAAAATGGACAGGTGTTTCAACATTTTGGACACACAGAACAGTTTAAAGTATACGAAGTGGAGAATGGACAGATTTCTAGTTCTGAGGTAGTGCATACAAATGGAAGCGGACATGGTGCTTTGGCAGAAATTTTGAAGAATTTAGAAGTAGAAGTGCTAATTTGCGGAGGAATTGGTGCAGGGGCACAGCAGGCTTTAACGGAAGCAGGAATTCATTTTTATGGAGGAGTAGTAGGAAGCACAGACGATGCGGTACAGGCATTTTTAAGCGAGACACTTTCCTATAATCCAGATGTAAGATGTAATCATCACGATGAACACGAGCATGGAAAATGTGGTGAACATGGTTGTGGTGAAGGACACTGTTCCCACTAAAGAGATGAAAATATTAAATATTACAGCACAAAAGCCTCATAGTACGGGCAGTGGCACATATTTAACAGAATTGGTGCAAAATTGGAATGCACAGGGACATGAGCAGGCGGTCATCGCGGGAATTTATGAAGATGACCGCTTATATTTTTCTAAAGAAGTAAAAGTGTATCCTGTTTATTATAAATCTAAAGAATTACCATTTGCCATATTTGGAATGTCAGACGAAATGCCTTATGAAAGTATGAAATACAGTAATATGGATGAGAAAGTATTAGAAAAATTTTCTCAAACATTTCGAGAGAAAATAGCGCTAGCTATGCAGGAAGTGAACCCAGATATGATTGTATGCCATCATTTATATTTACTTACTGCACTTGTAAGAGAATGGTATCCTGACAAAAAAATATATGGTATTTGTCATGGCTCGGATTTAAGACAGTTTTTGAAAAATACATTAAAGAGAGAGTGGATTCGAGAAAAAATAGGACAATTAAATGGTGTGATTGTTTTGCATGAGAAACAAAAGCAACTCGTACAAGAAATGTTTTCAATGCAACAAGATAAGATTCATATAGTAGGAGTTGGATATAATCAATCAGTTTTTTGGAAAAGAAAAGTGGAGAAGACCAATACAAAACAGATTGTTTTTGCTGGGAAAGTAACAGAAAAGAAAGGTATTTTTAGTCTCTTGCATGCGGTGGAGAAATTGCCTTATAAAGAAAATGAGTTGACAATTAAGATTGCTGGTGGAATAGGTACAGAAAAAGAATTTAGAAAAATTCGGTGGTTAGCAGAAAAATGTAGATATCCGATTACTTTTTTAGGGGGGTTAAATCAAGAGGAATTAGCAAAACTATTTTGCAAAAGTCATGTTTTTGTTTTGCCTTCTTTTTATGAAGGATTACCATTGGTTGTTTTAGAGGCAATGGCATGTGGATGCAAAATTGTTTGTTCGGATCTTTTAGGGGTAAAGCAATGGATTTCGGAGAATGTGCAGGGAGGAGAAGTAGCGTTTATAACACTTCCTTCCATGCAAAATACTGATGAACCAGTTGGAGAAGAACTTCCGCAATTTGAATCTAGACTAGCTGAAGGAATTTATAAAAAATTGGAACAATCTAGTGAAGAAAAACCAGACTTATCCAAGGTTTCATGGGAAGGGATAAGTTTACGGATTTTAGAATTATTTGCAGAATAGAAGGAGAAAGAAATGTTTATTGATACACATATGCATGAATGTACATATTCGAAAGATAGTTATTTAAAACTTGCGGATATGGTGGAAGTGGCGAAAAGGCGTGGATTGGATGGGATTTGTATTACAGACCATGATGATATGGGGTTAAAGAAATATGCGGAAGAATATTCTAAGAAAGTGAACTTTCCAATTTTTGTCGGGATTGAATTTTTTTCTTTACAAGGAGATATTGTAGCATTTGGTATTGAAGAATATCCAAAAGAAAGGGTAAGCGCACAAGAATTTATTGATTTGGTGAAAAAACAGGGAGGAATCTGTTTTAGTGCTCATCCATTTCGAAATAATAACAGGGGGTTAGGAGGATATTTAAGGTTAGTACAAGGACTAGATGGTGTGGAAGTTTTAAATGGGAGTACATTGCCTGAAGCGAATGAGAAAGCAGCAGATTATGCAAAAGAGTTAGGACTTATTACAGTTGGTTCAAGTGATTGCCATATTATTGAAAAAATTGGATTTTTTGCAACGTATTTTCCAGAAAACGTGGAAACGATGGAAGAATTTATTCGAGTGTTTAAAAGTGGAAATTGTAAACCAGCATATTATACAGACGAAGGTTATCAAATATGGGATATGGAAACTCCTATTCATAAACCGTATTTACTTAAAAATTAGTAAGGTGTTCTTATGAAAATCTTTAGATTTTTAACAGTTCTTTAGTTTTTTTGTCACAGTTTTTACATAAATATCTTCTATAATAAACATATCAAATCAAAGAAGACAACGGTTATATTTAAAAGAGTTATTTATGGCTGTTGGACTTCGACTAACAATTTCGTTTTTAAAACGTTTATATATATCATAAATTTTCTCCTTTCGACCGACAGAGTACTGTCGGTTGTTTTGCTTTATGGATTCTTTCAAGGGAAATATTGTGTAATGTGATCTTAGAAAATTTCAAAAATCGTTATAGTAATGGGTATAATAGGAAACAGACATATAAATAAGGGAGAACAAAATAATAAATAAGAAAATGGAAAAATTAGAAAAATTTGGGATAGAAGTGAAAAAAGGTATGGACGAACTAGGTGAAGAAGCATATTTATTAGAATTATTTGCTTTTGTAAAAAATATGGTGGCAGTGAAAAATACGTTAGCATTGTTAATGCAAAAACGTGTACAAATTATAAAGATTTTGCAGGAAGAGGGATGGAGGAGATGCTTAAAGCATCTCCTCAAGTACTCTTACAAGCATTTCCAATCCCTTTTTATCCTCTTCATCAAATCTTGAGAAAATCGGACTATCAATATCAAGAACTCCAATAATTTTATCATGTGCATGAATTGGAATAACAATTTCTGAGTTGGATGCACTGTCGCAGGCAATGTGCCCTGGAAAATCGTGTACATTTTCTACAACGATTGTTTTATTTTGGGAAACAGCAGTCCCACAAACTCCGTTACCTATTTTGATTTCTATACAAGCAGGTTTTCCCTGAAATGTTCCAAGTACAAGTTGATTTTCTTTTATGAAATAAAATCCAACCCAGTTAATATCGGTGAGAGCTTGATTTAAAAGAGCTGAGGCGTTAGAAAAATTGGCAAGCATATGTGGTACACCGTCTGTTAGAGCGATGAGTTGTGTTTTGAGTAAAGAATAAAGTTTCTTTTTTTCTGTTGGATAAGTTATATTAACTTGTTTCATTCTATTGATCTCCTTATTCAAATAGTAGTAGTGCAATATAAGATAAGTTACACTTAGCAAATATTATATCATATTTAGTAGGATTTCTTAAAAAAATTTGATTTGAGAACATTGTTATCTATAAAAAATAATGTTAAAATGGCAGAGAGGTAAAAAACATGAGAAAAAAAGCATTAGCATTAGAAGTGATTGAACGGTTAAAAAAGGAATATCCAGTTGCAGAATGCACTTTAGATTATGATGAGGCATGGAAACTACTTGTGGGAGTTCGTTTGGCAGCTCAGTGTACTGACGAGCGTGTGAATATTGTAGTGGAAAAACTATATAAGAAATTTCCAGATGTAGAAGCTTTAGCCAATGCACAGGTTGAGGAAATTGAAGAAATTGTAAGACCGTGTGGACTTGGAAAAAGTAAGGCAAGAGATATTAGTGCTTGTATGAAAATTTTACATGAGAAATATGATGATCAGATTCCAACAACTTTTGATGAGATTTTAGCGCTTCCAGGAGTAGGGAGAAAAAGCGCGAATCTAATTATGGGTGATGTTTTTGGTAAACCAGCAATTGTAACAGATACACATTGTATACGTTTGGTGAATCGTATTGGATTAGTAAAGGGAATCAAGGAGCCTAAGAAAGTGGAGATGGAATTATGGAAAATTATACCACCAGAAGAGGGAAGTGATTTTTGCCATCGCCTTGTATTTCATGGAAGAGAAGTGTGTACAGCAAGGACAAAACCGTATTGTGACAGATGTTGTTTGGTCGATATCTGTGCGAAAAAGATATGATAAAAGTAGAATGAAGGAGAAATAAAATGAGTGAAAAAGTATTAGCAACTGTTGCAGGAGAAGCAATTACAGAAGAAGAATTACAGGCATTTTTAAACAATGTTCCAAGAGAACAGCAACCATATATTAACAATCCGAAATTTAGAGAACAATGTTTGGAACAATTAATTTCTTTACATTTATTTGCTCAAATGGGAGAAGAAATGAAATTAGAAGAAACAGAAGAATTTCAGCAGATTCTTAAAAATGCGAAAAAAGATATTTTAGCACAGTTAGCAATACGTGAAACAATGAAAGATGTGGATGTATCTGAAGAAGAAGTGCGTGCATATTATGATACAAATAGCCAACAGTTTAAAAAAGGTGCTACAGTTAACGCAAAACACATTTTGACAGATTCAGAAGAAAAATGCCAAGAAATTTTGGAATCTATTTTAAATGGTGAAAAAACATTCGAGGATTCTGCAAAAGAGTTTTCTACTTGTCCTTCAAGTGCAAGAGGTGGAGATCTTGGTCAGTTTGGTAGAGGACAAATGGTAAAAGAGTTTGAAGATGTAGCCTTTACAGCAGAAATTGGAGAGGTAAAAGGGCCTGTAAAAACACAGTTTGGTTATCATTTAATTAAAGTAGAAAATAAAAATGAAGAATCAGTAGCTTCTTTTGATGAAGTAAAAGAGGTAATTCAAAGAAATCTTGTACAACAGAAACAAAATGCAAAATATATGGAACAGGTAAATGTGTTAAAAGAAAAATATTTAGAAAAATAGGAAAAAAAGAAAACTATGCGAGAAACAGTAT
>JAHHTN010000077.1 GCA_020024645.1 Faecalimonas sp.
CTGGGAAGTTCACGAACCAGTCCGAATAAAATATTCGATTTCATAAATGCGATGTATATTATATCAAATTTCCAGCATAAAGGAAAGAGTAAAATTTTATTAGCGCAAATTTGACGAAAAAAGGATAAATGTGATAATTTCATAAGTTATATTTAAGTTGCAACGCAAAAATTTTAACGAGATGGAAGTATATGCTTCATAAGCAAGAGTATAACTCACGGTATGACATATAGACAGCTATATTTCATATCTAAAAATTAAACTTTATCAATATACTTCGATTAATGAAATTACACTACAGATTAAGATTCATAACCGTTACTCTAACAATCAACCCATAAAAATTCTCACTGTTTAATATGTCTGATAAATCTACATATCCTTATTGATTTCCAGTAAAAACTTTCGTTTTATCATGATATTTCGATACAAAGCTCAAATAAGCCTGTCCAAATAAATGGACAGGCTTATTTAGACAACATTGTAAAAAACAACGTTTTTCTTAGTTTTTCGTTCCTTAAGCAAATTGTTCAACATTAGAATATAGCTCCTTCCTTTATTTAGTTGTAATGTTCATTTTATGAACATATTGACTAATTAAAAGCCCGCATTCTAGTTGAATAGAAACCAGTTTACGAATAGGAACTACTTCATAATTAATCTCACTCTCCAGTTGATCCGTTAATTTTTTGTGGTGGATAATTGCAATATCTCTTGCTTTTTTCAAAGCCGTTTCTTTTTCTGAATTCACCTCTCCTGTACGTTGCATCTCCTCCAATTCATATTCATTCACACGAATAAGCATTCCATAAGAAAGTGATTTATAAAAGCGTGACATTAAAATATTGTCAAATTCTTCCGCTATTGTTGCCATCTTTGCAAAGTCTGGATTCGTGTTCACCATATTGCGAGTTGCTTCACTATCGCTGGATTCTGTAAATGACTCTAAAGCAAGCTTAAATGGATTCATTGGTGAAAAATATTTCTTAGAGATATCCATTGTTTCCAAAATATATTGATTGCTCTCATCATTTGCTTTAAGGTTTTCAAGAACGGCATCTCTCCTACTCATTGTGCCTTCCGAAAGATCCATAATGCGTTTATCAAAGAAATATGGAAGTTCTGTCAACAGTGTAAAACTGCCATAATGCTGACGAGCATAGCTCTCGCTACAAGTTCCCACATGAAAAGCGTTTGAAAGATCCGTTCCTTCCGGGGAATACTTCTCTATATAATCATATTCTTGTTCACTTCCAAGGCTTTGATAGATTGCAGGAGCAAACGGAATGCAGTAAGGGGTTTCTGGTTCACCAAGATTCAGTGGCACATTCATTTTTTTTGCAGCATCATACATGGAATTATACAGTTCTGGCAATTCTTTTGAGATATACCAATATACACCACCAAATCCTGCATTATGTAAAGAATAGATAAATGCAGGTTTAATTTCATCAATCAAAGACATCATCGCCTTCGTTTCTGGGATAGAATTATGAAAGTGAAGCTGTTTATAATCTATTGGGAATGTCCAATCAACCTGACGAAATCCTGCCGGTCGGAAGAAATTTCGAGAATAATTATAGATTGTATAAGGTCCTTTAAGCCATTTTTCATTTAATTGAAGACCATCTGCATCCCATGCCTTTACAACATACCATGTGTAATCCAATTCCTCACGGAGCTCTTTATTTTTAGCTAAATTTTCTGTAAAATATTCCAACATCATTGTGCCAATTGGTTCATTTGGATGAGGACATCCAAACATTAATGCGTTTTTGGAACCATTTCCAATTTTAAGGCAAAGTAATGGCCTTTTATCTTTTGTTCTTCCCATTTCAAAAAGGCTTACCACCTCAGGATATTTTTCTGCTAATGCTTTGGAGCTGGCATCTAGTTCCTCCAATGTCAAAAATTCTTTATAGTCTGGTATATTGTTTAGTAAATCAGTAAAAACCTGTTTCATAATAACCTCCATTACATATTAATTATAAAAATTATGTCATAAAGTTGCAGGACACACTTTTATGTGTCCTGCAATCTCAAAGCTGGAGAAATTACTTTTTGCATCCGAAAGTGCGAAACTATTGTTATTTATAATAAGCATTATTCCAATCTGCCCAACCCCATTTTCCAGCTCCATCTTCTGGTACATTCATCAAATCAGCAGGATAAACTTTATATGCCGCATAACCAATTACATTAATTACCGGCAGTTCATCAACAATAATTTTCTGTGCCTGTTTATAGAATTCAGCTCGTTTTTCTTTTTCTATGGTTGCTGCACCTTCTGCACAAAGCCTATCAAACTCAGCATTGCTCCAGCTTGCATAGTTACTGCTAGAACCGGTTCCATATCTGGTGCTCAAAGCCGCCGGGTCAGGACCCATAAAACCACCTTGTGATTCCATCATAAAGTCTCCACCTGGACCAACTTTCTGAGACCATGCATTGTACTCAGACAAAATCATTTCAATACCAATACCTGCTTCTTTACAACTTGCAATGATAAGGTTTGCCATATCTTGCATTCCTTCAAATACATCCCATGTAATTCCTGTTATATAATAACCATTTGCATCTTTTGTATATCCTGCTTCTTCCAAAACTTTCTTTGCCTCTTCGATGTTCTGTTTTGGGTAAGTATCTGTAGTGTTTGCACACCAAGAAACCACAGATGGATATGCACTATATTCCGGAGTCATAATATTTCCATAAACCTTTGCTGCTATTTCTTCACGGTTAATACAAAGAGAAATTGCTTTACGTACTGCCAAATCTTTTACCTTATCTGCTTTTAGATTAAATATAATGCGATATGGAGATGGGTACTCATCTAAAATCATACGGAAATTTGGGTCATTTAAAAATTGATCTACATAAGCGCTTGGAACACCTTCCATTCCATCCAATTCTCCGTTCATAAGTGCTTGCATCGCAGTAGCATCATCAGGGATAATACTGAAAATTAGCTTCTTGATCTTTGGTGCACCATCTACATAATCTTCATTTGCAACCAATGTGATATTAGATCCCTGTGTATAGCTCTCAAATTTATATGGACCAGAACCGATTGGTTTATTTGAAGCCGGATTATCACCCCAGTCCTGACCATTATTGAAGATATGTTCTGGCATAATAAAAGTTGCATACCAGCCTAAACGTGCAATAAAGGACATATCTGCTGTATTCATATGAAAGACAACTGTCAAATCATCTACAATTTCAATACTATCAACAATGTTCATACTAGTACTAAAGAAACATTCGGAATGTTCTTTGATATAATCAAAAGTATATTTAACATCTTCTGCATTTAAAGCCTCTCCATCCCACCATTTGAGTCCATCTTTCAAATGCCATGTAATGGTCAAAGCATCTTCAGAAACATCCCAAGACTCTGCTGCATCTGGAATTGGCGCTTTTGTGGTATCCAGTTTTGTCAAACGATGGAACATATTCTGTGCCGCAGGATACAGGTTATCATCGCTTAAAAGAGATGGATTAAAACTAAGGGGATCACCAGCAATACGATAAATTACAGTATTCTTTGTAGACTGGCTTGTTTGTGTTGATTGAGTTACATCTCCAGTATTTGTATTGCTGTTGGTATTGTTGCATCCTGTCAAAGTGGACAAAGCCATTGTGAATGTCAAAAGCAACGAAATTAATTTAACCTTTTTCATATCTCTTCCTCCTAATTTATTTATAGTTTGTTTATACAAACTATCATCACTAATTTTTAGGGAGTTCTACTTCAGATTTTTGCAGGCTGCATAATGTCCACCTCCAAATTGCATATAATCTGGATAAGATTTAAAGCATTCTTCTGTCGCCATATAGCAACGTGGTGCAAAATAACATCCTGGCCCTGGATTTATTGGCGTTGGGGGTTCACCTTCGATAGTAATTTCCTCATGCTTTTCAAATGGGTCAACTGAAGCACAGTTGGAAATTAAGACTTGTGTATAAGGATGTTGTGGGTTTTTAATTACCTCATCTGCTGCACCGTACTCAACAATACGTCCAAGATACATTACACCAATATTATCGGAAATGTATCGAGTCAACGCAATATCATGGCTGATAAAAACAACTGCTGCATTATGGTTTCGTGCTAAGTCAATTAACATATTTATAATTTCTGCTCGAACAGAAACATCCAACATAGAAACAGGCTCATCTGCTATGATAAATCCAGGGTTAAGAAACATAGAACGAATAATGGAGATACGCTGAAGCTGTCCGCCAGAAAGTTCATGTGGGTATCGACTCATGATATCCTCAGCTGGACAAAGACCTCCTGCCTCTAATGCTTTTTTGATAATTAACAATCGTTCCTCTTGATTTTTACCAATATTATGGTGTTGGAGAGGTCTCAACATAATTTTCTGAATGGTATCTCGTGGAGTAAATGTATCAAATGGATTCTGAAAAATAATTTGAACTTGACGACGGAATTCTTTGGGATTCTTTTTTAACATTTCTTTTGTTGAAACACCATTAATCAGTACATCTCCACTAGTTGGATCCTCTAAACGAACCAAAACACGTCCCAATGTAGATTTACCACACCCAGATTCCCCAATAATGCCAAGAATCTCTCCACGATTTATGGATAAGTTTATACCGTCCACGGCTTTCACATATTTTTTCTCTTCGCCGTGCTTGTGAAAGATTTTTCCATCTTTGTGAGGATAAAATTTTTGTATCCCCTGAATTTCGATAAAGGAATTATTTTTCATTTTTTTCACCTTCGCATAACCAACAAGCTACTGCACTTGTATCACTGATTTTTATCATTGGAGGTCTTTGTTTGCGACATCGCTCTGTTGCATAAGAACATCGAGGAGCAAAAACGCATCCTTTACATTCTTTTGACAGATCTGGCAAAAATCCCGGAATCGATGTCAAGGTTTTCTTCTCTCCCTTTAGTGATGGAAATGAAGCTTGAAGACCTTTTGTGTATGGATGGTGTGGATGGGTTAGAACCTCTTTAACAAGACCAAACTCCATCAACTCCCCTGCATACATTACAGCAACCTTATTGCAGGTTGTTGCAACAACAGACATATCATGTGTAATCATCATACGGGTTGTTGACAGCGTTTTTTCCATTTCTACAATCTCACTAAGAATCTGACCTTGAGTTACTACATCTAATGCGGTGGTTGCTTCATCAAAAATCAAAAGTTGAGGAGAGTGCAACAAACTGATTGCTATTGCAACACGCTGAAGCATACCACCGCTCATTTCATGTGGATACAGATGATACGCACGATCTGGTAGATTAACTAATTTTAGAAGTTCCAGTGCCTTTTCTTTTATTTCTGCTGAGGTTGCCTGAGGACAGTGTACTCTATAAATATCTTCAATCTGTTCTGAGATACGATGAACTGCACTTAGAGAATTCATTGCCTTTTGAAATACAACTGCAATCTTTGTCCAACGAAGCTCATTCATTTCTTCGTTACTGATTGTGAGAAGATTTTTTCCTTCAAACATTGCCTCTCCGCTAATCTCTGTTCCTTTTGGATGAAGACGAAGAAGAGCCATTGCCATTGTACTTTTTCCACTACCGGATTCCCCAACGATTCCTAAAGAATCACCTTTATCAATTGAGAAGCTAACATCACGTACCGCCATCACGCGACGATCATTGTTTATATATGTAACATTTAAATTGTTTACAGTTAAAATATGATCCATATCTTACTTACCCCCTTTTCTATATTTAGGGTTGAGTACATGGTTCAGTCCGTCACCCAGCATGTAGAAAACAATTACGGTTAGAATAATTGCAACACCTGAAAAGGTTGAAATCCACCAAGATGTTGTTATATACTGTTTTCCTTGATAGATCATCTGCCCCCAAGAAATAATATTCGGATCTCCTAAGCCAAGAAATGAAAGAGATGCTTCTGTTAAAATTGCGCCTGCCATTCCACGGGTTGTATTGGCTACAACAGGGAAAATACCATTAGGTAATATATATTTAAAAAGAACCTGCATCTTTGTTTCCCCTAATGCAATTGCACTCTTTACAAAAGTACGTTCTCTTAAAGACAGTGCCTGTGCACGCATTAGCTTTGCATTGCTTGACCACGTTGTAAGACCTATCACAATCATAACATTTATAATATCACTGCCAAAAAGGGAAACTATCAGCATAATCAGAAAAAATGTTGGTATCATTAAAAACGTATTAATAATCTCAGACACAACAACATCAATTTTTCCTCCAAAATATCCCCCAATTCCACCAATTAAAACGCCTAAAATACCAGAGATCATAGATGCAGTAATTGCAACCAAAAGCGAAGTACGCACCCCATAAACCAACATACTAAAAACATCTTGTCCCATATGGTTTGTTCCTAATAAATGCCCATTTTCACCTGGTGCTGCCAGACTGTCTGGACCATATAAATAAGGATCATGGGTAACAATCATAGGACCAATTGCAACAACCAGCAGCAAAAGTACAAGACCTATCACACCAAAACGCAGTTGCCGATCATTTTTAACTGCATATAAACATTTATGCCATAACTTACTCATTTTAAATTCTCCTCTCTATTCGTAGCGGATACGAGGATCAAGGAACGCATATAAAATATCAGTGATAATCATAACAACAACGACCGATATATTCATCACTAGATAAATTCCCATCAGCGTTGGGTAATCTCGTTGAGTAATTGCAGTGAGTGTCAATCGTCCAATTCCAGGCCACGAAAATACAATTTCAATCAATGAAACACCTGTAAGAAGAAATGCCACAGAAATACCAAGCATTGTAACTGTAGGGAGAATGGCATTGCGGAAAATATACTTGTTGAATATCTTACGTTCGCTCATACCAGTTGCTCGAAGTGTTGTGATAAAATCTTCGCTTGTAACCTGTAAAATAGAAGATTTTGTTATACGGAAATATCCCGGCATACTAACAAGAACCAAAGTGGCACATGGCAGAACTAGGTGTTTGAGAACATCCAATACATAACTCAGACCTGTATACCCAGCACGAACATCGTACATTCCTTGTGATGGAAGAAGATCTAGATTCGTTGCAAATACAATGATCAGCATTAATCCCAACCAAAATGATGGCATTGCATCCGTTGCATAAGAGGCAGTTGAAAGGATTGAATCAATAAATGATCCATCATGTCGGGCACAAAAAATTCCAAGCAGTGTACCAAGAATAAAAGCAACCAGTAAAGAAGTCAATCCAAGCAGCAATGTTGCTGCAACACGTTCTCCAATCATTTCACTGACAGAGCGGTTATAGGTAATAGATGTTCCCAAGTCACCTTTGAAAGCATTTTTCAAGTAATTGAAATACTGCTCATGCAAAGGACGATCCAATCCCCACTTCGCTTCTAGGGCAGCACGAAGAGCAGGGTCATCCGTTTCTTTTCCCATTAACGATCTAATTGGATCTCCTGGTGCACTTTTTACAAGAAGAAAGTTCATCGTAAATACAATCAAAACCGTCAAGATACCGCTAAAGACTCGCCTCAATACGAATTTTTTCATCCTTTTCTTCACTCCTTACAAATTCATCAATCCTAAACAGATATTCCAAAACGTATATTATACAAAACACATTCTTCTCTATGTAGTAATCTAATATTTAATTTTTGTGCAATATATATTATAGTTTTTCGTTAAACATCTATTTATTATTAATATTTAATCACACTTTAGTATGATAATCAATAGAATCGAGGTATAATATCATTTGTATTACTATACAAGCAGTTTATTAAATCTACGTTTTGTTGAGTTGCTTTTTTCACTGCTTTACCCTATAATGTAAATAAATTATTATATCTGGAATGTTTTTTTATTTATATTATAATATTTTGTTAATTTATTTGTAGAATTAATGCTGATTAGCAGCAATTTTAATTTAAAACATATTTATACAAATTAGCAAAATGAAACAGGGAGGATAGAAAGTGCAATACAATCAAATAGGAAATAAGATTAAAGAATTGCGATTAAACCATAATCTGAAACAATCCGAATTTGCAAACCTCTTTGGTGTTTCGATGCAGGCAGTATCGAAATGGGAGCATGGCGGGACACCAGATATTGATATTTTAATATCCATTGCTGATTATTTTGAATTGAGTCTTGATGAATTATGTGGTCGGACTATACGTATAGAAGATAAATTTGATCAATTTTTATATTCCTCTACTCTAAATACTTGTGACAGCAAACGAATGGAGCAAGCCTGCAAATATTGTTGGTCTATTTTTAAGGGAATTAGTGGAATTTCTACCATTCAAAACTTACAATATGGAACTGGAACAGCAAAAGATGTAGAATTTTCCAGATGTCGTGTTGGAAGAAATGAAGGAATCGCATATTTTCTTGCCGCACAGGATGTTCAATTGATGGCATTAATGCCGGAACCAAAAGATGGTTTTGCAAGTATACTTGCAGAGATTGACGAATATATCAAACTATTCCATCTTCTTAGTGATCCTCAAACATTTCAGCTTTTTCTTTTTATCTGTACAAGACCCCAGCTTTTATTTTCCATCAGCCTCGCTGCACGTGAAACAAATATTCCAGAAAAAAATGTAGAAAAAATATTTATAGAATTTGAGCAGTATGGATGGTTAATAAAAGAAAATGCCGACACTGATGATGGCTCCGTAATACTGTATCGTCCTTCTTATAAAGAATATTTTATCTTCTTTCTCTTCTTTGCACAGGAAGTGATGAGAAATCCACGTTTTCTATATTTGGGTAGTGTTACTAATCGAACAAAACCATTATTATCTAATGAAAAAACAACCTCTTCAGCTCTTAGGTCTTCAGATAAAAACAAATCATGAGTTACCTAAAAAAGAAGTTTGATTTATTCTATTTCAAAACAGAGCATCACCCTCTTTTTTAAGAGCTCTTTTATAAAATAGCGGTATAAAAT
>JAHHTN010000078.1 GCA_020024645.1 Faecalimonas sp.
GTTGCTTACAGATTCAGCAGCAATTAGAGATGTATTGTTATTCCCAACAATGAAGTCACAGGGTGCTTCTAAGAATGAAGCACATAATGCAACACAGGAAAAAACAGAAGAAAAACCAGCAGAAAAAATTGATTTTTCTAATGTAAAGATTGAACCGCTTTTTGAAGAAACAGTTGACTTTGATACTTTTAGCAAGTCAGATTTTCGTGCAGTAAAAATTGAAGCATGTGAGGCAGTTCCAAAAAGTAAAAAGTTATTGAAATTCACTTTGAATGACGGAACAGACCGTAAACGCACGATTTTAAGCGGTATTCACGAATATTATGAACCAGAAACACTGGTCGGAAAAACAGTGATTGCTATTGTTAATTTACCACCAAGAAAGATGATGGGAATTGATTCTGAAGGTATGCTGATTTCAGCAGTACATGAGGAAGATGGTAGAGAGGGATTAAATCTACTGATGGTAGATGATAGAATTCCGGCAGGTGCAAAGCTGTATTAAAAATCTAATATAAGATTTAAAAATATGGGCTTTTTGGTATGGAGTACGACAAGAGTACGACAAATTGAACCTCCTTAATGGGCTAAAATAAATGATTTTAAATAGTCCAATAAAAACCAAAGCAATATTTTTGTACTATGAGGACACTTTTCTAAGAGAAATTTTAGAGAAGTGTCCTTTTTGTTATGGTTAAGAATTTCAAAATGGAGGGAAAAAAATGAATAACACAGCGTTAAGAGCAGAGAAAGAAATGACAAACACAATTATCTTCAGAAACGAGAAACACAAAGACTTTTATCAAACTTATATGAAAAAATGTCGCCGTCAAGATGTGTATCACAAAGCATTGATTTATTGTCTTGGGATTAGTGAAGATACAAGAGTCAATATAGATCGTATTTACGATTTGAGAACAGGATATGTAAAAACAGAATGTCTTCAAGAAGGGTGGCAGACCAGTGGCAGCGTAAGGATTGTCCGTATGGCTTTTAATTTATACTGTAACGGGACGCCAAGCGTATATGACTATGAAAGTGAAGAAGCAAAATTGCAGGAGTATGCAGGATATACACCGGAAGACTTATTTTGCTGTGGGTATGCGAGATACTTTTGGGAGGCAATCAAAATTCGTTATCCGGAATATTGCTTTTAAAGGAGAAGAAGCATGTTAAAAGTCAGAGTTCAGGGAACAAAATCAGATATTCGATGGTTTCGGGAAAAGTTGGAGCAGCACCCTCAGATAGAGGTGCTGCAGGTATCTAACCTATTTTCCAATAAAGGAACTACAAAATATTTTCGTATGTACGCAGAGATAGAAGAAAAGAAAGGCGGAAGATAAGTATGTGTAAAGTAATCGCAATCGCAAATCAAAAAGGCGGAGTTGGAAAGACAGCAACTTGTGTCAATTTAGGGATTGGCTTAGCAAGAGAAGGAAAAAGAGTTCTTTTAATAGAAGCCGACGCACAGGGAAGTATGGCTGCAAGTTTAGGGATACAGGAGCCAGACGAGTTGGAAGTTACCTTAGTAACAATCATGGAAAAAGTAATCAATGATGAAGATGTTGAACCAAACGAGGGGATTATTTGGCATGATGAAGGTATTGCCTTTATTCCGGCGAATATTGAACTGGCAGGATTAGAAACTGCGTTGGTAAATGTGATGAGCAGAGAAATGATATTAAAACAATATCTTGATACGGTAAAGGCAGAGTATGACTATATTCTGATTGATTGTATGCCGTCACTGGGAATGATCACAATCAATGCGTTGGTAGCGTCAGATTATGTGCTGATCCCAGTAGAAGTAGCGTATCTTCCGGTAAAAGGACTTCAGCAGTTGATTAAAACGATTGGGAGAGTACACAGAAAATTAAATCCTCAGCTTTCTATCATGGGAATTTTATTTACAAAGGTTGACCGAAGAACAAATTTTGCAAGAGATATAGCTGAACAAATCCGGCAGGTATACGGAACAAGAGTACATATTTTTAAGAATTGTATTCCTCTGTCTGTTCGAGCTGCAGAAACAACAGCAGAAGGAAAGAGTATTTATCTGCATGATCCGAAAGGAATAGTAGCAAAAGGATATGTTTGTCTGACAGAGGAGGTGCTTGCACATGAGGAATAAGAGCGCAGAAAAAGTAAAACTTTCTTCTTTTGATGATTTGTTTGGCAAGGAAGAACCAGCAAGTGGTGAAGTAGTTACTTCTGTTCCGATTGATTTGTTGCACCCATTTAAAAATCACCCATTTCATGTGCTGGACGATGAAAAAATGGAAGAAACCGTAGAGAGCGTCAAGCAATATGGGATTTTGATGCCGGGGATCGTCCGTCCTTATCCAGATGGCGGATATGAGGTAGTAGCAGGACATCGCAGGTGGAGAGCCTGTGAACTTGTAGGGTTAGAAGAAATGCCTGTCATTATCAGGGATATAGATGATGATACTGCAACGGTTATTATGGTGGATACCAATATCCAAAGAGAGGGTATTCTGCCGAGTGAAAAAGCATTCGCTTATAAAATGAAGTATGAAGCACTGAAACATCAGGGGCGTAAAGGGGAAAAATGTACTGCTGAAATGGTAGGAGAAACTGCAGGTGACAGCGGAAGAACCGTTCAGAGGTATATTCGTCTGGCAAATTTGATCAGCGGATTGTTAGACCTTGTTGATGTGAAGAAAGTTCCTATGATTGTGGGAGAAAAACTGTCTTATCTTACAAGGGGAGAACAGGAGCTTGTTTTGGAGGCAGTGAGAAATTGTGAAATCATGCCAACAGCGGCACAGGCAGAAGCAATCAAGATGTTTAGTGAAGAGAAAAAACTGGATGGAAATGCCATATATGGACTGTTATTAAAAAAGAAAAATAGCGGGAATGGAGTGACGATTTCAGCGAAGAAAATCAGCAGTTATTTTCCACCTGCATATACAAAACAAGAGATAGAGAATGTAATTTATACCTTGCTGGAAGAATGGAAAAATGGCAGAGAGGAGGAATTGGAGCATGGAGAAGATACAATTTGATTATTATAGGGGAATGGAGGCAGAGCAGTACAGTTTTTACCGTGTTCCTAAAATTCTGTTCACTGCAGAATGCTTTAAAGAACTTTCCTGTGAAGCAAAAGTACTCTACGGTCTATTATTAGACCGTATGAGCCTCAGTATGAAAAATCATTGGATGGACGAAGAAGAACGGGTATACATTATTTTTACCGTAGAGGAAATCGCAGAGTTATTAAACTGCGGAACGCAAAAAGCAGTAAAACTACTGAAAGAACTGGACAGTGAAAAAGGGATTGGATTGATTGAAAAAAAGCGTTTGGGACTTGGCAGACCAAATGTAATTTATGTAAAGAATTTCTTGGTTCAGAAAAATGATGAAGAAAATAGTGATACATCAGATTTGCAGAATTGTGAAAATCACAATTCAGGAGTTGTGAAAACCACAATTCAAGAGTTTCAAAAATCACAATTCAAGAATGATGAAAATCACAATTCAGAAGATGCGGAACTCATAGACATAGAAACAGAACGGTTGGAAAGGGAGCCGTATTTGAGTGGTGGGAAGGAAATTTTAGAAAATATGGAGATAAAAATGCAGGAAAATAAGGGGATTGGGGAAGAAAACTTCCACAATTGTGAAAATCACAATTCAAGAGTTGTGAAAACCACAATTCAGGAATATCCAAAATCACAATTCAAGAATGATGAAAATCACAATTCAGGAGTTGTGAAAACCACAATTCAAGAATGTCCAAAATCACAATCTAATAATACTGATATTAACAAGACAGAGAATAATGAAACAGAGAGTAGTAATATCCTATCAAATCTTATCTATCCGGAAAAAGAAAAAACGATAGATGCGATGGAGCAGAGGAATACATATCGAGAAATAATTCGGGAAAACATTTCGTATGAGTGTTTCCAGAACGATACTCCACATGCAAGAGAAGAAGTTGATGAGTTAGTGGAACTGATGGTAGAAGTTATGGTTATGCCGGATCAAGGGAAAATTCGGATTGCCGGAGAAGATAAATTAGTATCACTGGTAAAAAGCCAGTTTATGAAGCTGACACATGCCCATATGGAGTATGTTTGTCTTTGCCTGAACAAAAATACAACGAAAGTCGGGAATATTAAGTCCTATCTTTTAACTGCACTTTATAATTCAGTTCTGACAATCAATCATTACTATCAGGCAGAAGTAAACCATGATTTATACGGAGGAGGATGGGGAAAATGAGGCAGGAAATTTTTTGCCGTATGATTTTTGTAACAGAGGTATTCCTGTGGACAGTGATTTTTTATCCATTTTGCGTAGAAGCAGGGACTTGTGATTATTTAAAGTTATGGATATTGGTAGGGATTCCTTTTGGAATCCGTAAGATGCAGATATGGATTGTTCCAAGAAACAGAGATGTAGGAAGTACCATTGCCATGTTGGCGTTTCAAATGCTGATTGGAGGTATGATAGGTGGAGTTGTATTAGTGTGGAAACTTTTTTTATTGCTTGTTTTTATGGTATTACAACTTTATAGAGGAATTAAAAAATTGATAGAATAGTAGAATATGATAAGAGTTGAGAATGTTGGCAGCCTGAAAATGGCTGCCTTTTTGTATTTTGAAACTTTACGACATCATGGCACAAGGTGAGATTTGGGGAAAGAAAGGAGGGACTATTTTGGGTAACCGGGCAGTATCACAGGAGTTGATTATGTTGGGAAATCGTATTCGGGAGTATCGGAAGGAAAGGGGATTTTCACAGGAAATTCTTGCTGAGAAATCCGGTGTCAGCACCAATACGATAAGCCGCATTGAAGGGGGACAGATGGCAATGTCAGTGGGGATTTTGCAAAGAATTGTAAAAGCTCTTGGGGTAGATGCAAATAAGTTGCTTGGGATAAGTATAGAGGTAAATGAAACAAAGATATGGGTATCTGCATTTTCCAGCAGAGTACAGGAATTGAAGGAAAATGAGCAGGAGATTTTAAAGCATACCATGAATGCTTTAATCGAAAGTATGGAGAAAAACCGTTTTAAAATTTCTACGGACAAGAGTAGTCAGATTCTACACAACCGTTGAGGAAAATAGTAAGTGAAACTGTTACACTAAGCGTAAGAAATCCAGTAAGTGAGAAACAGAGGGTTATGGAAAGTTCCAGTCTCGTTAAAAAAAACGGGTATGTCTGGGGCTGTTTTCTATTGCCTTAACACACATTCAATCTGGTATTTCTGGCTACCCGTTGAAAGGTGGTCAGGATATGCTTACATTAGCAGAATTAAAACATTTCATGCCGGTTCCAGTTCTGGAAGAAAATTACCCAACTGCAAAGTATTTAAAAACACATGGCACAATATTTGTGTCAAAAAGTATAGCTACGAATGTAAAAATTTCCGTTTATCAAAATGGATATGCCCTTTATGAAATGGCTGGTCTTGCAACGGTATTTCACATTTGGGATTGTCAGAATTATCGCTATGAGATGGAACAAAATGAAATTTCAGAGCAATGGTTTGAAAAAGAGGCTTGGTATCTTCGCTTAATTTTAGAGGGGGAAGATCGTATCAATCGAAATCTGGAAACAAGGCAACAGAGAAAAAACATTTCTTATAGTGCGGTTTCAGAAGAATGGGGAGTTTTGGGTTCTTTAGAAGAAACAGTTTTGGAAACAGCGATAAGGAAAGAAACAATACGGGAGTTACTTGGATTACTGACAGGGCGACAGAAAGAAGTAGTTTTCGAGTATTTTTGGGAACAGAAATCTCAAAGTGAAATTGCAGAAAAACTCGGTGTTTCTCATGTCGCCGTGTCGAAAATTCTGACAAGAGCAGTCACTCGGCTTCGTAAAAAATGTATGAAATGGAAAGATGCTATATAAGAGGAGGAAAAACTGAATGCGAGGGAAAAAGCCAAAAGAGAGAAGAAGTTATGTATTGAGAATGCCCGACGGTTCGCTGATTGAGGTAACCAGAGAAGTATACTTAGAATGGTATCAGTCCAGACGAAAAGAAAGATACCAGATGGAAAGACAAAAGAAACAAGGGGTGTGTAGTTTAGAGGCACTGAATGGATACGGAGATTTGGAAGAAGAAAAATATGGTATAGAGGAAATGGTACTTTGTAGGTTGTATGAAGCAAAAATACGGGAAGGAATAGCTCAGTTAGCAAAGGAAGATGCCCGTTTGATTTATTTGCTATTTTTTGAAGAAGTGACAAGCAAAGATGCGGCTCAAATTTTGGGGTGTAGCCGGAAGACAATTTATAATCGGAGAAAACGCATTTTGTCAGAACTACGTTCTATTCTGCATGATTTGGGAATTGTAGGTGGTGCTTTTTAAAAATGATATTGTGCCAGAGATGATATAACTTAATTGGCAAAACAAGGTTATACTTTTGTTAGGCGAAAAGCATAATAATGTGATATACTTAAAATATAAATACAGATAAAATCAAAACATACATTGACTAAAATGTGACAAGGTCTAAATAGAAAGAGGTAGAACTATGGCATTTAAAACACGAAAAAAAGAAGAATTTTTATATTCTACACCGCAAGAAATGTATCAAGACAATAAGGTAAAAAAAATAATGGGACCTTTAGACTATCAGGCGGCTATGTTAGATTCATATATTCAATTTATGGAAAAGAAGACAGTGGCATTAGAATTACCAACAGGAAGTGGGAAAACGCTAGTGGGGCTACTTATAGGGGAGTTTCGACGAAGAAAGAATAAGGAAAAGGTAATATTTTTATGCCCGACAAATCAATTGGTAAATCAAGTTGTGGAGCAAGCAAATTTAAAATATGGTTTAAAAGCAATTGCATTTTGTGGCAGACAGAGAGATTATTTGCCAAAGGATAAAAGTAGGTTTCTCATGGCTGAAGCCATAGGAGTTACAACATATAGTTCTTTTTTTGCAGTGAATTCCTTTTTTCAAGATGTAGATATAATAATAATGGATGATGTCCATTCTTGTGAAGATTACTTAATAGCCAATTGGACTATACAGATTGAGGGAGGAACTGTAGTATTTGAAGAAATAGTAGCTCTATTGAAACCATTGCTCAGTGAAATAGATTATAGATATTTAGTAGAAAATGACTATACACTAGAAATGGTATCATGGTGTAATATGTTGCCGATGCCTTTGCTAATAGATAAGCTTTCTGATATTCAGGAAATTTTACAAGAAGGAATAGAGAGTGGATCAACGAACTATTATGCATATTTGAGACTTGCAGAAAATTTACAGGAATGTAATATATATATATCAAATAGAAAAATTCTTATACGCCCTTGGATAGCACCTACAATGTCTTTTAAACCTTTTGCAGATGCAAAGCAACGAATATTGATGTCTGCAACATTAGGAAGAAGTGGAGAGTTGGAGAGGATTACAGGCATAGAAAAAATATGTCGTTTGCCAATAGTAAATGATTGGGACAAAAAGGGATTAGGGAGAAAGTTTTTTACTTTTCCCGATTTATCATTGGGAGTAGATAATCACAGGGATATAGTTAGAACACTTCAAAATTTGTGCAAGAAAAGTGTGTTTCTAGTGCCAGATTCTAAAAGCGCAGATTCTATTAGAAAATTTTATGAAGATGAAATGGACAATGTGAAAATTTTTGAAGCAGGGGATATAGAGAAATCTAAGCAGGAATTTGTAGAGTCTCCGGAGGCAACAATTATTTTAGCAAATCGATTTGATGGGGTAGATTTTTCCGATGATGAAAGTAGATTATTATTTATTTGGAATTTGCCAAAAACAACAAATTTACAAGAAAAATTTTTGATTACCAGAATGGGTGCCTCAAAGCTATATGCAGAAAGAATCCGTACAAGGATAATTCAGGCTGTTGGAAGATGTTCAAGAAATCCAAGTGATTATTCTATCGTGTGCGTAATAGGTGAAACGATTCAAAATGATTTGACGAAAGAAGAAAAAGTCAATCAATTTCCACCAGAGTTAAGAGCGGAAATTCAATTTGGATTAGAAAATTCGATGGATTATTCAAAGGTAGATGATGTAGTAGAGCAAGCCAAGGACTTTTTAAATAGAACTGAAATATGGGAAGAAGCAGAAGAATATATTGTGGAGTTAAGGAATGGGTATTGGAATAAAACAAATGAAGTAGAGGATAAAATAAATCAGAAATTAAAGGATTCGGCAATTTTAGAACTGAGATTTCAATATGCTATATGGAAAAAAGATTATGAAACGGCCTTTAATTGCGCTTGTGGTATTGTTGGAATATTGAATGCACCTGCATTAAACGGATATAAATGTTTTTGGAATTATATGTCAGGCTGTATGGCTTATTATTTATTTAAAAATGGGCAATCTGAATATAAAAGGACGGGTCAACAGTATTTTTTGAAAGCATTAAAAGAAAATATAAGTATACGATGGTTATCAGAATTACCAGAAAAATTATTTTCTTTAAAAAGCAATATTTCAGTAGAGAATGATTTTTTCTTTGATTGTATAGAGCATATAGAAAATGTATTTACCGCACTATCAACAAAAGCAAAATTAGAGAAAAAGATTACAGGGATTTTGGAAAATTTAAAATCTGAGGATGGAAAAGCATTTGAAAGGGGACATAAAGATTTAGGAGAACTACTCGGGTTTATTTCAGAAAATCCTAATAGTACTGGAGCCCCTGATCCATATTGGATAATTAATGAAAATAATATAGTTGTTTCAGAAGATAAAATTTATGAAGAAAAGCAAGGAATTAAAAGTATTCCAATATCAGATGTTAGTGAAGCAGGAAGGCACAAAGCGTGGATTGTAGAGCATGAAAAGAGAATCTCTAAAAATGCTAATATTTATACAGTTTTAATTACCAATTCTTTAAGTATTGATGAAGATGCACGTATATAT
>JAHHTN010000079.1 GCA_020024645.1 Faecalimonas sp.
GCAACCATTGCATTGCCAACAATCATACCACTAACAGGTATGATCTGATATGGTTCATATTGTATTGTTTTTGATAATATAAGCACCAGGAGGGTTACAGTTGTACCAACGGTTATAGATAAAAAGGATATGGCAAGCCCATTTTTGACCGCTTTTCCTCTTTTTGCTGAATTATGTGCGGCATTAAAAATCATAAACAAAAGTAAAAATGTTGTAAATATGGGATTCTCATAACCAAAAATATATTCTAAAACATAGCCAACAATTATAAGTTGAACAATAGCTCGGACAACACCGATAATGACTTCCTTTTCCAGTTTGAGTTTCTGCCAATATGAGAAAAAAAGTGCTATCAATACAAGTGATGATGAAATTACTAAAGACATCACACTAATATTATTTATGGCATTCATTTTGCTACCTCCTCAAATGAATTGATTTTTCCAGAATCAATGGTTAACACTTTGTTTGCATATTTTGTGCTTTGCTCTGAATTATGTGTTATCCACAAAATGGTAATCCCTTCACAATTCAGTGAAGATATAACCTTTTCAACAAGTAATGTATTATCTATATCAAGTGCAGAAGTGATTTCATCCAAAAGAAGAATTTTGGGCATAAAGAGTATACTTCTAATTAATGCTATCCTTTGCTTTTCTCCACCAGAAAGATTTTGCACATCTCTTTCTAAATAATCAGTAGACATATGAAACATAGAAAATAACGAATTTATTCTTGCGAAGTCAGGTTTCATATGTCTGATAAAATACGGAAATTCAATATTATCCATTACTGTGTTGCCAAAAAGATATGGTGTTTGGGAACAGTAGACAATACATTTTCTTAATTCGACAGGCGAATAATTCACATAATTTTTACTGTTGAAAAAAATATCTCCAGAAGTTGGGCTAATTAAATGACAGCACAACTTAAGAAATGTACTTTTACCACTGCCAGACGGACCGACAATAGATATAAAGTCGCCAGATTCAACATTTAATGATATATCTTTTAAAATAAATTTATTATCTCTGGCAAAAGATACATTCTGTAATTCAAGTAATGACAATGTAACCACCTCCCTCTATAATGTCTTATTCTGTGAAAATAAACTGTCTTTTTCAATATTCTGCAGCAACTCTTCCAACAGTTTTTTTAAAGTTTCTTTTTTTGTTTTTTCTAAACTGTTAAATAAATTGATTGAAAACAATTCATCTTCTTCTATATGCTTTTTTACAATTGTATTTCCTTCTGGTGTAGTGACAAGTTCTATTGTTCTACGATCAGTATTTTTCCTAAATCTTTGAATTAATTTTTTATTTTCCAATCTATCAATAATTCCTGTAAGAGTAGAGGGGGGGATGTTGTATTTTTTTGAAATCTCTTTAATTGTCAACTTTTTGTTGTAATATATTCGTTCCAATACATACATATCTTGTGATGGAATATTCGAAGTCTGAAATTGGTATTTGTTTTTATATTCGAAGACTTCCAGTAGTTTATGAATTATTTTATTTTCATTCATTGTAGCACCTCTGTTTTAAATTACGAGAATCGTATATTACGAGTTACGTAATTTAATAATATCGTCGAAAAATTTATTTGTCAATAAAATTTTTAACAATGGCATACTGATATTTGATGACTGTTATGAGATTTTCAGAACAAAGGCGAAAGGGAAATTAGAACCGGCGGTGTGGAAGATAAAACATTTATTAAAATCATGAATGAAAAAATGTAATGTTGTGTAGGAACGCAAAGAAAAATAAGTAAAAATTTGGTCGAAAAAGAAGTGTAAGAATGACAGAAATGCTTCAAAATATTGACAAATGTTTGGCAAAGAGAATATAATGAGCAACGGAGATAGCAGTTGCGAGCAAAGCTATACTCTGTCTGATTCGCTGGAATTTCATACAAATCTGCAAAGTGCAGGATAATCGACAATATGTGTCGATATATAAATTAAGAGACGAGCTTATATTTGAAAGAAATAAGACTCAGGAAATACGGAAACAAAAGGAGAAGCATTTTCAAGGGTCAAATTATGCCTTGAGATGCCTTTTTTTATAAATTTCTGAACGGGAAGGAAGTATGAAATGACAATTGAAATGTTAAAAGGAAAGATTCATCGTGCCACGGTTGTTCAGGCGGAACTGGATTATGTGGGAAGTATCACGATTGATGAAGATTTGTTGGATGCGGCGGGAATTCTCGAATATGAGAAAGTCCAGATTGTAGATGTCAACAATGGAAGTAGATTTGAGACTTATGCTATTTGCGGCGATAGAGGCAGCGGAATGATCTGCCTAAATGGTGCAGCAGCAAGATGCGTGAGTACAGGAGATAAAGTAATCATTATGGCTTATGCAAGTTATGAGCCGGAAGAAGCGAAAAACCATAAACCCGCAGTTGTTTTTGTGGATGAGGAGAATAGGATTAGTCGGTTAACCAGCTATGAAAAGCATGGTTTATTAAAAGATATGGAATAACAGTGAATTAGTTAAGAGGCTATCTCTAAATCCATAAAAAAGGAGAATAAAAATGCAGGTAACAAAAACAGTAGAAGAGACAAGAAAACTAATCAAAAATTGGAAAATGGAAGGCAAGACGATTGGGCTTGTGCCAACAATGGGGTTTCTTCATGAAGGACATGCAAGTTTGATTAAGAAATGTCGTGAGGAAAATAATATTGTTGTCGTATCTGATTTCGTCAATCCGACTCAGTTCGGTCCAACCGAAGATTTGGAGGCGTATCCAAGAGATTTCGCGCATGATAGTGCCTTGTGTGAAAGTTTGGGAACAGACCTTATTTTCAATCCGGAGCCAGAAAATATGTATATTGATCCATATACATATGTGAATATTGATGTGCTTTCCGATACACTTTGTGGAAAGAGTAGACCGATTCATTTTAAAGGTGTATGTACGGTTGTGTCAAAGTTATTCAATATTGTTTCACCAGACAAGGCTTACTTCGGTCAGAAAGATGCACAACAACTTGCTATTGTTCGGAAGATGGTACAGGATTTGAATTTTGATATTCAGATTGTAGGATGCCCAATTGTACGTGAAGAAGACGGACTTGCTAAATCATCTAGAAATACCTATTTAAGTCCTAAAGAACGCCAAGCAGCACTATGTCTATCCAAGGCAGTGAAGAAGGGGCAGGAAGTGATTTGTGAAGGAGCAATGGCAGAAGAAGTATTGGATGAGATGTGTGGGGTCATTAAAGAAGAACCACTTGCAAAAATCGACTATGTTTCTATGGTAGATGCACTGACGATGCAACCAGTAGAAAAAGTAGAAAAGGATGTTCTTGTTGCGATGGCAGTCTACATCGGTAAGACTCGACTGATTGACAACTTCAGTTTTCAGATGTAGGGAGGATAATTATGGAGAACGTGATGCATAAAATTGGTAAGATTAGTTCATTACTTACAAAATACATCGGAGTTATTATTATTGCATTTTCTGTGTTGGCATTTTTCTGGCAGGATGGATTTGCATGGACGACTACATATACTTCTGTATTTCTTGGAGTTGCCATGTTCGGAATGGGGCTCACGATTAAAATGGAGGATTTTCAGATTGTTTTTTCTCGTCCTAAGGAAGTTCTAATTGGGGCAATCGCACAATATACGGCAATGCCTCTAGTAGCATGGGGACTTGCGGTAGCGCTAGATTTGCCGAAAGATATCGCACTTGGTGTGATACTGGTGGGATGCTGTCCTGGAGGAACGGCAAGTAACGTTATTACTTATATTGCAGGGGGAGATGTAGCTCTCTCTGTAGGAATGACGATTGTGTCTACGCTAGCAGCACCGTTGATGACGCCAATGATGGTGTATGTACTAGCAGGAACTTGGGTTAGGGTATCGTTTTGGGCCATGGTGCTTTCCGTTGTGAAGGTAATACTCGTTCCAGTCCTTTTGGGTATCCTACTTCGCAGTTTGTTTGGAAAACAAATTCAAAAGATTTCAGAGATTTTGCCGTTGATTTCAGTGATATCGATTGTTATGATTATTTGCGGGATTGTTGCGGTAAATGTAGAGAAGATTGTAAATTGTGGTGTGCTTGTACTTGGGGTAGTTGCACTTCATAATTTATTTGGAATGTGGCTTGGTCTTGTAGTAGCGAAGGTATTTAAAGTAGATTATTCCAAAGCAACGGCCATTGCAATCGAGGTAGGAATGCAAAATAGTGGTCTTGCAGTGTCGCTTGCAACGGCAAATTTTGCAGTGAATCCACTAGCCACCCTTCCGGGAGCAATCTTCAGTGTGTGGCATAATATTTCTGGGTCGGTTTTTGCAAGTATTAGACGGAAAAGAAATAGAGAAGAAGAGCCTGTTAGTAAACGTGAAAATGGTATTGAAACTTAATCGTGATAAATTGATTGGTTTCTTTTATAATTGTTCTCATGAAAATTGCTTGCTTGACAGTTTATATAAATTACAGTATGATTTTATATACTAAATTTAGCAAGAACGGAAGTAATAATTTATGAAAAAAGCAGGATTTGTTGATCTCGATTTCTCTTTGTATTTTGAACCTGAAGGTGGTATCAATACTCCGGAAGAATTCACAAAGGAACTTATGGATTGGGCTAGAAAAGAACAAAAACATTTGTATGTTTTGGAAGAAACGATGGAACCGATTATTGATTTAGACGGTGAAAAGTATGTGTGTAAACTAGCAGATGCAAAAGTAACATCCCAAAATAATTTATTGTGGAAAATGTTTTGCAAACAAGGCATTAACCATTCTGTTGGTAGACTGCTAGGTTATAAGTGGGTATATCTTTATAAAATATAATTGAAAGAAAACTTTCATATGGGAAATAAATAATAGTATTTATTTTCGGCTGAGGATGAATTATCCCAGCCGAAAGTGAATACTATTTTTCTTTCTTTAATAATTTTTTATAACTAAATTCCATACAAAAGGCGCCTAAAGGAGCAGTTATCAAAATCGCAACTACAGCTATTGTTAATACAATATTACCACATGCTAATCCCATAGATAGAGGGATTCCGCCGATTGCGGCTTGTACAGTAGCTTTTGGTGTGTATGCAATCATACAAAAGATCCTTTCTTTTATGGTGAGTTTTGTTTTCAATAAGCAGATGAATACGCCAAACATTCTGAAGAAAACAACGCCTAAAATTAAAACAATAGATACAATACCTGCTGATATAGCATATTTTAAATTTACAGTGGCCCCAACTAATACGAATAAAATAATTTCGGCTACAACCCAAAGTTTGTTGAATTTCATAGACAATCTATTTGCAACAATTTCACGTTTTTTTTGCAAGGCAATACCAATTGCCATAATTGCAATTAAGGAAGAAAAAGGAATTATATTTGCAAACGCATCTTCAAGAGTAACTAGAATAAAAGAAATACACAAAATAATTATCACTTTAGAAGTATCTCTAATATGAATCTTTTCAAAAAAAATTGATAGAATGATTCCGATAACTCCACCTATAACGATGCCCATAACAATAGAAATAGGAATATTAACAAAACTTTTAATAGAGAAACTCCTCCCTTGTGCAAGACCTGTAAATGCAGTGAATAATACAATTACAAATACATCATCAACAGAAGCACCGGCAAGTATGAGCTGTGGAATATGGTGTTTTTGTCCGTATCCGTTGTCCATAAGTTTTAACATCTGTGGAACGATTACGGCAGGAGAAACTGCCCCAACTACTGTTCCCATAATTGCTGCATCCAAAATAGATATTCCTAGTAATTTTGGCGCTAATATAATCATCCCTAAGATTTCAAAACAGGCAGGGATAAAGCACATTAAGATGGCAGGACGCCCTACTTTTTTTAAGTCATTTAAGTCCAAAGAAAGACCTGCTCTTGTCAAAATGATTATTAAAGCAATTTTTCTTAAATCAGCAGATATGTTTAACAGGGATTGATCAATCATATTAAATAAATGTGGACCGAGGATTATACCTGTTAAAATCATTCCGGTTAAACTAGGAAAATGGATTTTTTTGCATAACCATCCCATAAACATTCCTATTAACAATATTAGTGCAACACTCATTAACATATTTTCATTTCTCCTTTTTATTTTATTTAGACACAAAAAAAGTTGATAATTTCTGCCTTTAAAATGCAGAAGTCATCAACTAATAATAGTGGTTTTAGTTTCTTAACTAAGGGAGAACTTCATTCCCTACGATAGAATGATAGCAAAAACAAGTATGTTTTGTCAATACTTAGAATAATATCACCTTGTGTTGATTTCATGCATGAACTGTCAAAAATAAAATGGTTTGACACGAATAAGTCTGAAGCCTATAATAAAATGAAATAATTTGTTATGAAAAGATGTTTTTGGGCAAAAAAGATTGATGAAGGTGTGATGAAGTGAGATATATTAGACAATATTTTGGGATGCGTAAAGAACTTTACATTTTATTTTGGGGTAGAGTTGTAACAAATATGGGGGCACTTATTTGGCCGATGATGACTTTGATATTGAAAAGCAAATTGGGGTATTCGGCATCACAGATTGCAAGTATTCTTATTATTCTTGGTATTGCGCAATTTCCTTTTACATTAATAGGCGGGAAATTAGCAGACCGATATAATAAAAGAAATTTAATTATTATATGTGACATGGTAACGGTTATAAGTTATTTTATATGTGCATTTTTGCCAGTATCAGAGAAATGGATACCACTTTTGGCTTTAGCGGCTATTTTCGCACAAATGGAATGGCCAAGTTACGATGCTTTAGTAGCAGATTTATCTTCGTCAGAAGAAAGAGAGAAAGCGTATAGTTTAAATTATTTGGGAGGAAATCTAGGATTAGTATTAGCACCAACAATAGGAGGATTTTTATTTGCAAATCATCTTTCGCTTGCATTTTTAATTAATAGTTTTGCAACATTTTCTTCTACTGTATTGATTTTCTTTTTTATTAAAGATATTACACCAGTAAAAACTAAGGAAATGACACAAAAATATGAAGGAACACGAGACGGAGATAGTGTTTGGAAGATTTTATGGGAAAATAAATTGCTAATTTTATTTATGCTATGTGGGGGAATTTGGACGCTTGTTTATAGACAATTAGATTTCCTTATCCCTTTAAATCTAGAACAATCTTATGGGGAACAGGGGGCAGTTTTGTTTGGTACACTTACAAGTGTAAATGCGTTAGTTGTAATTGTTGGAACGCCAATACTTACGAAGATTATGGAATGCGTACGAGACGTAGAACGACTTCTGATAGGACAGGTCTTGATTATACTTGGTCTTTCTGCTTACGCACTTGTGCAAAATGTTTTGGTTATTTATTTTGTTTCTATGGTGGTTTTTACATTTGGAGAGATTAGTGGTACGCTTGGAAATCAACCTTATTTGACAAGGCGTATCCCAGCATCCCATAGAGGAAGATTTTCTTCTTTTTATACAATGGTCACGGGGGCATTTCAATTAGGAGGACAGAAAGTTGTTGGAAGTATGGTAGATGTAATGTCACTACAAACAGTATGGAAGTATATTGTAGTTATCGGTATATTGAATGTAGTGGGATATCTTATTCTATGTAGAAGAGATAGAAAGACCTTTTCGTTATTTTATCAATAAAAATAATTATAACATAAAACAATAACCTGACAGGCATATGCCTAATCAGGTTATTGTTTTATGTATATTTTAGTCGTATTGATTCATCCAGTTAATAAGTTCTACACAGTAGTCATCGTGTCTATCTACGAAGCAAGTATGTCTTGCACGTTCCCAAAGAATCCATTTAGAATTTGGAATTCCATCTGCCATTGTTTTAGCAATGAGTGGAGAACAAAGATCTGAGATACCACTGCAGATTAATGAAGGGATTTTGATTTCTCCAAGTCTGTCAATGTATTCAAAGTCTCTAAGAGTTCCTGTAGGTGCAAATTCATTTGGTCCCCATCCTTTAACATAAGATTCAGAACCTGATTTTTTAGGTCTCTTACAACATTCAGGAACATCATCACCAAGCCAGTAGTTGCAGTATCTATCCATATATTCCGCAACAGCTGCATCGTATGCTTCTCCTGTGAAGTCGCCTGTTTCAAGTGCGTGGTTGATAGCATCTTGCATATCTTGTGGCATCATTTTGATACGACGAAGTCCTTCTCTTTCCCAAAGAGAACTACTTGGGTGTCCGCTGGAAATGATGAAACTTTTAACACCTTCTGGTTTGTAATCTAATGCGTAGGCAATTTGCATCATACCACCCCAAGACTGTCCGATGATGTGACATTCATCTAATCCAAGGTGTTTTCTTAATGCCTCAAGCTCGTCTAACCAAACTTTTTGATTCCAAAGTTCAGGATGTCCATCAAGATAAGAGTTACCACAACCGATTTGGTCGTACATAATAATCATACGATCATCATCGTCTGCGACATTGTCTAATACCTCGTAGTAATTATGAGTAGAACCAGGTCCTCCGTGAAGACAGATTAAAGGTGCCTTTCCATTATTTTTTCTTTCGCCAACTATTCTATAATATGTTTGATATCCAAGATATGGCATATATCCTTCTGTAATTTTTGCCATGATTTTTCTCCTTTCTGACAAGTTTTTCACTAATATCTAGTATAATACATTTT
>JAHHTN010000008.1 GCA_020024645.1 Faecalimonas sp.
GTTTCGCTGGTATTTATATGAAGCTGGGCGATTTAATGAGTATGTTCTCTTTGAATGCTAATGACAGTCAAAGCATGGGACGCAGGATATTCCGCAGACCGTATCTATTTATGCGACATAGGGCTAGGCGTATGGAAAGACGACTTGCTGGTGCGGTTACTGCTGGTGGTGTCGCTGGTGCGGTGGCTGGAAGTTCTGTTGCTGGCAAGAGGGCTGGAAGAAAAAATACAGCTTCTAAAGAAAATCGGGGAAATACCACTTCCAGCATGGGACAGCGTGCAGGCTCAAAGGTGGGTACTGTCTTAGATACGAAAAATAAAGTCAAAGACAAGGCAAACGCTGTCAAAGAGAATATTAAGGATATGCCGACACAGACCGCTTATGCGGTGTATTCCGCAAAGGAAAAGGCAAAGTCCAGCGTGTCCGACTTCAAGCGTGGCATGGTGCAGGAACAGCAGTCCAGACAGACGGGACGTTTGGAAAAGCAGGAACAGCATAGACAGAATATCGCTGACAAGCGTATGGAGCTTCAAAAAGCACAAGAAGCAAGGCATAGAAAGACGGACGGATCAGCGACAACGGGAGCTAACCGTCCCCATGAGCTACCAGCCACAGCTTCAAAGCCGAGTGCTGAAAAAATGCAGGAAATCAAATGTCCTGCCACAGCTCCGACTTCTAAAGCAAGTGAGCCAGTCAAGACAAATGTTATAAAAGAGCGTCCGCTATCTTCGGGGGCTTCTGATAGGAAAGCGACGCAGTCGGCACAGCCAGCACATAGGCAGAATGTAGAAAAAGTGGTATCGCAGGAAACACGCCAGAATTACACCAAAGACCGCAGGACAAAGGTTCAGCAGACCCAGACCATCCAGAAGAGCCAGCAGACTACAGAGAAAAGCCGTAACCTTGTAACGAAGAAAGGACAGAAGAAAAAATGAAACTGAAACATATCGCTATCATTGGCTGTCTGTTTCCTATCCTCTTTTCTCTGGTGCTTTTCTTTGGTGTCTTGATTAGTGCGGACAGCGACGACGAGAACAGCAACTTTTCTTCTGGCATTACGGGTATGAACTTATCCGCAGAAGTCTTGAAACATCAGTCTATGGTAGAAAAATACGCCAGAGAAAACGGTATCTCCGAGTATGTCAATGTGCTATTGGCTATCATTCAAGTAGAAAGTGGCGGTACGGCAGAAGATGTTATGCAGAGTTCGGAAAGTCTGGGACTACCGCCCAACTCTTTAGATACGGAAAGCTCAATCAAGCAGGGGTGTAAGTATTTTGCGTCCCTGCTTTCTTCCTGCAAAAATCAAGGTATCGACGATTTGAATGTAGCGATACAATCCTATAACTATGGCGGTGGCTATGTGGGATATGTGGCAGGCAAAAAGGAAAAGCACACTTTTAACCTTGCGGAGAGCTTCGCCCGTGAAAAGTCGTGTGGAAAGAAAGTCACCTACACCAACCCGATAGCCGTTTCGAAGAATGGGGGCTGGCGGTACGGCTATGGAAATATGTTCTATGTGGAATTAGTCAATCAGTATCTGACCGTAGCACATTTTGATAATGCGACGGCACAAGCGATTATGAATGAAGCGTTGAAATATCAAGGCTGGAAGTATGTGTATGGTGGCAGTAACCCGAACACTTCCTTTGATTGTAGCGGACTTGTGCAATGGTGTTATGGAAAAGCTGGTATTTCCTTACCGAGAACAGCACAAGCACAGTATGACGCAACCCAACATCTTACACTTTCGCAGGCAAAGGCTGGGGACTTGGTATTTTTCCATTCCACCTATAACGCTGGTTCGTATGTAACCCACGTCGGTATTTATGTAGGAAATAACCAGATGTACCATGCAGGCGACCCGATAGGATATGCAGACCTAAGTAGTAGTTACTGGCAACAGCACTTAATCGGTGCAGGACGAGTAAAACAATAGAAAGGACTTGAAAAATATGTTTAAGAAGAATAAGAAACAGACAGAAACTATCAAAGAACCAAAAGAAAAAAAGGTGCGTACTGTCAAGGTAGGCACACATAAGAAAACCGTGATTGCGTTGTGGGTGGTGCTTATCGCAAGCGTGAGCTTTGGGGTGTATAAGAATTTTACGGCTATCGACCAGCACACCACCCATGAAAAAGAAATCATTGAGCTTCGCTTGCAGGACACCAACGGGATAGAAAATTTCGTGAAGAACTTTGCGAAGTCCTATTACACATGGAATAACAGCAAAGAAGCGATTGAAGCAAGGACGCAGGCAATCAGCGGTTATCTGACAAAAGAATTGCAGGACTTGAATGTTGATACCATTAGAACCGATATACCAACCAGCTCCACAGTTACAGATGTGATTGTGTGGCATATCGAGCAGTCGGGAACGGACACTTTTTCTGCTACCTACGAAGTAGATCAGCAGATAAAAGAGGGAGAACAGACAAGCAATGTCAAGGCAACCTATACCATAAAAGTCCATGTGGACGCTGACGGGGATATGGTAATCGTTCAGAACCCTACCCTTGCACCAGCAATCGAAAAATCAGATTATGAACCAAAGGCAACAGAAGCAGACGTAAGCGTGGACGCTGATACCATAAACGACGCTACCGCATTTCTGGAAACATTCTTTAAGCTGTACCCCACAGCCACAGAAAAAGAGCTTGCTTACTATGTATTGGGAAATGTGCTTGAACCTATCGGCAGGGACTATCTTTATTCTGAATTGGTAAACCCTATTTTTATAAAAGACGGGGATAATGTGAAAGTCAAGGTGGCTGTAAAATTCCTTGACAATCAGACAAAGGAGACCTTGGTTTCGCAGTATGAGCTTGTGCTACATAAGGAGAGTAACTGGAAGATTGTAGGATAAATCAAAAGAAGTAGTTTGCATGTCATAGAAATATGATTTGCGAACTACATTTTTATCGAATTGTATTCACAAATAGTTCTAAATAAGCTAAAATAACAATTCATGTAAAAACCGCAATATATATTAAAACTTGAAGAAAACAAGGTATTATAATCTAAGCTGAAAGGAGGGTGCTGTAATGGTCAATAAGGTTGAAAACATTATAACTGTTATCAATTACATAGAAGACAATCTCACAGAAAAACTAAATTTATCTTCTATTGCAATGGGTGTTGGCTATTCAAAATATCATTTGCATAGAATGTTTGTCGAAACTGTGGGGTTGTCTATACATGACTATGTACAACGTAGACAATTAACAGAATCTGCAAAACTTTTAGTGTTTTCTGATAAATCTATTCTTGAAATCTCACTTATTGCTGGGTATGAAAGTCAGCAAGCATTTACAAATATTTTTAAGCAGATGTATAAGAAAACACCTAATGAATATCGAGTGAACGAAGAATTTTATCCGTTACAGCTTAGATTTGATTTGATACAGACAATTAAACAAAAATTATCACAAAAAGAAATGAAAGAAAATATCAGGTTTGCCACAACAACTGATATACCTGCTTGCCTAGAACTAGCGTATTTAGTAATAGACGGCTTTCCAAATTTGAATGAGAATGAATACTTATCAGAATTAGAAAGAGGTATTTTAGAGCAAAGAGTGTTGATTTTAAGTGATAATGATATTGCCATTGCTTTGATGTCTATTAATTATCATACTGGAAGTATTGATTTCTTTGGAGTACACCCTTTATATCGTAAATGTGGTATTACAAAATTGTTTTTAAATAAGGTTATGAATGAACTTTTAATAGATAAAGACATTTCTGTAACAACATTCCGTGAGGGCGACAAAGCTGATACAGGGTATCGTAAGGCTTACAAAGAATTAGGCTTTGCAGAAGCAGAATTATTAGTTGAATTTGGTTACCCGACACAAAAATTAGTATTATTTTCAAAAAATGGGGGTAGCACAAATGAATAGTAATCCTCTTGCAAAAGATTTTAGTACTGGTTCTTTATTAAAATTTGCTTTCCCGACAATATCTATGATGTTATTTATGGGGCTTTACACGATTGTAGATACCATATTTGTATCACGATTTGTCAATACAAATGCTTTATCAGCAATCAATATTGTTTGTCCTATTATCAATTTAATCGTAGGCTTAGGAACAATGATAGCTACGGGGGGAAGTGCCATAGTTGCAAGAAAAATGGGGGCAGGAGAACCAAAACGAGCAAAACAAAATTTTACACTCCTTATTTTATTTGGGTTTATTTTGGGAGCAGTAATTTCCATTCTAGGAATTATCTTTATTGATGAAATTATATATGCTCTTGGAGCTGATAATGTTTTATTCCCATATTGTAAAGACTATTTAACTATTATTTTACTATTTACACCTGCAAGTATGTTGCAGGTACTATTTCAAAATTTATTTGTAACAGCAGGAAAACCAACTTTGGGATTGGTTCTTTCTGTATGTGCTGGTGTAATGAATATCGTATTTGATTATCTCTTTATGGTTATATTTGACATGGGAATTGCTGGTGCAGGATTTGGAACTGGAATTGGTTATTTGATACCAGCTATTACGGGGGTAATTGTCTTTTGCAAAAAAACGGGGACATTGTCTTTTGTAAAACCTCTTATAGATTTTAAAGTACTTGGAGAAAGTTGTATAAATGGTTCATCAGAAATGGTTAGTCAGCTTTCAACAGCAATTACTACATTCTTTTTCAATTGTACAATGATGAATTTATTAGGTGTAAATGGTGTGGCTTCTATTACCATAATTATATATACACAATTTTTACTTACAACATTATTTATTGGTTTTTCAATGGGTGTTGCCCCTGTCATTAGCTATAATTTGGGGGCAAACAATTATTATAGATTAAAGAAAATATATAAAATCTGTATTTCTTTCATTTTTGTAGGTTCAATACTTATTTTTGCGTTGTCCTTTATAAATGGAAATAGCTTGGTACATTTATTTACTGGGACGAATGAAGCGGTATATAAAATTGCAATAAACGGGTTTATGATATTTACATTTAGTTTTCTTTTTTCGGGTTTCAATATATTTTCGTCAGCAATTTTTACTGCATTATCTAACGGTAAGCTATCTGCTTTGATTTCTTTTTTAAGAACATTCGGTTTTATAATGATAGGCTTGTTGATAATGCCACAGTTTATTGGAATAACAGGTGTATGGTTGGCTGTTCCTGTTGCAGAAATATTAACACTATGTATTTCATTATATTTGAATTTTCGTCTTTGGCTTTCATGGAACAATCAGAATAATAGTTATGAAAAAAGTATAGAAAGGTTATTATGATAGGGCTTAAAAAACGAGATATAAAAAAAGCATTGAAAGCTGGTGCAAAAGCTGGCGGTGTGTCATTGTCTGATAGCAGATTAAGATTGAAGCAACGATTGATGAAACTATGAATAGTACATATCCAGAGGTGCAGGCAAATTTCAAAAAGTATTTTGGGAATAAACACCCTACACCAGAAGAATATATTTATAAGATTACCCAAAAGACAAAGTTTTAATTGCAATAAGTATAATAAAAATCTTGGTTGAAAAAGAGGTGTAAAAATGAAAGAAAGCAGATTGTTTAGAATTTTGTATTATCTATTAGAACACAAAAAAGTTACTGCTCCAGAGTTAGCAGAGGAATTTGAAGTATCTGTAAGGACAATATATAGAGATATAGATTATATCAGCAGTTCTGGCGTCCCTATTTATGCTACACAAGGGAAAAACGGTGGTATTGCAATTCTTGATAGCTTTACTTTGGATAAATCAATGCTTTCTGAAATGGAAAAAGAACAAATTTTAACTGCTTTAGAAGCCTTAATTGCCACGGACGGAAAAACTACTGATGAATTGTTAATAAAACTAAAAACTTTATTTCAAATGCAAACAACAAATTGGATTGAGGTTGATTTTTCAGATTGGTTTCAAGAAAAACCAGCCCAAAACATATTCAATGATATTAAGAAAGCAATATTAGATAGATATGTTATATCTTTTGACTATTTTAATCATCAAGGAAATCATGTGTTTCGTCATATTCAGCCACTTAAATTACTATTTAAGGGAAAAGCATGGTATGTGTATGGCTTTTGCTTATTAAGAAATGAGTACCGTTTTTTCAAACTTACCAGAATAAAGCACCTTAATATTACTGAAAAAAAGTTTTTACCAAAGGAAAGTATTGCTACTCTTGATACAATAATAAAGAAAGAAGAAACTGTTGAAGTAACTTTGAAATTTAATAAGCACATGGCGTTTCGTGTATATGATGAATTTGCAAGTGAAAGCATTATAGATACGAACGGTTATTTATATGTAACAACATTATTACCGAACAATGATACTCTTTATTCGTATGTACTTTCTTTTGAAGATTATGTAGAGATTCTTAAGCCACAAGAGATAAGGGAAAATATGAAGTGCCGACTTAAAAAAATTCAAGAAAAATATATAACATGACAAACGGTGTCAAGTTTTATTTTGTATAATCTTCTTAATTAAGATACGAGGAGAATTGAATATGAAACATGAATGGAAAAAACACGAAAAAAATTTATACGGAGTGAAACAATCTCCACGCATAGTAAATATTCCTATGCAACAGTTTATTATGATAGAGGGAAAGGGAAACCCAAACGACAAAGATTTTTCAGATAAGGTATCCGCGTTATATTCTTTAGCTTATGGTATCAAAATGATGTACAAAAATACTACTTCTTCTAATGAAGTTAGCGATTATACTGTATATCCATTAGAAGCAATTTGGAAAGATATAGGCGATACAGAGCAGTTAGATAAGAACCAACTAGAATATACCATTATGATACGCCAACCCGATTTTATTACAAAAGATATGGTTTTTGACGCATTAGAACGAGTAAAAATAAAAAAGCCTAATAGGCTATATGAACAAATATTTTTTGACACAATGCAGGAAGCAAAAAGTATAGAAATTCTTCACATAGGGGCTTATGATGATGAACCTATGGCTTTTCAAAAGATGGACTTACTTGCCAAAGAAAATGGTTTGATTCGTTCGGAAAATTACCACAGAGAGATTTATTTGAATAATGCTAACCGTGTTCTGAAAAGTAAGTTAAAAACAATTTTACGTTATTGTGTTAAGTAGGCGTCATTATTACAGATAAAAGGTGGTATTTCAATGAATAAACAATCATGGGTATTATGCCCCATTTGCAATAACAAGACACGAACAAAAATACGGGTAGATACGGAGCTGATAAATTTCCCTTTGTTCTGCCCAAAGTGCAAGCATGAAACTTTAATCAATATAAAGAATGGAAATGTAACGACTATCAAAGAGCCAGACGCTAAGACGCAGAGCCGATAATTTGTAGGTTATTGTAACTTATAGATTGTCGGCTCTTATTTGTTTCCTGCAAAGCAGATCAGCAAATAAGAGTGTTAAAGCTATATAAAAAGAAAACAAGAAGCTGATTACTTCTTGCTCTCTCTACTGTTTAAGATACCGTCAATCGTACCTTGAATAATTTTTAATTCGTTATCACTCAATAAATCAAGAGCTGTTTCTATCTGACGATGAGTTGTGCTTTTTGCAACTTTCTCTGCTGGATAGAAATATTCATCAACTGATATATTGAACATGGTAACTAAATCATGGAATAATTGAAAACTAGGGTGTGAACCAACATTTTCAATATCTGCGATATGACGTTCCCCATAGAATACCTTATCGCCTAAATCATTCCGAGAAAGTCCCGCTTTCTCACGGGCTTCTCTGATTGCCAGTCCTAGCGGTCTGAAATCAAAAGTATGTGTTTCTTTTGTTTTTCTCATTTTAAATCACCTAGCATGAGTTTATACTTCGTGTTGCACATTTGGAATGTGTTAAAATTGCATACAACATGCACTAATAATTCAAAAGCTGTTATCGTGTGCGGTAAATAAAAAAAACCGTTCCTAGATAATATACTTTTGTGCGTCTTGAAAAATAGTGGGACGGTTTTGGATATAACCAGAACTGTCCTTTTTTCTTAGGGGTAAATAAGGTATGGCTCTGGTTAAAGGGGGCTTATACCATGATTGCATACGGAAGAACGCTTTGCCGTTCTCAACTAGATAAATATTTCAGCCTAGTATTACAATCATTATACCCTTTACAAGAATTAAAAATTCATATAGATAGAATTTATATAGCAGTTCGTTTGTGTAGTTACATACCCACGGGCTGTTTTTGTTTTATCAAAAAGTTTTTTCAACTTTTTTGGGTTTCAACTTAACAAATCACACCTGCCGTTCCCTATATGGTGTGGAAAGAGGGATAACCACTTTTCACGTCGTAACGGAAAGGGGGTGAGATTGATGAAACCGTCTGACTTCCAGAAAACAGTTCAATGCCGTTTTGAAAGTTGTTTGAAAAAAGTTGTCCGTCATGTTGTTAAAGACTATCAGAAGAAATTAAAACGACGACAAAAGGAAGAAACACTCTTTTGTGAACTTCCAGAAATCGTTGTAGAAAATCTGGCTGTCTGGGACGACTATGATACGGACTATACGATTTTCAATGTATGCGGTAATGATATTCGTGTCTATGATGATGAATTGGCAGAAGCCTTGAAACAGTTGTCCGAGCGTAACCGTGAAACTTTGCTAATGTATTACTTCTTGGAAATGAACAACGAAGAAATTGCAAAAAAGCAGAATATTTCCAGAAGCGGTGTATTCCAAAATCGACATAATTCATTGGCACTTATGAAAAAATTACTAAAGGAGAAACAGTAAAATGAAGCAAACATTTAAGAAGCCGTCCTACTATTTGCTTTCACAAGCAATGGACGGGGACGAAAAAGCGATTGAAAAGATACTGGCATTTTATGATCCGTACATATCAAAGTGCTGTTTGCGTCCACTCTATGATGAATACGGCAATGTCTATATTGTTGTAGATATGGAGTTGAAGGGACTAATCAGAGAAGCACTTATCAAAATGATTTTAGGGTTTGATATTGCCTTAGAAATCGAAGAAGAATAACAAGCAGTAACCGCAGAGCATGATTTGTTCAATCCCCTCTTTCCTGCTCTGCCCCTGCTTTTACATGAAAGCAACACGCTTTCGCCACAGCTCTTTGACAACTGAATAAAGCAGACAGATACGTTTGTGAGATAGCGAGCCATGGGGACTGTACGCCACGACCTTTTCAAAAGAAAGCGAGCGACCCACGCAGTGATCCGAGAGCGACTGTTGGAAAAGTCGTTTTGCCACGACCTATCCTCACAGGATAATGATACGTCCGCATGGTGCGGTTCTGCCCACAAGAATGGGAATAGTTGAGATGCTAATGGAGCTTTCCAAAGCCGTCTGCCTGCTTATGTAACTTATAAAATAGACACACAGTAAAGGGGGTGTTACATTATGACTAATGATATTGATGTGTTAAATGATGTAATGTTCCAGCGAGGTAAGGTGTTGGAATATGAATAAAACGAAGATAAGAGCAACGGAACAGCCGATTGCTGTTGATATAGAGGGATTGTCTGCTATGTTATCTTGTGGTCGTGCTACTGCAAGAAAAATAGGAGAACAAGCAGGAGCGAAAATTGTGATAGGTCGTAGGGTTCTTTATTCCATAGAAAAAGTCAAGAAATACTTGATATATTTGGAAGAATAGAGCGATTTCTTATTTATGTTCTCTGGCGTGTGTAGTATAATAAGAAAGGACAAAGCACGCTGTGAGAACAAGAAAAGAGGCTTTTTCAGAAAGGAATGGTTCTCATGGCAATTAGTAGAAAAGACCCAAAAGGAAGAAAATTAAGAGAGGGCGAAAACTGGCGTAATGACGGAAGATACAGTTATCGTTATACAGACGTAAGAACAGGCAAGAGATTGACAGTCTATGCACAAGATTTACCAGAGCTTCGGGAAAAAGAGAAGCAGATTGCAAAGGATATGGAAGATAACATACTGACAGACGGAGCAATCAAAAAAATGACGCTCAACACTTTATTTGAGCGTTATATGGCAACTCGTGAGCTGGCTGATACTACGAGAGTTAGTTATGTTCGTGCTTGGGAAAACAGAGTAAAAGACGAGATTGGAAATATTAAAGTTGTTCAGCTTTTACCCTCACATATCAAAGCGTATTATGCGAAACTTTCCAAAGCTGGATATGCTTATTCTACAATCAAATATATTCACAACCTGCTTTATCCTGCATTAGAAATGGCAGTCGATGATGATATTATCCGAAAGAACCCTGCAAAGAGTTCCATTAGCGATTATGGAAAACCAGCAGAGGAAAAAGAAGCCTTAACTGTTTCTCAACAAGAAAAGTTTATGGAGTTTGTAAAACAGAGCAATGTCTATAACATATATTATCCCATGTTTACCATAATGATTGGTACGGGGTTAAGGTGTGGGGAGCTCATTGGTCTTACATGGAAAGATATAAACATCAAGGCAAAAACGGTTAATGTAGACCACCAGCTCATTTATAAGAATTTAGGCGACGGTTGCAAGTTCCATATCTCAACACCAAAAACGCAGTCGAGTATTCGTATTATACCTATGACACAAGAAGTTGCAAAAGCTTTTGAGGAACAAAGGAAAATCAATTTCATGCTTGCAAAGGATAAGAGCATTGAAGTGGACGGGTATTCGGGGTTTGTCTTTACGGCGAAATCTGGCAGACCGCTTATGCCGAATGGCGTAAATAGTGTTTTATATAACATTGTAGACGCATATAACAAAACCGAAGTAGAGAAAGCAAAAAAAGAGCATAGGAAAGCGGAGCTGTTACCAAAGTTTTCAGTTCATGTAATGCGACACACAGCTTGCACTAGAATGGCAGAGTGCCGTATGGACGTAAAAGTTCTTCAATATATTATGGGACACGCTCATATAGATGTAACAATGGAAGTGTATAACCATATCGGAGAACTAACAAGGATTGAAAATGAGATTGCAAGATTGGACAATATGGTGTTAAATGCTTGACACCATAAAAAGAAAAAATGGTGTCAAATTGGTGTCAAAACAGAAAAAATCACAATTTCAAAAGAAATAAGATACTGCAAACCATTGATTTTAAAGGGTTTGCAAAAAATTAACAAAAATATTAGCACTCACCCCTTGACAATGCTAACAACAAGTGTTATACATAACATAGAACAAACAAAAAGAGGAGGAGTGACATATGAATATAAATAAATTTACGCAAAAATCATTGCAGGCAGTGCAAGGATGTGAAAAAGTTGCCTATGAATATGGCAATCAAGAAGTGGAACAGGAACATTTATTGTACTCTCTTCTTACGCAGGAAGATAGTTTGATTTTAAAGTTACTGGAAAAAATGAACATACAGAAAGAATTATTTGTCAATCGTGTAGAAGAAGCTCTTAGCAAACGGGTAAAAGTACAAGGTGGTCAGATTTATATTGGTCAGGATTTGAATAAAGTTTTGATTCATTCCGATGAAGAAGCAACACAAATGGGTGATGAATATGTTTCTGTAGAACATATTTTTCTTTCCTTATTGAAATATCCAAATAGAGAAGTGAAAATGATTTTTAAGGAATTTGGAATTACGAGAGAGCTGTTTTTACAAGCACTTTCTACAGTGAGAGGAAATCAAAGAGTAACAAGTGATAATCCAGAGGCAACTTATGATACATTAAATAAATATGGAACAGATTTAGTAGAGCGTGCAAGAGAACAGAAATTAGATCCTGTTATTGGACGAGATGTTGAAATAAGAAATGTTATTCGTATTCTTTCACGCAAAACAAAAAATAACCCAGTATTAATAGGAGAACCAGGTGTTGGTAAAACAGCAGCGGTAGAAGGTTTAGCACAACGTATTGTTAGAGGAGATGTTCCGGAAGGGTTGAAAGATAAAACCATTTTTGCACTTGATATGGGTGCATTGGTTGCGGGAGCAAAATATAGAGGTGAGTTTGAGGAAAGACTGAAAGCAGTATTAGAGGAAGTAAAAAGTAGTGATGGAAAGATTATTCTTTTTATTGATGAATTGCATACAATTGTAGGGGCAGGAAAAACTGACGGTGCGATGGATGCAGGAAATATGTTGAAACCAATGCTCGCTAGAGGAGAGTTACACTGTATTGGTGCAACAACATTGGATGAATATAGACAGTATATCGAAAAGGATGCTGCATTGGAAAGAAGATTTCAACCAGTTATGGTAGAAGAGCCAACTGTGGAAGACGCTATTTCTATTTTGCGTGGATTGAAAGAAAGATATGAGGTGTTCCACGGAGTGAAGATTACAGATGGTGCACTTGTATCAGCGGCAGTATTATCAAATAGATATATTTCAGATCGTTTCCTCCCTGATAAAGCGATTGACTTGGTAGATGAGGCATGTGCTTTGATTAAGACAGAGTTGGATTCTATGCCGACAGAATTAGACGAATTAAGAAGGCGTATTATGCAGTTAGAAATTGAAGAAGCTGCATTAAAAAAGGAAAATGATAGATTGAGTCAGGATAGACTTGTTAATTTACAGAAAGAATTAGGAGAATTTCGTGATGAATTTTCTAACAAAAAAGCACAATGGGATAATGAAAAGGCATCAGTAGAAAAAGTACAGAAAATTCGTGAAGAGATGGAAAGTCTGAATAAAGAAATTCAAAAAGCACAACGTTCTTATGATTTGGAAAAAGCGGCTGAATTACAATATGGAAAACTTCCGCAATTACAAAAACAGCTTGCTGATGAAGAGGAAAAGGTAAAGGCAAGAGAATTGACACTTGTTCATGAAAGTGTGACAGATGAAGAGATTGCTAAAATTATTTCGAGATGGACAGGTATACCAGTTGCTAAATTAAATGAAAGTGAAAGAAATAAAACACTTCATTTAGAAGAAGAACTTCATAAACGTGTTATAGGTCAAGATGAAGGTGTTACAAAAGTGACAGAGGCGATTATTCGCTCTAAAGCAGGTATTAAAGATCCAAGTAAACCGATTGGTTCATTCCTATTTTTAGGACCTACAGGTGTAGGTAAGACAGAACTTGCAAAGGCGCTGGCAGAAAGCCTATTTGATGATGAAAATAATATGGTTAGAATCGATATGAGTGAGTATATGGAGAAATATTCTGTATCTAGATTAATCGGAGCACCTCCTGGATATGTAGGATATGATGAAGGTGGTCAGTTGACAGAGGCTGTAAGAAGAAAACCATATTCAGTAGTTCTTTTTGATGAAATAGAAAAGGCTCATCCAGATGTATTTAATGTATTGTTGCAGGTACTTGATGATGGTCGTATTACAGATTCGCAAGGAAGAACGGTAGATTTTAAAAATACTATTTTGATTATGACATCAAATATAGGTTCCGCTTATTTGTTAGATGGAATTGATGATGCTGGAAATATTCAGAAAGAAAATGAAGAATTGGTTATGAGGGATTTGCGTAATCATTTTAGACCAGAATTTTTGAATCGTTTAGATGAAACGATTATGTTTAAACCATTGACGAAATCTAATATTTGTGACATCATTGATTTATTAGTAAAAGATATTAATCATCGATTAGAGGAAAAAGAAATTTCTATTGAATTAACACAGACAGCAAAAGTAATGATTACAGAAAGAGGATATGAAGCTATGTACGGTGCAAGACCACTTAAAAGGTATTTGCAAAAGCATGTAGAAACTCTTGCTGCAAAACTTATTTTAGCAGACAAGGTAAGAAGTCGAGATACGATTCTAATTGATGTGGAAAACGATGAATTAACAGCAAGTATAAGAGGATAAGATGACACCAATTATTTTTCATATTGATGTAAATTCAGCTTATTTAAGTTGGACGGCGGTAGAAAAGTTAAAACAGGGAGAAGAAGCAGACTTAAGAAAAATTCCATCTATTATTGGAGGAAATAAGGAGTCAAGACATGGAGTTGTTTTGGCAAAGTCTGTTCCAGCTAAAAGATATGGCATTCGCACGGGGGAACCTGTTGTGAATGCCTTTCGTAAGTGTCCGAATTTAGTCATGGAACCACCTAACCATAAAATGTATAGTATATATAGTAAGAAATTAATGAAGTTTTTACGACAATATACGTCAGATATTGAACAGGTAAGTGTTGATGAGTGCTATATGGATTTTACAGGAATTTCATATAAATATAATTCCCCAGTGGATGCAGCAGTGGAAATAAAAAATAAAATATGGGACACTTTTGGTTTTTCGGTAAATATTGGAATTTCAACAAATAAACTTTTGGCAAAAATGGCATCAGATTTTGAAAAGCCTAATCGAGTCCATACGCTTTTCCCAGAGGAGATAAAAGTGAAAATGTGGCCTCTTCCGGTATCTAGACTTTATATGGCAGGTAAGGCAAGTGTGGAAGTTTTAAGAAAACTTGAGATAAAGACAATAGGTGAATTGGCAAAAACAAATTCGCATATATTGGAACTACATCTAAAAAGTCATGGGAAAACACTTTGGGAGTTTGCAAACGGAATTGACATGACAAAGATACAATCAGAAGAAACTGTGGCAAAAGGAATAGGAAATTCTACAACATTAGCAAAGGATATCACGACCAAAGAAGAAGCGAAAGAAGTTCTTCTTTGGCTTGCAGAAAGTGTAGGTAAGAGGCTTAGAAAAGCAGGGCAGAAAGCACAGATGATTAGTGTGGAGATAAAATATTACACTTTTCAAACTGTTTCTCATCAAAAACAGATGGGAAAGGCGGTGTATGAAGATAAAATCTTACATGAAAATGCAAGTGAACTTTTTGAGGAACTGTGGAACGGTGAGCCGATAAGACTTTTAGGTATTCGCACATCGAAGTTGGTGGAAGAAACTACACCAGAACAATTGAGTATATTTGATATACAAATGGAAAAACCAAAAGATGAAAAACATAGAAAATTGGATAAGGTGTTGGATGAGATTCGAGAACGTTTTGGAGAAGACGCTATAAAGCGAGGAACATTTCTAAAATAGTAGGAAAGGGCAGTAAAATATGAAACTGAAAAATCTACTGCAACCGATAAAATACAGTATCCGACAAGGAAAGGAAATCTTGGATATTGAAAAAATAACGCAAGATTCAAGGGAAGTAAGATCAAACACATTGTTTGTCTGTATAAAAGGTACAAGAACAGATGGAAATTTTTATATTGGAGAAGCAGTAGAAAAAGGTGCGGTTGCGATTTTATCAGACGAAGAAGTAGAAGTACCGAAAGAAATCACATTTATTTTAGTGGAAAATGCGAGGGAAACTTTGGCAAAGATAGCAACTGTTTTTTATGGAGAACCTTCTAAAGAACTGTTTATGATAGGGATTACAGGAACAAAAGGAAAGACGACAACAGCTTATATGATTTATCATATTTTAAAAGAGGCGGGATATAAGGTTGGTCTTATTGGAACAATTGAGGTGCGAATAGGGGAAAAAAGCATACCTACACAAAACACGTCTCCAGAAGCTACAGATATACAGTTCTTTTTAAGAGAAATGGTCTTAGCAAAGTGTAATGTGGCTATTATGGAAGTTTCTTCACAAGGATTAAAACTTCATAGAACAGATGAAATTCAGTTTGATATTGGTGTATTTACTAATTTGGGAAAGGATCATATTAGCAAATTTGAGCATAAAAATTTTGAAGAGTATAAAAATTGCAAAGCAAAATTATTTACACAAAGTAAGATTGCAATTGCTAATATAGATAGTCCTTATTGGAAAGAAATGTTTAAATATTCCAAGTGTAAAACGACTACGTTTGGACTTTCAAAAAAAGCTGATTATTATGCAAAAAATGTAAAAGCAATAAAAAAGAATGGAAAATTGGGGATACAGTATCAGATTGCAGGAAGAATGTGTGGAAAAATCAGTTTATCTATGGCGGGAAAATTCAATGTTTATAATGCACTTTGTGCTATAGCAGTTTGTAAAGAACTTGATGTTTCTTTCGAGAGAATAAAAGAATCGTTGGAGAAAATTCAAGTAAAAGGAAGAGTAGAGCAGATATGTACGGATCGAGGAACGATTGTTTTGATAGATTATGCTCATAATGCTATGAGTTTACAAAGTATTTTAGAAATGGTACACTCATATCATCCGTGTCATATAATATGTATTTTTGGATGTGGAGGAAATCGGACAAAAGAAGGACGAAGGTATGAAATGGGAAAGATATCAGGAGCATTGTCTGATTTTACGATTATTACTTCTGATAATCCAAGATATGAGAATCCTTTGCAGATTATGAGAGAAATAAGAGAAGGAGTGGAATCTGAACATGGACATTATTTAGAAATTTGTAATCGCATGGAAGCTATACGGTATGGGATAAAGAGTGCTGGTGAGAATGATATTATTGTACTTGCAGGAAAGGGCCATGAAGAATATCAGGAAATCGAAGGAATTAAATATCATATGACAGATAGAGAAATGGTTTGTGAAATTATAGATGAGGATAAGAAAAATGTATGCAGATATTATTATTGATCTTATACATGAAAATGTAGATAGAGTATTTCAATATATTGTTCCATCACAGTTGGAAGGAAAAGTTAAAGAGGGCATGGAGGTCCTCGTTCCTTTTGGTGCAGGAAATAAAAGAAAAAAGGGGTATATCATTGGCTTTTCTGAGAAATGTAATTATGATTCTAGTAAAATGAAAGAGATTTATGAAATTTCAGATAAAGCGGTGCAGATAGAAGGAAGACTTGTGTTATTGGCGGGCTGGATAAAGGAAAACTATGGTGGAACAATGATACAGGCACTAAAAACAGTTCTTCCAGTTAAACAAAAAAGACGAGAAAAAATAAGTAGAACAATTCGACTTCTTTTAAATGAAGACGAGGCGAGAAAAAAATTGGAAGAATTTTTACATAGGAATATGAAAGCGAGGGCAAGAGTTCTGGCAGAACTTATGGATAATAAAGAGTTGCCGGAAACTCTTATTATAAAGAAATTAAATATTACTAGAAATGTGATAAAAACCTTAGAAGAACAGAGGATTGTGTCTGTGGAGTCAGAACGTGTATATCGTAACCCAATTCAACATACACAAAGAACAGCAAGTATAGTGACTTATACCCAAGAGCAACAAAATGCTATAACACAGTTTAAGGAAGATTATTGTAGTGGAATACGGAAAACTTATTTGATACATGGAATTACTGGTAGTGGTAAAACGGAAGTTTACATGGAAATGATCGAGGAAGTTGTGCGAGAAGGAAAACAAGCGATTTTTCTGATTCCTGAGATTGCACTAACATACCAGACGGTTATGCGGTTTTACAGGCGGTTTGGAGATAGGGTATCTATTATGAATTCGAGGTTATCAGAAGGGGAAAAATATGATCAAATGATTCGTGCGAAAAACGGGGAAATTGATGTAATGATAGGTCCACGTTCAGCACTGTTTACTCCTTTTGCACGTCTTGGATTGATTGTAATAGATGAGGAACATGAAGCAACTTATAAAAGTGAACAGATTCCAAGATACCATGCAAGAGAAACTGCAAGAAGAAGAGCCGAAATGGAAGGGGCGAGTGTGGTTCTTGGCTCAGCAACTCCGTCGGTTGATTCTTATTATAAAGCTCTGCACGGGGAATATACATTGTTAGAATTAAAACGGAGGGCAACAGGTCAGGAACTTCCTCAAATGTATACGGTAGATTTGCGAGAAGAATTAAAGAAAGGAAACCGTTCGATTATCAGTGATAGATTGAAAACTCTTATAGAGGAAAGATTAGAGAAAAAAGAACAGATTATCTTGTTTATCAATCGGAGAGGTTATGCTGGGTTTGTTTCTTGTCGTTCTTGTGGGTATGTGGCAAAATGTCCTCACTGTGATGTGGCATTATCTTCTCATAAAAATGACAAATTAGTTTGTCATTATTGCGGATATGAAGAATCCATGCAAACAAGTTGTCCGAAATGTAAATCCCGACATATTGGAGGATTCAAAGCAGGAACACAACAAATTGAAGAAATTGTAGAAAAAGAATTTCCGACTGCAAAAGTTTTACGTATGGATATGGATACGACAAAGGAAAAAGGCGGACATGCAAAAATTTTATCTGCATTTGCAAATGAAGAGGCAGATATTTTAATTGGAACACAGATGATTGTAAAAGGGCATGATTTTCCGAATGTAACTTTAGTAGGAATATTGGCAGCGGATTTGTCTCTTTATGCAAATGATTATCGAGCAGGAGAAAGGACGTTTCAATTGTTGACCCAAGCTGGTGGACGTGCAGGACGTGCAGAGAAGAAAGGTGAGGTAGTCATTCAAACGTATAGTCCGGAACATTATTGCATTCAGACAGCAGCACAACAAAGTTATGAAGCATTCTATCAGGCAGAAATAAATTATCGAGAATTGATGGGATATCCACCAGCAGAGCAATTGCTTGCCATATACATGACGAGTAGAGATGAGCAGTTGTTGGAGAGAGGAGCGTTTTTCTTAAAAGAGTATGCAGAAAGAGTAAATAAGAGAAAAGAATATCAGATTATCGGCCCTGTAAGCCCTTATATAGAAAAAATAAATGATGTTTACAGAAAATTAATTTATATAAAACAAGAAAGATATGATATGCTAATAGATATGAAAGATTTTTTAGAAAAATATATAGAAATGAATTCCGGATTTCAAAAAATAAAAATTCAATTTGATTTCAATCCGGTTAATGTATTTTAGAAGGGAGCAAATAATGGCTATTCGAGAAATTAGAAAAATTGGTGATGAAGTTTTAACAAAGAAATGTAAAGAAGTAAAAACAATTACACCTAGAACATTGGAACTTATTGATGATATGTTTGATACAATGTACGAAGAAATGGGAGTTGGACTTGCAGCCCCACAGGTAGGAATTTTAAAGAGAATTGTTACAATTGATGTGGGTGAAGGACCGATTTTACTTATTAATCCGGAGATTATTGAGACAAGTGGAGAACAGACTGGTGATGAAGGATGCTTAAGCGTACCTGGGAAAGCAGGAGAGGTAACGAGACCATTTTATGCGAAGGTTAGAGCATACGATGAAGAGATGCAACCTTTTGAAATAGAAGGAGAAGGACTATTAGCACGAGCATTTTGTCATGAAATTGATCATTTAGAAGGAAAGTTATATGTGGACAAAGTAGAAGGAGAACTTCATGATGTTTTCTACGGGGAGGAAGAATAAGATGAAAATAATTTTTATGGGAACTCCAGATTTTTCTGTTGGAACTTTGGAAGAACTTATTCGTGCTGGTCATGAAGTTGTGTTAGTGGTTACACAGCCAGATAAACCAAAAGGAAGAGGAAAGGAAATGCAATTTACCCCAGTTAAGGAGGTTGCACTACAGCATGGGATACCTGTATTTCAGCCAAAGAAAATTCGTGATTCTGAGAGTGTGGAAGAATTGAGAAAATACCAAGCAGATGTCATGGTTGTTGTTGCTTTCGGACAGATTATACCAAAAGAGATTTTAGAGATGACATCATATGGTTGTATTAATGTACATGCATCACTTCTTCCGAAGTATCGTGGAGCAGCACCGATTCAATGGTCTATTATTGATGGGGAAGATGTTACAGGAGTAACAACAATGCAGATGGATGAGGGATTGGATACAGGAGATATGCTTTTGAAAACGGAAATTCCAATTTCATCAAAAGAAACAGGAGGGAGTCTTCACGATAAATTAGCAGAAGCTGGAGCAAAACTTTGTGTAGAAACATTGAAAGCGTTAGAAGACAAAACGCTTATGAGAGAAAAACAAGGAGAAACAACTACGGCATATGCTAGAATGTTAGACAAACAATTGGGAAATATTGATTGGAATAGTGATGCAGAAAAAATTGAAAGATTAATTCGAGGATTAAATCCATGGCCAAGTGCATATACTGTTTGGGAAGATAAAATTATGAAAATTTGGGAAGCGGAAGTTTTTGAAGGGCAGGAAAAATGTGAAGCAGGAACGATTGTAAAAGTGGAAAAAGATGGATTTTTTGTGCAAACAGGAAAAAATCTTCTTAAAATAACACAGTTGCAAATTCCAGGAAAGAAAAGAATAGATGCAGGGGCGTTTTTAAGAGGATATACGATAAAAGAACAGACAAAATTGGGATAGTTTAGAAAGTAGAGGTAGTAATCATGTATTATCCAATGTATTTTGATCCGACATATGTGTTGATTATCGTTGGAATGATAATCACTCTTATAGCATCAGCACGTGTGAAAAGCACATTTGCAAAATATCAGTCAGTGTCAAATCATTCTGGTATGACAGGAAGGGAAGCGGCTGAGAGAATTTTACACAATGCGAATATATATGATGTGAGAATTGAGAGGGTGTCTGGGCATCTGACAGATCATTATGATCCGAGAAATAAAGTACTTCGTTTGTCAGATAGCACATATCAATCAGCATCCGTTGCAGCAGTAGGTGTTGCAGCGCATGAATGTGGACACGCTATTCAGCATGCAACAGGATATGCACCACTTCAGTTTAGAGGAGCATTGGTACCTGTGGCAAATTTTGGAGCGACGATTGCATGGCCGTTGATTTTGTTAGGATTTTTCATTACAGGCCGTTCCTCAGATTTATTTATTCATTTAGGAATTATAGCCTTTTCGCTTTCTGTATTGTTTCAACTTGTTACGCTTCCGGTAGAATTTAATGCATCTAGACGTGCAATAAGAATTTTAGGAAGTAGTGGTATGTTATATCAAAATGAAGTATCTGATACGAAAAAAGTTTTGAGTGCGGCAGCGTTGACTTATGTGGCTAGTGCAGCTGCATCTATTTTGCAGTTAGTTCGTATTCTTTTAATTGCAGGAGGAAGAAGAGATGACTAAACAGATTAGTGAAAGAGAAATCGTTTTAGGAATTTTACTTGAGATTACAAAAGAAGGCGGATATAGCCATATTGTTCTTAGAAATACGTTAGAAAAATACCAGTATTTAGATAAAAAAGAGCGTGCCTTCATTACAAGAGTTGTGGAAGGAACGTTAGAACATTTGATAGAAATAGATTATATCATTAATCAATTTTCAAAAGTAAAGGTAAATAAAATGAAGCCAGTTATTCGTACAATTATTAGGGACTCTGTCTATCAGATAAAATATATGGACAGTGTTCCTAATTCTGCTGTTTGTAATGAAGCAGTGAAACTAGCTGAGAAGAAAGGTTTTTTCCAATTAAAAGGATTTGTGAACGGAGTGTTACGTAATATTGACAGAAATGTAAGTAATATTCAATATCCAGATAAAAAGAATATGATAGAATATATGTCGATAAAATATTCGATGCCTATTTGGATATTAAAAGAATGGAAAAAATCTTATGATTTACCGACAATAGAAAAAATGTTACAAGGCTTTCTTTTGGAAAAAGGAACAACTATTCGTTGTAATTTACATAAGATTTCCAAAGAAAATTTAATGAAAAAACTTATTGAAGAAAATGTACAAGTAAAAGAACACCCTTATCTTCCATATGCATTAGAAATTTCAGGATATAATTATCTTGGAGATTTGGAAAGTTTTAGGGAAGGATATTTTCAAGTGCAGGATATCAGTTCTATGCTTGTTGCAGAGATTGCAGATCCGAAGGAAAATAATTATGTTATTGATGTTTGTTCTGCTCCTGGTGGCAAAGCATTACATATGGCTGATAAATTATGTGGAACAGGTTGTGTAGAGGCTAGAGATTTGACTGAGAAAAAAGTTAAGTTAATAGAGGATAATATTGAGCGTTCTAGAATGAAAAATATCCATGCAGTACAGCAAGATGCATTGGTTTATGATGAAAAGTCAAAAGAAAAAGCGGATATTGTTTTAGCAGATTTACCGTGTTCTGGTCTTGGAGTTTTAGGGAAAAAGACAGATATCAAATATAAAATGACTAAAGAAACACAAAATGAATTGAGAAAATTGCAGAGGGAGATTTTGTCAGTTGTGCAAAATTATGTAAAATCTGGAGGGAATCTTATATATAGTACTTGTACGATTAATGAAGAAGAAAATATGGAAAACGTACGATGGTTTTTGCAACAATACAAACAATATCGATTAGTTTCTGTAGAAGATAATCTTTGTGAACAATTAAAATCATCTGTAAAAGAAGGGTGTATTCAATTCCTTCCAGGAATACATAACAGTGACGGATTTTTTATAGCGAAATTCAGAAAGGATTAGTATGGACAAGAAAGATATTCGCTCTTATACACCAGAAGAGTTAAAGAAAGAGATGGAAAGTATAGGTGAAAAAGCTTTTCGAAGTAAACAGATATACAGTTGGTTACATGAAAAATTGATAGATTCCTTTGATGAAATGACAAATGTATCGAAAGCATTGCGAGAAAAATTGGAGCAAGATTATGAAATTTATTCGGTGAAAATGGTGGAAAGACAGATTTCTAAAATGGATGGAACTAATAAATTTCTTTTTGCTTTGAGAGATAACCATGTGGTAGAAAGTGTGTTAATGCGCTATAAACATGGTAATTCTGTCTGTATATCCTCCCAAGTTGGATGCCGTATGGGATGTAGATTTTGCGCTTCTACTTTAGATGGATTGGCTAGAAATTTAACTCCGTCGGAAATGCTGGGACAAATTTATCAAATACAAAAAATTTCAGGTGAACGAGTTTCCAATATTGTTATTATGGGGACTGGTGAACCTTTAGATAACTATGAAAATTTTGTTCAATTTATTAAGTTGATTAGTAATGAATGTGGATTACATATTAGCCAAAGAAATGTTACTGTGTCTACGTGTGGAATTGTTCCAAATATGAAGCGACTTGCTGAAGAAAAATTTCAAATTACATTAGCACTTTCTCTTCATGGTTCAACACAAGAAAAGAGAAGGGAATTAATGCCAGTGGCAAATAAATATGACCTGAAAGAAGTACTTGAAGCGTGTGATTATTATTTTGATAAGACGGGTAGAAGGATTACATTTGAGTATAGTCTTGTGCAAGGAGTTAATGATAGGGAAGAAGATGCGAAGGAACTGATTTCTATTTTAAAACCACGAAATTGTCATTTGAATCTAATTCCAGTCAATCCGATTAAGGAGAGAAATTTTGAAAAACCTACAAGGCAGAATGCGGAAAAATTCAAAAATAAACTTGAAAAAAGTGGAATAAATGTTACTATAAGAAGAGAAATGGGCTCAGATATTGATGGGGCTTGTGGACAACTTCGAAGACGCTACTCGGAGGAAAGTAAAATATAAGGAGAAGTTTATGAAGATATTTTCGTTGACGGACATAGGCAGAAAACGAGAAGTGAATCAGGATTATGTATACGTAACAGATAAGCCTGTTGGTCATATTCCAAATCTATTTGTTGTAGCAGATGGTATGGGTGGTCATAAAGCAGGAGATTTTGCGTCAAAATATGCAGTGCAAGTTTTAGAAGAACATATTAGAAATAATTCGGGAATGGGACCAGAGGTGATTATCACTGAAGCTGTTCAAGAAGCCAATCACAAAATTGTGGAAAAGGCAAGAGAAAATACCGAAATGGAAGGAATGGGAACAACTTTAGTAGTTGCAACGATTATTGAACATACACTGTATTTTGCCAATGTCGGAGATAGCAGACTGTATTTGATCAGAGATGAGATAAAACAGTTGTCGAAGGACCATTCTTTAGTAGAAGAAATGGTTCGTTTAGGGGGATTAAATGAGGAAGAAGCGAAACATCATCCGGATAAGAATATTATCACAAGAGCTATAGGAGCAAAGGAAGATGTGGAAGCGGACTTTTTTGAATATCATTTGCAGAAAGGCGATATCATTTTAATGTGCACAGATGGTTTAACCAATATGGTGGATGATAATGAGATTTTTAAAATCGTCAAAAGTGGAAGAGATATTGTTGAAACTGCAATGAAATTAGTAGAAAAAGCAAATGAGAACGGCGGGAAGGACAATATTGGAATTGTACTTGTTGAACCATTTGTATGTGAGGTGAATGTATAATGAAAGATGGAATTTTTATAGGGGATCGTTATGAAGTGCTGAGCAAAGTAGGCGCAGGCGGAATGGCGGATGTATACAAAGGAAAAGACCATAAATTAAATCGTTTTGTAGCCATTAAAATTTTGAAAAAGGAATACAGAGAGGATGAACTTTTTGTAAGAAAATTTCAATCTGAAGCACAAGCCGCAGCTGGGCTTATGCACCCGAACATTGTTAATGTATACGATGTTGGTGAAGAAAGTGGATTATACTATATGGTTATGGAACTTGTAGAAGGTATTACGCTGAAAGATTATATTACAAAGAAAGGCGTTTTATCTCCAAAAGAAGTCATTAGTATTGCTATTCAGGTAGCAAATGGAATTGAGGCAGCACATTTGCACAATATTGTTCATAGAGATATCAAACCACAGAATATTATGATTTCCAAAGAGGGAAAAGTAAAGGTGACGGATTTTGGTATTGCAAAGGCAACATCATCGAATACAATTAGTACAAATGCGCTAGGTTCCGTACATTATACTTCTCCAGAACAAGCAAGAGGTGGTTTCAGTGACTTTAAAAGTGATATTTACTCCCTTGGTATAACCATGTACGAGATGGTAACAGGACATCTTCCATTTGATGGAGATACAGCTGTTTCTATTGCGATTAAACATTTGCAGGAAGAAATTACGCCACCTTCAGAATATGTGGAAGATATTCCGTTTAGTTTAGAACAAATTATTCTAAAATGTACGCAAAAAAGTTCGGATAGAAGATATCAGGATATTGCTTCTTTGAAAGAAGATTTAAAACATTCTCTTGTAGATCCAGATGGGGATTTTGTTGTTATTGGACCTATGCGAGTGATGGACGAAACGGTGATGTTCAATGCTGATGATGTTCGTAAAGCGAAAAGAGATATCCCATATGACGAAGATGAGTTTTCGGAAGATGAAGATTTTGATGAGTATGATGATTTTGAAGACGACGATGATTATGACAGAAAAGGTCGCAAGAAGAATGATGATGTGAATCCGAAAATGGCAAAAATGATGAAGATATTAACAATTGTAGCAGTTGTGATTATTGCATTTATTGTTGTGTTTATCATAGGAAAAGCGACAGGACTTTTGAAATTCGGTCCATCTATTCACCTAGAAGATGATGCAGATAAAAATGCAAAAGTGAAAGTTCCGGATTTAAGAGGAATGACAGAAGATGAAGCAAGCAAAGTGTTGAAAAATAAAAAATATGAAATGAAATTAGTTGTAGAATCTGAAGAAGAATCAACAACATATGAAAAAGGTCAGATTATCAAACAGACTCCAGGAGCAAACAAAGAAGCAAAGAAAAAATCGGTGATAAAAGTTGTGATTAGTTCTGGAAAAAAAGAGCAAACAAAAGTTATTCCTGATGTATCTGGAAAAGATCAAAGAGAAGCATTACGAATATTGAATGAAGTTGGATTTACGAATGTACGAGTAGATACTTCAAAATTTGAAACGAGTTCTGAATATCAACAGGATGAAGTTATTAGAACAGAGCCTTCGGCTAACTCGGAGGTGGCATTAGATGAAGAAATCAATTTGATTGTTAGTTTAGGTGAAGACAAACCAGAAATTCCAAATGTTATTGGTATGACACAATCAAGTGCAGTTGCAGCATTGAAAGCAAAAGGAATTGAAGTTTCTGTAGAAGAAGATTACAGTGATAATACAGAAAAAGGAAAAGTATTTTATCAGAGCAAACGTGCCGGTTCTCGTGTGACAAAGGGAAGTACAATTGTGATTCGTGTAAGCAAAGGGAAAAAGCAAACGGAAGTTACAGTTCCCGATATTATTGGAAAATCAAAAACATATGCAAAAAACAGTTTGGAATCTCAGCAGTTAGGGTACAGAGAAGTATATCAAAATAGTGATTTGCCAAAAGATACGGTTATTTCCTGTGAGCCGGGTTCGGGTAAAAATGTTGTACAGGGAACAACTGTCACAGTTTATATTAGTAGAGGACCTGCGACAGATAATGGTACAGGACCAGAGTCAGCCAATTAAGAGTAGGAAAAATGATGCAGGGGAAAATTATAAAAGGAATTGCCGGATTCTACTACGTTCACGTAGTAGAATTTGGCGTTTATGAATGCAAAGCAAAAGGAGCGTTTCGCAGAGAAAAAATAAAACCACTTGTGGGAGATAATGTAGAGATAAATGTATTAAATGAAGAAAAAAAACTTGGAAATATAGTGAAAGTATTGCCAAGAGAGAATGAACTGATTCGTCCAGCGGTGGCCAATATTGATCAAGCTCTTGTTGTGTTTGCTATTACAAAGCCCAAACCTCATTTCAATTTGTTAGACAGGTTTCTTGTGATGATGGAAAGTAAAAAGATTCCTATTATATTATGTTTTAACAAAAAAGATATTGCTGGGCAGGAAGAAATTCAGGAATTAGAAAAAATTTATGAGTCTTGTGGTTATCGAGTGATTTTTACAAGCGCCAAAGAGGAAGAGAATATAAAACTTGTGAAAGAAGTACTAAAAGGAAAGCTGACCGCTGTTGCTGGTCCTTCGGGAGTTGGAAAATCATCTCTAATTAATTTGTTGCAATCAGGAATTCAAATGGAGACGGGAAGTATTAGTGAAAAAATTGAGAGAGGAAAACATACTACACGTCATTCAGAATTAATTCCAATTGATGACACATCTTATATTATGGATACGCCTGGATTTAGTTCTCTTTATGTAAATGCATTTGAAAAAGAAGAACTAAAATACTACTTTCCAGAATTCGAACAGTATGAAGGAGTGTGTAAGTTTAATGGATGCGACCATATTCATGAGCCAAACTGCATGGTGAAACAGGCTGTAGAAGAAGGAAAAATCCATAAAGTGAGATATGAAAATTATGTGGAAATGTATAAAGAATTACAGGAGAAAAGGAGATACTAATAATGAAATATATATTGGCACCGTCTATATTAGCGGCAGATTTTAAAAAGTTGGGAGAAGAAATTCGGGCAACAGAAGAAAATGGAGCAGAATATCTCCATTTTGATGTTATGGACGGATTGTTTGTACCAAGTATTTCCTTTGGGATGCCTGTATTGCAATCAATCAAGAGTTGTACGAATCAAGTGATTGATGCTCACTTGATGATAAATGAGCCGATTCGTTATGTAGAAGCGTTTCAAAAAGCGGGGGCAGATTTAATTACTATTCATTTAGAAGCTTGTGAAGATGTGCATAAAACGATAAAAAAAATTAAAGAGTGTGGAATGAAAGTAGGAGTTTCTATTTGTCCAGACACACCAGTATCTGCTTTGGAAGAATATGTAAATGAAGTTGACATGATCTTGATTATGTCAGTACATCCTGGATTTGGTGGGCAAAAATTTATCGAAGAATCTTTGACAAAAATTCGTATGACAAGAGAAATGCTTAACAGATATGGCTTGGAAACAGATATTCAGGTTGATGGTGGTATTTATACATCAAATATCGAAAATGTACTAAATGCAGGCGCAAATATTATTGTTGCTGGTTCAGCTGTTTTCAAGGGAGATGCAAAGGAAAATACGAAAGAATTTATGGAGATTTTGAATAAATATGAATAAACGAGCGATGATTGTAAGCGGAGGTATGATTCAAGAAGAATTTGTGGCTGCGAAATTGGAAGAATTGAAATATGATGTTCTTATTGGAGTGGATAGAGGAGTAGAGTTTTTATATCGAAAGCATATAAAACCAGATTATATTGTTGGGGATTTTGATAGCCTTTCGGAAGAGATAGTGCAGTTTTATCAAAAAAATACAGATGTTTTTATAAGAAAATTCAATCCAGAAAAAGATTTTTCAGATACAGAAATTGCAGTTCGGCAAGCTATAGAATTAAATTGTGAGGAAATTATCTTGTTAGGGGCAACTGGAAATCGTATAGATCATGTTCTTGCTAATATTCAAGTGTTAACCATTCCTCATAAAGAAGGAATACATGAAGAAATTATTGATGAAAATAATAGAATTTATCTTATAGAGAATGAAGGTGTATTAGAAAAATCAAAAATGTATGGAAAATATTTTTCAGTATTTCCATTAGACGGATGTATAGAAAAGTTTTCTATTACGGGAGCGAAATATCCGTTACACAATCATAGATTATGTCCATATGACAGTTTATGTGTTAGTAATCAAGCGCAGGAAGAAAAAGTGCAAATAACATTTTCTGAGGGAATTGTTATTCTAATAGAAGCAAAAGAAGAAAACTAGAAAATAAAATGAAGGCGAGGATAAAGTAAAATGAAATTAGGAATTGTGGGATTACCAAACGTAGGAAAAAGTACATTATTCAATTCCCTAACAAAAGCGGGAGCAGAATCAGCAAACTATCCATTTTGTACAATTGATCCAAATGTTGGAGTGGTAACTGTACCGGATAAGAGATTAGATGTTTTGGGGGAAATGTATCAAACAAAAAAAATTGTTCCAGCTGCTATTGAATTTGTAGATATTGCTGGTCTTGTAAAAGGTGCATCAAAAGGTGAAGGGCTTGGGAATCAATTTTTGGCAAATATTCGCGAAGTAGATGCGATTGTGCATGTTGTGCGTTGCTTTGAAGATAGCAATATTGTCCATGTAGACGGTAATATTGCACCTCTGCGTGATATTGAAACGATTAATTTAGAATTAATATTTTCGGATATTGAAATTTTAGAAAGAAGAATTGCAAAAGCAGTAAAAGTAGCAAGAAACGATAAGACAGTTGCAAAAGAACTGGCTCTTTTAGAACGTTTAAAAGCATATTTAGAAGAAGGAAATATGGCGCGTAGCTTTGAAATGGAAGATGATGAGGAATTAGAATGGCTTGAAAGTTACAACCTTCTCACATATAAACCAGTAATTTTTGCTGCAAATGTAGCAGAAGACGATTTGGCAAATGATGCAGCAGACAATGAAGGTGTTTGTGCAGTGCGTGAGTATGCACAGAAAGAAAATTGTGAAGTGTTTGTTGTATGTGCACAGATTGAACAAGAAATTGCAGAACTGGATGATGATGAAAAGAAAATGTTCTTAGAAGACTTAGGGTTAGAAGAATCTGGATTAGAAAAATTGATTCGTGCAAGTTATAGTTTATTGGGGTTAATTAGTTATTTGACAGCAGGAGAACCTGAAGTTCGTGCATGGACAATTAAAAAAGGAACAAAAGCTCCACAGGCAGCCGGAAAAATTCATACAGATTTTGAAAGAGGATTTATTCGTGCAGAAATTGTAAGTTATGATGATTTGATGGAATGTGGTACGTATACTGCTGCGAAAGAAAAGGGGCTTGTTCGTTTAGAGGGAAAAGAATACGTTGTAAAAGATGGTGATATTATATTATTTAGATTCAATGTATAGAAGATAAGCGGGGATAAGAGTATGGATAAGATGATTAGTTTCCCTAATTTAAATATTTATTGGGAAAATGTAGGGGAAAACATAAATTTATTTGGGATTGAAATCACATATTTTGGAATTTTGCTTGGAGTTGCAATTTTATTGGGGGTTGTCCTTACTATGTGGTTGGCTCATAGAAGTGGTCAAGAAGCAGAAGAGTATTTAACACTTTCTATATTTGTTATAATTTTTGGTGTGATTGGTGCAAGAGTATATTATGTACTTTTTGGCTTGGAACAATTTGAGGGAAATTGGGTGAAGATTTTCAATATTCGTTCTGGAGGATTGGCGTTTTACGGAGCACTAATAGCAGGAGTAATAACAGTTTTTATTTATTGTAAAAGGCAAGGACTTATTGTTTGGAAAGTTTTAGATACGATTGTTCCAGCATTACTTATTGGACAGATTTTAGGAAAGTTAGGGAACTTTTTTAATCGAGAAGCCTTTGGAGAGTATACAGATGGAATTTTTTCTATGCAGTTACCGATTGATTCAGTTAGAGCTATGGATGTAACTGAAAAAATGCGTCAGAATGTAGAAAAGATAGATGGAGTGAATATGATTCGAGTTAGTCCATCATTTTTATATGAAATTATACTTTGCTTGATTATTTTAATTGGACTTCTAATTTATCAGAGATTTGAGGTATATAAAGGAGAAATTTTCCTTCTTTATGTTATTAGTTATGGCGCAGGAAGATTTTTCATAGAAAGTGGAAGAGTGGACAAATTAAAAACACTTATTTTTGATTTGCCTGTTTCACAAGTTGTAGCAGTTTTATCCGTTGTTATAGCGATGGGGCTTCTTGGTATTACGTATAAATCGGGAGATGGACAAGGGAGAGGAATTTCTCGAATGAAATCAAAAAAGAAAAAAACAAAATTAAGATTTTCAAAATAAAAAAAGTCTAGTGATTGTGTTATTGTTTCCTAAAAGGAACAAATAATCACTAGACTTTTATTTTTCATGGGATTATAATATGGATATATGTAAAAATTCAAAAAATTTGAAGGAGGACAAATCAATGGGAAGAAAAATGAAAACCATGGATGGTAATCATGCAGCAGCACACGCTTCGTATGCTTTTACTGACGTCGCTGCTATTTACCCAATTACACCTTCATCCGTTATGGCGGAAGCTACAGATGAATGGGCTACTCAAGGTAGAACAAATATTTTTGGACAAACAGTTCAAGTTACAGAAATGCAATCAGAAGCAGGAGCTGCAGGTACTGTACACGGTTCTTTAGCAGCAGGTGCTTTGACAACAACATACACAGCATCTCAGGGATTATTGCTTATGATTCCTAATTTATACAAAATTGCAGGTGAACAATTACCAGGTGTATTTAACGTATCAGCTCGTGCTTTAGCAAGTCATGCGTTATCTATTTTTGGTGATCACTCAGATGTTTATGCTTGTCGCCAGACAGGTTGTGCAATGCTTTGTGAATCAAGTGTGCAGGAAGTTATGGACTTAACACCAGTTGCGCATCTTTCGGCAATTAAAGGAAAGATTCCGTTTATCAATTTCTTTGATGGATTCAGAACTTCTCATGAAATTCAGAAAATTGAAACATGGGACTATGAAGATTTAAAGGATATGGCAGATATGGATGCAATTGATGCGTTTAGAAAACACGCTTTAAATCCAAATCATCCATGCCAGAGAGGTTCGGCTCAGAACCCAGATATTTTCTTCCAAGCAAGAGAGGCTTGTAATCCATATTATGATGCAATGCCTGCAATCGTACAGGAATATATGGATAAAGTAAATGAAAAGATTGGAACAAATTATAAATTATTTAATTACTATGGTGCAGAAGATGCAGAACATATTATTGTAGCTATGGGTTCTGTATGTGATACTATTGATGAAACAATTGATTATTTAATGGCAGCAGGACGTAAAGTGGGTGTTGTTAAAGTTCGTCTTTATAGACCATTTAGTGCAGAAGCATTAGTAAAAGCAATTCCTGATTCTGTAAAACAAATTACAGTTCTTGATAGAACAAAAGAACCTGGAGCGCTTGGAGAACCATTATACTTAGATGTTGTGGCTGCATTAAAAGGAACAAAATTTGATGCAATACCAGTATTTACAGGACGTTATGGATTGGGCTCTAAAGATACAACACCAGCTCAGATTGTTGCAGTATATAATAACAGTGAAAAACAGAAATTTACAATTGGTATTGTAGATGATGTGACAAACTTATCGTTAGAAGTTGGTGCGCCATTAGTTACAACTCCTGAAGGGACAATTAACTGTAAATTCTGGGGACTTGGTGCTGACGGTACTGTAGGGGCGAATAAAAACTCAATTAAGATTATTGGTGATAATACAGATATGTATGCGCAGGCATATTTTGATTATGATTCTAAAAAATCGGGTGGTGTAACAATGTCACACCTTCGTTTTGGTAAGAGTCCAATTAAATCAACATATTTGATTAAACAAGCTAATTTTGTTGCCTGTCATAACCCATCTTATGTTAATAAATATAATATGGTTCAGGAATTAGTAGACGGTGGTACATTCCTATTGAACTGTCCATGGGATATGGAAGGTTTGGAAAAACATTTACCAGGACAAGTAAAAGCGTTTATTGCAAATCACAATATTAAACTTTATGTAATTGATGGTATTAAAATTGGAAAAGAAATTGGACTTGGTGGACGTATTAATACAGTTCTTCAGTCAGCATTCTTTAAACTTGCAAATATTATTCCAGAAGCTCATGCTATCGAATTGATGAAAGCAGCAGCAAAAGCTTCTTATGGTAAGAAAGGTGACAAGATCGTTCAAATGAACTATGATGCCATCGAGGCAGGTGCAAAACAGGTAGTAGAAATTAAAGTTCCAGAAACTTGGAAAAACGCAGAAGATGAAGGTTTATTCACACCAGAAGTAAAAGGTGGAAAACCAGAAGTTGTAGATTTTGTTAAAAATATTCAAGCAAAAGTAAATGCACAAGAAGGAAATACACTTCCAGTATCTGCATTTACAGAATATGTTGATGGATCCACACCATCAGGTACAGCGGCTTATGAAAAACGTGGTATTGCAGTAGATATTCCAGTATGGAAATCAGAAAACTGTATCCAATGTAACCGTTGTGCTTATGTATGTCCTCATGCAGTTATTCGTCCAGTAGCATTAACAGAGGAAGAAGTAGCAAAAGCACCAGAAGGACTTGAAACAATCGATATGATTGGTATGCCAGGATTGAAATTTACAATGACTGTATCTGCATATGACTGTACAGGATGTGGTTCATGTGCAAATGTATGTCCTGGTAAGAAGGGTGCAAAAGCACTTGTAATGGAAAATATGGAAGCAAATGAAGGAAAACAAGACTTCTTTGACTATGGAAGAGAAATTCCTGTGAAACCTGAAGTAGTTGCTAAGTTTAAAGAAACTACAGTAAAAGGAAGCCAATTTAAACAACCATTACTTGAGTTCTCAGGAGCATGTGCTGGTTGTGGAGAAACTCCATATGCAAAATTAGTTACACAGTTATTTGGTGATAGAATGTATATTGCAAATGCAACAGGTTGTTCTTCAATTTGGGGTAACTCTTCACCATCTACACCATATACAGTAAATGAAAAAGGACAAGGTCCTGCATGGTCTAACTCTTTATTTGAAGACAATGCTGAGTTTGGTTATGGTATGTTATTAGCACAAAAAGCATTGAGAAATGGATTGAAAGCGAAAATAGAAAAATTAGTTGAAAGCGGAGACAATGAAGCGGTTGTTGCAGCAGGTAAAGAATGGTTAGAAACATTTAATTGTGGAGCAACAAATGGAACAGCAACAGATAATTTAATTGTTGCGTTAGAAAACTGTGATTGTGGATGTGAGTTAAGAAAAGATATCTTAAATAATAAAGATTTCTTAGCAAAAAAATCACAATGGATCTTTGGTGGAGACGGTTGGGCTTATGATATCGGATTTGGTGGTGTTGACCATGTATTAGCGTCTGGTCAAGATATTAACATCATGGTATTTGATACAGAAGTTTATTCTAATACAGGTGGACAGTCTTCTAAATCCACACCAACAGGTGCTATTGCTCAGTTTGCAGCAGCAGGTAAAGAAGTGAAGAAGAAAGATATGGCAAGTATTGCTATGAGTTATGGCTATGTATATGTAGCACAGATTGCAATGGGTGCTGATTTTAATCAGACAGTAAAAGCGATTGCAGAAGCAGAGGCATATCCAGGACCATCATTAATCATTGCTTATGCACCTTGTATTAACCATGGTATTAAAAAAGGTATGAACAAAGCACAAACAGAGGAAGAATTAGCAGTAAAATCAGGATATTGGCATAACTTCCGTTTCAACCCAGCAGCAGAAGGAAATAAATTTACTCTTGATAGTAAAGCGCCAACTGAAAGTTATAGAGAATTCTTAGATGGTGAAGTTCGTTATAATGCTTTAGCAAGAATGAATCCAGAAAGAGCAGAAGAATTATTTGCTCAATCAGAAAAAGCAGCAAAAGAAAGATATGCTTATTTGAATAAATTAATTACTCTTTATGGAAATGAAGAATAAAATGATAGAATGGCACGGTTATTTTAACCGTGCTATTTTTTGATGAAATCTTTGAAAAAAATAAAAAGTATTTTACAATTCACAGAAAGTGTGTTAAAATAAGAAGTAATTGAATAACTGGAAGATAGAGGTGCATTTTTAAAGAGTACGGTTTAGTTATGGTAGGACAGACTTCTAAACAGGAAAGGGAAAGATGCCGAAGAGTAAATTCTTTGTCCAAGGATTTATTCTGGGACGTTGTATAAGATACAACGTACTGTCACAGAATTGTGGAGCGCTATCATAGATTAGAATATATAATTTATCGTATAATCTCATTGTATACATAACCATAGACGTTCCTTTAAGAAGTCTATGGTTTTTTTCATTCTAAGAAGTGATTAGTTTATTTCAGTCATTCAAAAGAAAAAGAATGAAGAGAGGATTTATTATGAGAGAAGGATTAAGAAAAAGAGTACCAGCAATTATAAGTATGACCTTGTTATGTGTACTTATGTGTTCAATGACAGTATTTGCGGCGGAGGAACCACCGAAGCCAGAACTATATGCAACATTTTGGGCATTAGTTCCACCAGTTGTAGCGATTGCCTTGGCATTAATTACAAAAGAGGTGTATAGTTCGCTTTTTGTTGGGATTTTAGTAGGTGCATTATTTTATTCAGGTTTTTCTTTTGAGGGAACAGTTACACATATTTTTCAAGGTGGAATGATTAGTGTGCTTTCGGATAAGAATAACGTTGGAATTTTAGTTTTTCTTGTGATTTTAGGAGCAATGGTATCTCTAATGAATAGAGCCGGAGGTTCAGCTGCGTTTGGGCGTTGGGCAGGAGAACATATTAAGACAAGAGTTGGAGTTCAATTAGCTACAATTGTTCTAGGTATATTGATTTTTATTGATGACTATTTTAACTGTTTAACGGTAGGAAGTGTTATGCGTCCAGTGACAGATAAGCATAATGTATCTCGTGCAAAGTTAGCTTATTTAATTGATTCAACAGCAGCGCCAATTTGTATTATCGCACCAATTTCTTCATGGGCTGCAGCTGTTACTGGTTTTGTAAAGGGAGAAGATGGTTTTTCTATTTTTATTCAAGCAATTCCGTACAACTTCTATGCTTTGCTTACGATTGTTATGATGATTGCTATTGTAACAATGAAAGTAGATTATGGTCCAATGAAAATTCATGAAGACAATGCGAAACAAGGAGATATTTATACAACTTCTGATAGGCCATATGAAAATGTGTCAACAGAAGTAGTAAATCACAATGGAAAAGTAATTGATTTAGTAATTCCTATTCTATCCCTTATTGTGTGTTGTGTAATTGGTATGATTTATACAGGTGGATTTTTTGAAGGAACAGATTTTATTACAGCATTTTCAAATAGTAACGCTTCTGTAGGTCTTGTTCTTGGAAGTTTCTTTGGTTTGGTTATTACAATTGTGCTATATGCAATTCGAAGAGTATTAAGTTTTTCAGACTGTATGTCATGTATTCCGGAAGGATTTAAAGCAATGGTTCCAGCAATTATGATTTTAACATTTGCATGGACATTGAAAGCTATGACAGATAGTTTAGGAGCAGCTACGTACGTGGAAGGTTTAGTAAAAAATTCAACAGGAAGCCTAATGAATTTCTTGCCTGCAATTATTTTCTTAATTGGTTGTTTACTCGCTTTTGCAACAGGTACTTCATGGGGAACTTTTGGTATTTTGATTCCAATTGTTGTCGAAGCATTTTCAAATAAACCAACACTTATGATTATTGCCATTTCAGCATGTATGGCAGGTGCTGTTTGTGGTGATCATTGTTCACCGATTTCAGATACTACGATTATGGCATCAGCAGGTTCGCAGAGTAATCATGTTAATCATGTGTCTACACAGTTGCCATATGCGATAACTGCAGCTGTAGTTACATTTGTAACCTATATTGTTGCGGGATTTACACAATCAGCATGGATTTCACTACCATTTGGTATTGTATTAATGTTAATTGTATTATTTGTAATTAAGAAAAGAGTAAAAAGTGAGTAGTGATGAAGAAGTAAAATATATTGCAGATAAGTAAAAAAATGTGGTATTATGTACCTATAGGAAAAATGGTGAGGATAGCTGAAGTTATCCTTAAAATAAGGAGGGTGTGACATGAAAGTTACAGAAAGAATCGCAAAATTGCGTGCATTGATGGAAGAGAAAAATATTGATATGTATATTGTTCCATCAGCGGATAATCACCAGAGTGAATATGTTGGAGAACATTTTAAAGCGAGAGAATTTATTACTGGATTTACAGGTTCTGCTGGTACTGCGGTAATTACTAGAACAGAAGCAGGACTTTGGACAGATGGAAGATATTTTCTTCAGGCAGAACAACAGTTAGAAGGTTCGGGTGTAGAACTTTATCGCATGGGCAATCCAGGTGTTCCTACAGTTCTTGAATTTATAGCGAATAAATTAGAAGAAAATGGTACTTTAGGTTTCGATGGACGTCTTGTTGCAGTTGATGAAGGAAAAGAGTATGCGAATGCAGCATCAAAAAGAGGTGGAAAAATTAACTATGTTTATGATTTAGTAGATGAAGTGTGGGAAAATCGTCCAGTGTTGTCTACAGAAAAAGCATTTGCTTTAGATGAAAAACTTGTTGGAGAAAGTACTGAATCTAAATTAACACGCATTAGAGAAGTGATGAAAGAAGTAGGCGCGAATGTTCATGTTATTACATCTTTAGATGATGTTGCGTGGACGTTGAATGTTAGAGGAAATGATGTTGCTTACTCGCCATTATTATTAAGTTATCTTATCATTACAATGGATCAGGTTGATTTGTACGTAGATGAAACAAAATTAAATGATGAAATTCGAGCAAATTTTGATAAAGTAAATGTTGTTCTTCATCCGTATAATGATGTTTATGAAGCAATGAAAGTATATGGCTCAGAAGATACATTACTTATTGATCCGGATAGATTGAACTATGCTCTTTATTACAATATTGGAGAAAATGTTCATACTATAGAAAGACAAAATCCGACTGTGTTAATGAAAGCAATGAAAAATGAAGTTGAACTTGCTAACATAAGAAATGCACATATTAAAGATGGCGTTGCAATGACAAAATTTATGAAATGGGTAAAGGAAAATGTTGGTAAAATGACAATTACTGAGATGAGCGCATCTGAGAAATTGGAACAGTTCCGTGCAGAACAGGAAGGATTTTTATGGCCAAGCTTTGAACCAATCTGTGGTTATGGAGAACATGCTGCTATTGTACATTATACTTCTACACCAGAAACAGATGTGGAATTAAAAGAAGGAGCTTTATTCTTAACAGATACAGGCGGAAACTATTATGAAGGTTCTACAGATATTACAAGAACATTTGCGCTAGGCGAAGTAAGTGATATAGAAAAATTGCATTTTACAACAGTTGCGAAAAGTATGTTAAATCTTGCAAATGCAAAATTTATGTATGGAGCAATGGGAGTAAACTTAGATATTCTTGCAAGAAAACCTTTTTGGGATATGAATTTGAATTTTAATCATGGAACAGGACATGGTGTAGGATATTTATTAAACATTCATGAAGGTCCTTCCGGAATTAGATGGCAATATAGACCAAGTGAAACAACACCATTTGAAGAAGGAATGGTTGTTACAGATGAACCAGGAATCTATATTGCAGGTTCTCATGGAATTCGTACAGAAAATGAATTGATTGTTCGTAAAGGTGAGGCAAATGAATATGGTCAGTTTATGCATTTTGAGACGATAACGTTTGTACCAATCGATTTAGATGCGATTAATCCAGAGATTATGTCAGAAGAAGATAAGAAAATGTTAAATGATTATCACAAACAAGTATTTGAAAAAATTTCGCCATTCTTAAATGAAGAAGAAACAGAATGGTTGAAAAAATATACAAGAGAAATTTAATACAGAAGAGAAAGTGGAAGTTCTAGTTGAATTTCCACTTTTTTGTTTTGGTATTTTAGTTATAAAAGATAAGTGTGTGATCTTGAAAAATCGCAAGAGATAAAACTATTGTGATAAACTTCTTTTTTTGTATGAAAGATGTTATAATAAACTAAATTGGCAAAAATATAAATAGAATGAAAATAAAATAGGAGAGTACAGATATATGAAGTTAAATGAATTAGCAGAATACGAATTGCTACAGGAACATTACTTAAAAGAGTTGAAATCTGATGGATATATATTGAAACATAAAAAAAGTGGAGCAAAAGTTGTTCTTCTTTCAAATAATGATGAAAATAAAGTGTTTTCTATCGGATTTCGCACTCCACCAAAAGATAGTACAGGTTTACCACACATTTTAGAACACTCAGTTTTGTGTGGCTCTAGGAAATTTCCATCAAAAGATCCGTTTGTTGAATTGGTAAAAGGATCTTTAAATACTTTTCTTAATGCAATGACATATCCTGATAAAACGGTGTATCCGATTGCCAGTTGTAATGATAAAGATTTTCAGAACTTAATGCATGTATATATGGATGCAGTGTTTTATCCAAATATCTATGAGCATGATGAAATTTTTCGTCAGGAAGGTTGGAGTTATAAGTTAGATAGCGATGATGCAAAGTTAGAGTATAACGGTGTTGTATATAATGAAATGAAGGGTGCTTTTTCTTCTCCGGAAGGAGTTTTAGATAGAGTTGTATTGAATTCATTATTTCCAGATACTTCTTATAAGAATGAATCTGGAGGGGATCCAGAAGTGATTCCACAATTGACGTACGAACAGTTTTTAGATTTTCATAGAAAATATTATCATCCATCTAATAGTTATATTTATTTGTACGGAAATATGGATATGGAAGAAAAATTGGAGTGGCTTGATAAGGAATACTTAAGTCAATTTAATGCAATAGAGATTGATTCTGAAATCAAAAAACAGGAACCATTTACAGAGAGAAAAGAAGTAGAAATTGCTTATTCTATTTCAAGCAATGAATCGGAAGAAAATAATACGTATTTATCTTATAATAAGGTTATTGGAACAAGCTTAGACCCTAATTTGTATTTGGCATTTGAAATTTTAGATTATGCTCTTCTTTCTGCACCTGGTGCACCACTTAAGAAAGCACTTGTAGATGCTGGAATTGGAAGAGATATTATGGGTTCATATGATAATGGGATTTATCAACCAGTCTTTTCTATTGTGGCAAAAAATGCAAATCTTGAGCAAAAAGAAGAATTTATTTCTGTTATTGAAGAAACATTAAGAGCTATTGTAGAAAATGGGATGGACAAAAAGGCGATTGAAGCGGGAATCAATTATCATGAATTCCGTTATCGTGAGGCTGATTTTGGAAACTTCCCAAAGGGACTAATGTATGGATTACAGATTTTTGATAGTTGGTTATATGATGATGAAAAACCATTTATTCATTTAGATGCTATTGAAACATTTGAATTCCTGAAACAACAAGTAAATACAGGTTATTTTGAGAAGCTAATACAGAAATATTTATTAGATAATACACATGCTTCAGTGGTAGTTGTAAAGGCGGAGAAAGGGCGTACAGCTAGATTAGAAAAAGAGTTAGATGAAAGATTACAAGCGTATAAAGCAAGTCTTTCTAAAGAGGAAGTAGATAGACTTGTAGAAAGAACAGCACAATTGATTGCATATCAAGAAGAACCATCTACGGAGGAAGAATTAAAAACTATTCCAGTTCTTGAGAGAGAAGATATTTCAAGAAAAATCGCACCAATTTATAATGAAGAAAAATATTATGAAGATACGCTAATGGTTTATCATAATATTGAAACGAATGGAATTGGTTATGTAGATTTATTGTTTGATTTATCCTCTGTTCCAGCAGAAATGTTGCCGTATGTAGGAATTTTACAATCTGTTTTAGGAATTATTGATACGAAAAACTATGAGTATGGAGAACTGTTTAATGAAATTAATGTTCATACAGGTGGAATAGGTACTTCGTTGGAAATGTATCCGGATGTGACGAAAACGAAGGAAAAAGAATTCAAAGTTACTTTCGAAATGAAATCAAAAGCATTGTATAATAAACTTCCGATTGCTTTTGCTATGATGAAAGAAATTTTAGTGAATTCTAAATTAGATGATGAGAAAAGATTAAAAGAGATTTTGGATATGACAAAATCAAGATTGCAGATGCGTTTTCAATCTGCAGGACATTTAACTTCTGCACTTCGTGCAATGTCGTATACATCGCCATTAGCAAAATTTAAAGATGTTACAAATGGAATTGCATTTTATAAGACAATAAATGATATTTGCGAATATTTTGAAGAGAAAAAAGGAGAATTGATTCAGAATTTGCAAAAATTATGCAAAATGCTTTTTAGAGCTGACAATATGATGATTAGTTATACAGCAGCAGAAGAGGGACTTGCAGATATGGAACAACTAATTGCAGATTTAAAAATAGATTTGCATAAAGAAAGTGTGGAGAGTATACCTTGCATATTGCATTGCGAGAAGAAAAATGAAGGATTTAAAACTTCTTCTAAAGTGCAGTATGTGGCAAGAGCAGGAAATTTTATTGATCGGGGAGAGGAGTATACAGGAGCTCTTCAAATATTGAAAGTGATTTTAAGTTACGATTATTTGTGGCAAAATGTCAGAGTAAAAGGTGGAGCGTACGGATGTATGAGTAGTTTTAATCGTCTAGGAGATGGGTACTTTGTGTCTTACCGTGATCCAAACTTAGAAAAGACAAATGAAATTTATGAAGGAATAACAGAATATCTTCGTAATTTCGATGTATCGGACAGAGATATGACAAAATATATTATTGGAACAATTAGTAATATGGATCAACCGATGAATCCTGTAGCAAAAGGGGACCGTTCTTTAAATCTTTATATGAATCATGTTTCGAAAGAAATGATAGAAAAAGAGAGACAACAAATATTAGATGCAACACAAGAGGATATTAGAAAACTTGCCAATATAGTTGAGGCAATACTTAAAGCAAATCAATTATGTGTTATCGGGGGAGAAGATAAGATTGAGGAACACAAGGAATTGTTTGATGAAATAAAAGATTTATTTTAAATACACAAAAGTGAGGTAAGCATGAGAAAAGATTATAAATCAGGTTTTGTAACATTAATTGGTAGACCAAATGTGGGTAAATCGACATTGATGAATTATTTGATTGGACAGAAAATTGCAATTACATCAAATAAACCACAGACAACAAGAAATAGAATTCAGACTGTGTTGACAACAGAACAAGGACAGGTTGTATTTGTGGATACACCAGGAATCCACAAAGCAAAAAATAAGTTGGGAGAATATATGGTAAATGTGGCAGAACGTACATTGAATGAGGTGGATGTTGTGCTCTGGCTTGTAGAGCCTTCGACATTTATCGGAGCTGGGGAAAAGCATATTGCGGAACAGTTAAAAAAAGTAAAAACACCAGTTATTCTTGTAATCAATAAGGTTGATATGGTTAAAAAGGAAGAAGTTTTGACATTTATTGATGCTTATCAAAAATTATATGATTTTTCGGAAATTGTTCCAGTGTCTGCAAAAAGTGGAGAAAATACAGATGAATTAGTAAAAGTGTTATTCCAATACCTTCCTTATGGACCACAATTTTATGATGAAGATACAGTGACAGATCAACCTCAGAGACAGATTGTTGCAGAAATTATACGAGAAAAAGCATTACATGCATTGAATGAAGAAATACCTCATGGGATTGCTGTTTCGATTGAAAAAATGCAGTTTAAAAGAAAAATTGTAGAAATAGAGGCAACCATTATTTGTGAGAGAGATTCTCATAAAGGAATTATTATAGGAAAACAGGGAAGCATGCTAAAGAGAATTGGAATAAATGCTCGCTATGAAATTGAAAAAATGTTAGAAATGCAGGTGAATTTGAAATTGTGGGTAAAGGTAAAAAAAGACTGGAGAGACAGTGATTTTCTTATTAAAAACTTCGGATACACAAAAGATGAATAATAATTTTAAAACGGTGGAAGTTTTTTGCCAGTATAGAACAAGCGTAATCGGAGAACCTAAAAAGAAAGGAACAGAAGAAGAGGTGATTCGATGGAACTTACAGCGTGGGATAGATTTTCTAAGACAGGGAAAATAGAAGATTATTTAGAATACTGCAAGAGTAGAATGAAAAAGACAGGGGAATACAATTGTGAATCAGCCAGTGATAGTGACAGGTATTGTGCTGTCAGTAGCGCCTATAGGCGAGTACGATAAAAGAGTTGTAATTCTGACCAAAGAAAAAGGAAGGATTTCAGCATTTGCAAAAGGGGCAAGAAGACCAAATAGCCAGTTTGGAGGTGCTGTAAGTCCTTTTTGCTTTGGAGAGTTTACGTTATATGAAGGAAGAAATTCTTATAATATTATGCAAGTTCATATTTCCAATTATTTTCAAGAATTGAAAAATGATATGGAAGCTACATATTATGGATTTTATTTTATGGAATTTGCAGAATATTATACAAGAGAACAAAATGATGAAACAGAAATGCTTAAATTATTGTATCAAACCTTTCGAGCGTTGACTAAAAAAAATATTCCAAATGAATTAATACGTTGTATATATGAATTGAAGGTAATATATATTAATGGAGAAGGACCGCAAGTGTTTCAGTGTGTAAAATGTGGAACTGAAAGAACTTCGTTTGTATTTAGCATAAAAGAGGGTGGACTTCTTTGTGAAAACTGTGTGAGACAAGGAAATAATGTGATGAAAGTCGATACGTCCACATTGTATGCTATGCAATATATTTCTAGTTCATCTATTGAAAAATTATATACATTTACAGTGTCGGAAAAGGTTCTAAAAAAACTAAAAAAAATTGTGTCAGAATATCTTTTATTTTATGTGGATAAAACGTTTAAATCGTTGGAAATATTGGAAATATGTTTAAAGTAGATAAAGAATAGGTAGTTGACTTTACAATCATATAGAAAAAATGTATAATAATTAACAATTTATAGGGTACATCAATTACATATAAATAATATTTTGATAGCGAGACTTATATATAAGTTTGAAAATAAATGCAAAGGAGAGAGAAAGCGAATGGAAAAGACAATGGAAAAAATTGTAGCAGTGGCAAAATCGAGAGGATTTGTATATCCAGGTTCAGAAATTTATGGAGGTTTAGCGAACACATGGGATTATGGTAACCTAGGTGTAGAACTGAAAAACAACGTAAAAAGAGCGTGGTGGAAGAAGTTCATTCAAGAAAACCCATATAATGTAGGGGTTGACTGTGCTATTTTGATGAATCCACAGACTTGGGTGGCATCAGGACATTTGGGCGGTTTTAGTGATCCATTAATGGATTGTAAAGAATGTAAGGAAAGATTTCGTGCAGATAAATTAATTGAAGATTTTGCAGCAGAAAATGGAATTGAATTGATGGAAAGCGTAGATGCTTGGTCAAAAGAACAGATGGAAGATTGGATCAAAGAACATAATGTTCCATGCCCAACTTGTAAAAAACATAATTTTACAGAAATTCGTCAATTTAACTTAATGTTCAAAACATTCCAGGGAGTTACAGAAGATGCCAAAAACACAGTATATTTACGTCCGGAAACAGCGCAGGGAATTTTTGTAAACTTTAAAAATGTACAACGTACATCAAGAAAGAAAATTCCATTTGGAATTGGACAGATAGGTAAGTCATTCCGTAATGAAATTACACCAGGTAACTTTACTTTTAGGACAAGAGAATTTGAACAAATGGAATTAGAATTTTTCTGTGAACCAGGAACAGATCTTGAATGGTTTGCATATTGGAAACAGTTTTGTTTAGATTGGTTATATTCACTTGGATTAAAAGAAGATGAAGTACGAGCAAGAGATCATTCGCCAGAAGAACTTTGTTTCTACAGTAAAGCAACAACAGATGTAGAATTCTTATTCCCATTTGGTTGGGGAGAATTATGGGGAATTGCTGATAGAACAGATTATGATTTATCTCAGCACCAAGAAGTGTCAAAACAAGATATGACATATTTTGATGATGAAAAGAAAGAAAAATACATTCCATATGTTATTGAACCTTCTTTAGGTGCAGATCGTATGGTATTAGCATTTCTTTGCAGTGCTTATGACGAAGAAGAGTTGGAAGGTGGAGATGTCCGCACAGTAATGCATTTCCATCCAGCATTAGCACCAATTAAGATTGGAGTATTACCACTTTCTAAAAAATTAAATGAAGGTGCAGAAAAGGTATTTGCTGAATTATCAAAAACATACAATTGCGAATTTGATGATAGAGGAAATATCGGAAAACGTTACCGTCGTCAGGATGAAATCGGAACACCTTTCTGTGTGACTTATGATTTTGAGTCTGAAGAAGACGGAGCAGTTACAGTTCGTGATCGTGATACAATGGAACAAGAAAGAATTAAAATTGAAGATTTGAAAGCATATTTCGAGAAAAAGTTTGCATTTTAATTATTTAGGGACGTAGTAAAATTACCAATAGCTACGTCCCTAAATGAAAAACACCCTGTCCCTTTTTACAGAACCCTTGTTTTGAATGAATAATAAAGAGGAAAGGTGAAATATGCCACGTCAACGAAGAAGAAAAAGTTCCACTGGATTTTATCATGTGATAGCAAAAGGAATAAATCGAGAAAGAATTTTTAATCAAACGCGTGAAAAAAATTATTTTAAAAAAATTTTGAAAAACTATCTCCAAGAGGATGAAGTGGAAATTTACGCGTATTGCATTATGTCTAATCATGTACATCTAATTATCAAATCAGAATTAGCAGCTTTAGCTGTATTCATGGCCAAATGTCTGGCACAATATGCAGAATATTATAATTATAAACATAATAGAAATGGACACGTTTTTCAAAATCGTTTTAAAAGTGAATGTATAGAAACTGAACGATATTTTTGGAATTGTGTTCGTTACATTCATCTGAATCCGATGAAATGTAATAATGAAAATAGTTACGTACAATATAAATATAGCAGTATTGAGGAATATAGATTATTAAAAACAGAGTTACTTCATAAAAATGCATTGAATATGTTTCAAAGAAAATTTGAAGAATGGGAAGATGTTATAAATTTTCATAATAAAAAGCAATATATAGTTGTAGATG
>JAHHTN010000080.1 GCA_020024645.1 Faecalimonas sp.
ATAGAGTAATGTATGATTGTACAGGAAAACCACCTGCAACGATTGAGTTTGAATAATATATTAGAGCCAAGAAATGCCTATTTTACGGGCTTTCTTGGCTCTTTCTATGTCCGTTGACAATCAAATGACAATACTTTTTTAATATTATTGTAAATAATTTCTTCTTATTTAGCTGGGAATTGACTCTTCCAGTCTAAATATTCTTTTTCTGTAATCTCTTCATTTCTGAATTTCTGGTACATATCAGCCCATGTTCCAATATGATCCAGCATATTTAAAGAATCGTGTCCTTTGTCCTTAAACATGAGCTGCGGTACACCGGATTCGTCTCGGTAGGCGTGCAGCCCATATTGATCCTCTAAAGCAAATAATGCGTGCATGACACTAACATAAGTATCAAAGTTTGGATCAGACATAGCGTATGGACTGATTTTTAACGAGTTTGCTATTTTTTCTAATTGTTCTGATGATGGGAAACGATTCCCAAGTTCATAATTTCTAATTGCCGATTCGCTCAATCCGGACATGATTGCCAATTCTTTCTGTGTATATCCTTGATCGATCCGGAATTTTCTTATTTTCTCACCTACTGTCATAGGAAAACACTCCTTTGCTGATTGTTACTTAAAAGTATAACATAAACAGTTCAAAAATGAAATATAAAAATAAACCGTTCATTTTTGAAATTATTCTATTGACAGTACGGAAATGAAATGTTATGATGCATATACACCGTTCGATAATGAACTGAAAAAGAAAGGAGGGATATAGATGGCTAGTAAATTATTTATATCAGCAAAAGAAGTAGCAAAAGAATTAGAAGTATCTGATTCCTATGCGTATCGTTTGATCCGTCAGTTAAATGCTGAATTGGAGCAAAAAGGTTTTGTTGTTGTCAAAGGAAAAATCAGCCGTAAATATTTTGAAGAACGAGTTTACGGTATGAACGAAATGAAATAGCAGGAGGTGATGTTTTGACAGTAATCAAAAACCAAAAGTCAAATACTTACGAGGTAAGAACCTATTATAAGGACTGGATCGGCGTAAGAAAGCAGAAGACGAAAAGGGGATTTAAACGCAAATGTGATGCTCAGGAATGGGAAAGAGCGTTTAAATTAAAGGAGAATTTGAGTCCGGATATGTATTTTGAAGATTTTGTAGATCTTTATCTGAATGATATCAAATCCAGAATCAAATATAATACCTGGCTGACGAAAAAGCATATTGTAGAAAAAAAGATTCTCCCATATTTTTCGAAAAAGAAGTTGCAGGAGATAAAACCTTCCGATATTCGGCAATGGCAGAATACCATGATGAACTATCGGAATAAACAAGGAGAAGGTTATTCACAGGTCTATCTAAAGACCATCCATAATCAGCTGAGTGCAATTTTGAATCATGCAGTTAATTTCTATGATTTGAAAAGCAATGCTGCACGCAAGGCAGGATCTATGGGAAAAGAAAGAACAAAAGAGATGCTTTTCTGGACAAAAGAAGAGTATATGAAGTTCATAGAAGCGGTGGCGGATAAGCCAATCTCCTTTTATGCATTTGAAATTCTATATTGGTGTGGAGTGCGTATGGGAGAGTTGTTAGCCCTGACACCGGCAGATTTCGATTTTCAGGCTTGTACTATCCGGATCAATAAATCTTATCAAAGATTAGAGGGGAAGGATATTATTACGGATCCAAAGACTGTGAAGAGTAATCGTATGATTACCATGCCGGAATTTTTAAGCGAAGAATTAGAATCGTATATAGGAATGCTGTATGGTTTGAATGAAAATGACAGGATATTTCAAATTTCAAAAAGCTATCTTCATCATGAAATGGATCGTGGTGTGAAGCTGTCAGGAGTGAAGAGAATACGAATCCATGATTTACGACATTCTCACGTGTCATTGTTGATCAATATGGGATATTCTGCGGTGGCAATTGGAGAAAGGATAGGGCATGAAAGTGTGGAAATCACATATCGATATGCGCATTTGTTCCCGACAATCCAAACAGAGATGGCGGAAAATCTAAATCAGGAAAGAGAGGAATATCTGGATGAGTGAAAAAAATAGGGATAACAAGAATCGGTGGCGTAATGTAACCATAGCGTTTCGAATGTCTCCGGAAGAAAATGCAGAGTTGGATTTAAGAGTAAAGCTTTGTGGATATCAGACGAGACAAGAATATATCATTGAAAGCGTTTTACATCAAAAGGTCACAGCAGTAGGAAATCCGTTGATGTTAGTACAGTTTAGAAAACAGCTTCGAGGGATTGAAGAGGAACTGAAAAGGTTGACTACATTAGAGGACGCCGATGAAGAGTTGTTTACACCTATTCGAACAATGTTGGAGATATTAAATGCATTTGCAAAAGAAAGAAACTATGAAAGAAGGAAAAAAGAAAAAGCCCAGAAATAATCTGAGCAAGTTCCCTGATCATCAGAATAACTGATATATCACCTTAACAACTTGAGTATATCACAAAATTGTTGTTGCAACAATTGTTAAATTCTGTTTGCCAGGGACTTGCCCGGTTGGGCAGGAGGTGGAAATGGAAGATAATTATAGAGAAGTAAAAAAGGCAGAACCATGCCTGAAATTGATCCACATGGATCAGGTTGAAGTGGAAGAAATCGAATGGCTCTTTTATCCGTTCATACCATATGGGAAGGTCACCATTATTCAGGGAGATCCTGGAGAGGGGAAGACTACGGTGGTGTTGCAGATCATTGCAAAATTAACAAAGGGTGAACCAATACTAAATGAGATAACCGAAGAAGAAACAGGTGTAGAGCCAATCAATGTGATTTATCAAACAGCTGAAGATGGATTGGGCGATACGATCAAACCGAGATTGTTAGCGGCAGGGGCAGATTGTTCCAGAGTCTTGGTAATTGATGACCAGGATCAGCCATTAACAATGGTAGATGCAAGGTTGGAAGAAGCGATTATACAGACGAAAGCAAGACTTGTAGTATTAGATCCAATTCAAGGCTTTCTAGGGGCTGGTGTTGATATGCATAGGGCAAATGAGATTCGCCCATTAATGAAAAGAATCTCTGTATTAGCAGAGAAATATCAATGTGCCATTATTCTGATTGGTCATATGAATAAGAATAGTAATGGAAAATCATCCTATCGTGGATTGGGTTCTATTGACTTTCAAGCGGCAGCAAGAAGCGTATTGATTGTTGGAAGAGTAAAGGATGAACCGGAAATCCGAGTGATCTGTCATGTAAAGAGTTCTCTTGCTCCGGAAGGAGATGCTATCGCCTTTCGATTAGACAAAGAAAAAGGATTCCATTGGATTGGGAAATATGACATCAGTGCAGAGGACTTATTATCTGGTGATGGACGAGGGCAAAAGATCCGAAATGCGAAAGAATTTTTAAAAGAGATCTTAGCAAATGGATCAATGGAACAGGCAAAAATAGCGGAAGAAGCAGAAGAACGAGGAATTAAAAAGAAAACACTTTGGAATGCGAAGAAGGAATTACAGATTGATTCTGTGAAGATAGGAAATAAATGGTTCTGGATGTTACAAGAAGAGTAAAGGAAGGTGGCAAGATTACCATATCTTAAAGAATAGGGAATCTTGCCATCTTGATTAAAAAGGAGTGAAGTGATGAAAAAAGTACAGATTGATTATGAACTGTTTCGAAAATTGATCTTTTATCATCTGGGTTCAGATGATCAGTATGAAGAAGATATTCGAAATGGCTTGGAAGAAAAATTGGATGCATTAGTCAGACATGAACTCTATACGAAGTATAAGACTGCTCCTTCTGAGGAAGAGCAGGAGAAAGCACGACAGGAATATTTAGATAAGCGTGGAGTGACAGCCAGTTATCGATGGTGATGTTTGTTTTGGGAATATAGAACAGGAGCGTGGCACGCACCTGTATCATACCAAACAAGGAGAATTGCTGTAGGGTGTAGCCGATACAGTACTGGCTGAGTTGAAAGCTCCCGGCAGGGCGCAATGGTACTTTTGATGGACGTTAGGCTGTCGAAAGTGCTTTTGCGTTACTTTTGACAAAAGTAACAAAACATAATCGCCATATCTGGCGTTTTAAAATGAATGAAAGGAGATTTGTTGAAGAGGACAATTAGTTTTATGACAGGGAAAGGCTCCCTGAACCATAACAGTAGAAAATTTCATGCAAAAAATACGGATCCGAACAGAACCCATTGGAATGTTGAATATTGTAATGAAGATATCAAAGACGTATATCATGAATTATTTGACGAAGCCTTGAAGCGTTACAACGATAAACAGACTCGAAAAGATCGTAAGATAGATGATTACTACGAAAAGATACGTTCCGGGAAACAAGAAAAATTATTTCATGAGGTTATCCTTCAGATCGGTGATAAAGACAATATGGGATCAGAAACGATGGAAGGACAACTTGCTGCAAAGATCTTAGATGAATACATGAAAGGATTTCAAGAACGGAATCCTACGTTGCGAGTATTTGCTGCACATCTACATTTAGACGAAGCAACACCACATCTGCATATTGATTTTATTCCCTATGTTACAGGAAGTAAGCGAGGACTTGATACAAGAGTATCTTTAAAACAAGCCTTATCGTCATTAGGATTTAAAGGTGGTTCCAGAAGTGAGACGGAGTTAAATCAATGGGTACAATCGGAAAAGCAAAAATTAGCCATGGTCATGAGAGAAAATGAGATAGAATGGGATCAGAAAGGAACTCATGAACAACATCTTTCTGTATTGGATTACAAGAAAAAGGTTCGAGAACAGGAAGTAGAAGAATTAACGGAACATAAGAATTTATTGGAACATGATTTGCATGATATCAGTGAATGTGTGGATGAGATCCAAAAGGAAAAAGAACAGGTAGAAAAAGAGAGAGATGCAGTAATTAAAAAGACAGAAGTTTTAGAGAAACGATTTTCTGCACTAAATTCAAAAGCTGGACTTGTTGACTCACATGCACGTGAGTATGGATATTACCCGGAAGAATGGCTGCCAGAAGCCGGAGCTTTAGAGTCTGCAAAATCTTATCGGAAGAGAATATTTCCTTTGCTGAAAAAAGTTGCGAATATGATACAGTCATTATATAGCAAGTATTTGGAGTTGAAAGACAAAAATCGAAAGCTATCCGATCGAAACATGGATCTTGAAAATCGTGTAGAACGGTTGCGAGAGGAGGTATCTGTTATAAAGAAAGAGAATGTAGCTTTGTTAAATGTGGCATATGATATGGATCGTGTTGTAGCTATTTTAGGAGAAGATAAGGTCAAGGAAGCAATAGAAGTGGCAAAACATTTGGAACAGGCAAATGCAAAACAAAACATCAAAAAGAGACGAATAGATAGAGATGGGAGATAAAAATATGATTGTTAAAAAAAGGAATAGTTCGGAACAGATTCTGGATTGGTTTATTTTTGAAATATATGGTTATAAAAAGAAAATCAAGAATGAAAGTTAAGAAACTATAATGTATAATATCTTGGAAATAAAAGATGAAAATAGCATGTTTTATGTAATATAAAGCCTGAATAACAGCATGGCAAAGGAAATTTGCGTAATATTTTGGGATAGGTAAAGCCGCATTGCTAGCCATCAGGCATAAAGGCGAGTAATAATATGGCTAAAGGAGGTAAGCAAATGAACATCGGTGAAAAAATTATCGAAATTAGAAAAGAAAGAAAAATGACACAGGAGGATTTTGCAAAAATATTTCATGTAACAAGGCAGACAGTTTCAAATTGGGAACATGAGAAAAGTTATCCAGATTTGCAAACAATTATTCAGATCAGTGATGAATTTAATATTTCACTGGATAAGCTGTTAAAGGAGGACATACAAATGGTGAAAAAAATCGATAGTTATAAAAAATATAAAAAGGTGTTTTGGGGAGTGGGAATATCTATTTTAAGTATTGTTGTTTGTATAGTAGTATATCTGTCTGTATGTACGATACAACATAATAAAATGTATGATAAAGTGATAGATACTGGATTTGAAAAAGAGTTGACGGAAGATTTTATCGAAAAATATCAAGGCTATTATGCTTTGACAGAAGATGGCATAGATTATTTGGTGGAACCAAAGGCTATTGGGAAATACGAATTAGATAATAAGAATTTTGTTTTAGTTGCTCGAAAAGGAGAGCAAGATATTACATTGAGGATTGATGAGAACAAAAAAATTACATTAGCATTATACCCGGGACAGATTGAAATTGATCAAGAAGGAAAACGAGTGAATGTAACAGACAATATGACGGAGGAGCAAAGAAAACGTGAAAATGAGTTGTTAAACGAACGAAAGGAAGAACTTATGCCTATTCTTCATAAAGCTTTAGAACTTTGGAAAGAAATAAATAATTAGAAAATTAGAGTATATATAGTTGATTTGCTTGTATTACAGAATGGTAACAATGAGAAAATAGTTCAGAGTCTAAAATCTGGACTATTTTTGTATAAGAGATATGAAATTGAAAAAACAGGCCCTAATTATAATTAACAAAAACAGGGATTAATTGGAAGGTGGTTATTGCTTAATAATTTAGCAGAGATGCGTGATAGTATCAATTTAACGAAATTAAAAATGTACTTAGGGAAAAGCATACATTTAGTATCAGTAATTGATACGTTGATAATGCGTAAATGGTGATGAGAGAATATTGATAATTTGTAGGGATTTGCTATAATAAAGTTGTAAATATAAAATTATAAAAAGAGATCTAGTTTGATAAACAATACGTTATTGAAAGGAGTAAACTGGGAATTATGGAAAGTTTAATCAGATTTTCTTTATTTGGAAATTATGAAAGGTTTAGTACAAATAACTTAGACGCTTATATGAAATTGATAGATTTTTTTGGAAGAAAAGGATATAAGCCAGCTACTGCAAATGAGTTACAGTTACAACCAAATGGTCAGTCTAGAGTGCTTGTTATGCCGATTTTTTTAAATGATGCGGGAGCAATAGTAGAAATAAGTTCGAATCGCATAAATTTTCAAAAAAATTCAGAAGATATCTCAAAAATTAAAGAATTACAAGAGAAATTTGCAAATGATTTTTCAGAATTGATAGGGGAATTTACTAAGAATATGGCTATTGAAGCTAATAGAGTTGCTTTGAATTGTGATATTTTAAAAGAAGAAATGATGTTGAATATGCCAACTCAATCAACATATTATGATGATGCTAATAAAACAGAGATGTCAGTAAGAAATGTAGCCCGAAGAAAAATAGAAAATGAAGAAAGTAACATAATAATTGAGAAATATGTTACGATGCAAGGTGGTTTTACAAAATATTCATATGATATTAACTCGATTGGAGAAAATCAGATAATGCGATTTGATAGTGATAATATTATGAGTATGTGTAGTGCATATATCGATATAGCGATTGATATTGAGAAGGGATTGAAATAAAATGCTATATGAAAACACAGCGTCTTTGACTTTTAATTATATAGTAAAGCAATTAGACAAAAATGATTTTGAAAATGTGGCATATTCTGATACGAACAAGGATATAAATAAAAGTAAAGTAACACGTTTTGGAAACGTTTATGAAAAAAATGTTAGAGAGCAATTTAAGAATATGCAGGAAGTTGTTATGAATAGAGAAATTCCGATATTATCAAAACTATTATCGGAAACACCATTTGATGCTGGGTATGAATCCGTAGCAGAACAATATTTTGAAAAAATGTCAGATAAATATGGCATTATTGCCGATACTGTTCTTCAAAATATCTATCTTAATAATATGTATGAGAATCATTATTTGCTAAAACATTTGTTATATATTGTTGCAAACTTGCCAAAGGATAGGCGGAACAATCTTGAACTTATTCCACTTGCGGGTATTTCTAATCCAGATATAGAAATTCAAGATTTATCCGTTAAATGTTTTGAAGCATGGGAAGATAAACGACACGTACAGACATTAGTGATGCTGAGAAATAAAACAAATGTTGAGTGGTTTAGGAGCTATATAGATGAAGTGATAGAGGAGTTGAATGAGTAATAAGTATGGCATATTATGTAAGAAAGATTTCACGTTCAAAATGGCAAGATAATCAATTGAGTGAGGATGCTGAAAAGGCTCTTCATGAAATAAAGGGAGTGAAAGCAGATGCAATCACCAATTGTATAAAAACGACGGGAAACAAATTATCTTTATGGAAGGTAGAAGAAAAAAATGATACTATAGAGGATATTATTCCACTGATAATTGGATTTGATAGACCAGATACATGTGATATCATTTATATATCAGAACAAATGTTTTATGAAGAGGGAATATCATTAGAGCAATCGTCAGAGGATGCAAATACTCCGATAGAGGATTTAAAACAATATCATTATAATGCGGTTATAAAAGACTATGAAGGATTAGGGAAATTTGCAAAAGTAGTATTGAAGTCATTGAATAATCACAAACGATTTAAAGGAAAAGAAGTTAAAAGCAAATTGAAAGACATGCTTGCTAAGCATGAAATTGAAAAAGAAATGATTTCTGATAAATTATATGAAAAAATTAGTTGACTGCATGAAATGTCAAATTTAAATTGCAAGGGAATAATACTAATTATAATGTGCAGAAA
>JAHHTN010000081.1 GCA_020024645.1 Faecalimonas sp.
TGAAGATAAACTTCAATCTTATCACTTTAACAATAATTCAAAATAATGAAATGGAGGATATGAATAAATCATATCCTCCATTGCTATTATACTCTTGATAAGTATTCTCCTGTACGTGTATCAATTTTAAGAACATCTCCCTGTTCAACAAATAATGGTACATATACCACTGCTCCTGTTTCAACTGTAGCAGGTTTTGTAGCACCTTGCGCTGTATCACCTTTGAATCCAGGTTCTGTATCTGTAATCTGAAGTTCTACGAATAATGGTGGTTCTACTGCAAATACATTTCCATTATGTGAACAGATTTTAACCATTTCATTTTCTTTTACAAATTTAAGCGCATCTCCGATTGTTTCTTCGTTTAATGCAATCTGATCATATGTTTCTACATCCATAAAGTGATATAATTCACCATCTGTATATAAATACTGCATATCTTTTCTTTCAATATGTGCCTTAGGGAATTTTTCAGTTGGTCTGAATGTCTTTTCAACAATTCCTCCACTGATAATATTTTTTAATTTTGTTCTTACAAACGCTGCACCTTTTCCAGGTTTTACATGTTGAAATTCTAAAATCTGATAAATGTTCCCTTCAATTTCAAGAGTAACACCATTTCTAAAATCTCCTGCTGAAATCATTATAATCCTCCTTAATAGTATGTCTAAGACATATGCCATTTCTTTTTACTGCATATAATTCTATAATAATTCTTACAGTTTTTCAACCTTTTTTTACTTTTTACGTTCTTTCTTGTAGAAATACAATATGATTTTTTCCAAATATCTCTTTAAAACAATCTGTATTTCCTCTTTAGGATGAATTGGTTTTACCAAAATATTTCTAATTCCTGTGCGTTTTGCCCCATATATATCAGTAAATAACTGATCTCCAATAAATATTGTATTATGCAAATCTGTTCCCATTAGTTCCATTGCCTTCTTATAATTTTTTGTAGAAGGCTTATGAGCATCATAAATGTAATTCGCACCTATTTCTTCATTAAATTTCTTTACTCGTGTCTCTTTATTATTAGATAAAAGACAACACTGAAATCCCAATTCTTTTAGACACAAAAACAATTTTTTTGCCCTATCATCAGCTGGTGTCCCATGGGGCACCAGCGTATTATCTATGTCGAATATTAACCCTCTATACCCTTCTTTGTATAAATCTTCAAACGCAATACAATATGTGGATGCTTTGTAGTCATCCGGGAAAAATTTTTTAAACATCTCTATATCCTTTTCTCTTTCTTCATTAATGCTAATATTTCTTTCTGCTCTGGCATAGAACAAAGTGCTCCTTTTCGAGTTGTAACTATCGCTGCAGCACTGTTTGCAAAAACAAGTATTTCACGAAGATTCTTCTCCGTAAGATTTTCTACCCCATATTGTAATACAAAATGTATAACATTTCCACAAAATGCATCTCCTGCTCCAGTTGTATCTATAACGGATACATCATATGCTTTCTCTTGTACACAAATTTTTTCATAATACGCACGACTCCCCCCTTTGCCAAGAGTTAAAAAAATAAGTGGTATTTTATATTTCTCCTGTAAAAGTCTTATTCCTTCATCATAATTTTCTTTTCCTGATACAAACTGTAATTCATTATCTGAAATTTTTAAAACATCACACTTTGAAAAACCATATTCCATCTGTTCTTTTGCATCTTCCAAACTTTCCCATAAAAGCGGACGTAAATTAGGATCAAATGTAATTAACAATCCATTTTTTTCCGCCAACTCGACTGCCTTTTTTGTTGCTCTCCTAACTTTCTCATGGGTCATGGAAAGAGTTCCAAAATGAAATATCTCTGCTTGGCAAATGTATTCTTCAGAAATTTCTTGTTCTTCAATCATCATATCTGCACCTGGGTTTCTATAAAAAGAAAATTCTCTATCCCCATCTGCAAGTGTATGCACAAAAGCAAGAGTCGTATGCGCAATTTCATCCTCATATAAATGCGAAGTATCAATCCCTGTGTCTTTTAAGTTGTTTCTCAACTGTCTACCAAAAGAATCTTTTCCTACTTTACCTAAAAACGATGTTTTTCTTCCTAATTTACTCAACATTGCAAGTATATTACACGGTGCTCCACCTGGACAAGCTTCAAAAACAGTATTTCCTCTTTCATTTTTTCCATTCACTGTAAAATCAATCAGCAACTCACCCATTGCAATTACATCGTATGCTTTCATCTTTCCCCTTCCCTTTAACCAATTTATCAGCGCAGTACATCTCTAACATCTTTTTTAAACTTTTTCCATGCTTTCTCATCTTCCACAAAATATTTTGGACAAATTTTTCCTGTAATATCATAATGGCGTATCACATCTTTTTCTGTTAAATTAAATTTTTTACATAACCATGCAGTTAATTGTACCATAGATTTGTATGTTTGCCGAGTATATTTTCCATCAGAATTTTTGTGACATGTTTCTATAGAGATAGTATTTTTATTACGTGTATTTGACGCATATGCCTCCTCCCATGTTGGCACACATTGTACAATTTCTCCTTTAATTCCAACAACAAAATGACTACTTGCCCTTGTCTGATGGCTATCTTTTAAGCCCTCAAAATAATTTCTATTCTGTACTGCGGTCGATCCGGGATTTGCCGTGTAGTGAATTACAACTCCTTTTATTTTCTCAGTATTAGTTCCGGGTCTTGAATACATATTTGGCGTAAGTAACTGTACATCTATGTCAGGTTTATTTTTATCAATTTCTGCCCCCATTTCTTCCACATACTTCGATTCGCTACTAAATACTCCAAAATGAAATATTTTCATTATACTTAAGCCTGCTAGAATCAGAACCAGAAGTCCGATTCCCAACCTTGTATATAACTGCAATATTCTTTTTCGTTTTGTCATTCGTTTTTTTTTCATCTTTTTGTACCTTCGTCATTTTTACTAATTGCAATTCTAACATACTTTTATTCAATTTTCGTAAAAATTTACTTACAAATTTCTTAAGATTATTTTACACTTCTCTCCATATCTATATAACAATCGAGTAGGAGAAATTTCTCATAATTGAGAAATTTCGACCTCTCACACCACCGTGCGTACCGTTCGGTACACGGCGGTTCAATCAACTTAACAAGTAACACACCTTTCGGTGTAGTAATCTAACATCGAATGTTACTGTCCAACTTTGCACAAAGGGTTTTCATACTTCCTATCTTGAAGTAGTTAATCCACCCTCTGATTAGTTCATTTAGCTTTTTAACCTTGTAGTCATTTCCTACGCCCCAACTACGACAAGTGAATTGTTTCTCATAGATTGGTGTTAATACCTGTGCTATGGCTTGCTATACAAAGCGGTCTGTTACTGTTGGTACTCCCAGGTTTCTGACACCGCCATCTGACTTTGGTATCTCCACTCTGCGTACTGGTTGAGGTTTGTATTTTCTTGTCCTCAACTGTTCCTTGATGATTTCGCCGTTCCTTGCAAGGTGTTCTTTAAGTTCCGTGTACTTCATTCCGTCCACTCCCTCTGCACCTTTGTTTCGTACGACTTGCAAATATGCCGTATTGAGATTATCTTTACTTAATATCTGCTCCATTAGACTACTTGCGTCCATGCGTTCGTTCCTTTCCGTCTCGCTTAAATTGACCACCCTTTCCCCGATTGGTTACGGCAGATGTTGTCTTTTCTGCAATCGAGACTCTACTAAAACTGATTGATTGTTCACCCCTTCGCTCCATTTCCATTACAGAAACTTCTTCACTACTACGGGCTCTGCTGACTTCTCACAGTTCGTTGTTACCAGGCTAATGAAACCTCTGTGAGACCTCCCCAGTTAAGGTACAAACTCTTTCCCTCCATATATCTGCCACATTTACTCTGTCCCTACAAAAGTGATAGTTATTAGACTTTGCTTTATTTTGCAAGCTTATCTATCAGAACCTAGCCTCATATGTGTTTTCTGTTTGTCAGACCAGAGGTTTGCTTACAGCTTCTTTCATCCGTTAGAGTTTGCCCATGCTGGGCAAACAAAAATAGAGCGTATACATTAAGATGATACGCTCCACTCCTTGTCTTGTTTTTATTCATCTACACTATAGTTTGGTGCTTCTTTTGTAATATGAATATCATGAGGATGACTTTCTTTTAAAGATGCTGCAGAAATTTTAACAAACTTTCCTGTTTCTTTCAATGTTTCAATTGTAGGTGCTCCACAGTATCCCATACCTGCACGAAGTCCACCCATTAACTGAAATACAGTATCTTCTACAGTTCCTTTATAAGCAACTCGTCCTTCAACACCCTCTGGAACTAATTTCTTAGCATCTGCCTGGAAATAACGATCTTTACTTCCATTTTCCATTGCAGAAATAGATCCCATTCCACGGTATACTTTATATTTTCTTCCTTGGAACAATTCAAATGTTCCCGGACTTTCATCACAACCTGCAAAGATACTTCCCATCATACACACATTAGCTCCTGCTGCAATTGCTTTAGTCATATCACCTGAATATTTAATACCACCATCCGCAATAATTGGGATATTATACTCTTTTGCCACTTCATAACAATCCATAATTGCAGAAATTTGTGGAACACCAATACCAGCAACAACACGTGTTGTACAGATAGATCCCGGTCCAATACCCACTTTAACAGCATCAACCCCCGCTTCAATCAATGCTCTTGTCGCTTCTCCTGTTGCCACATTTCCTGCGATTACAGATAATTCAGGGTATTTTTCTTTCACCATTCTAACTGTTTTCAATACATTTGCTGAATGTCCATGAGCAGAGTCCATAACAACAACATCCACTTGCGCTTTTACAAGTGCATCTACACGTTCCAAGCAATTTGCAGTAATTCCCACTGCTGCACCACATAATAAGCGACCTTTTTCATCTTTTGCTGATAATGGATATTTGATTTGTTTTTCAATATCTTTAATTGTGATTAATCCTTTTAAGTTAAAATCTTTATCTACAATCGGAAGTTTCTCTTTTCTAGCTTTTGCTAAAATCTGTTTTGCTTCTTCTAAAGTAATTCCCTCTGGTGCAGTAATCAACCCTTCTGAAGTCATTGATTCTTTGATTTTCTTAGTAAAATCTTCTTCAAATTTCAAATCACGGTTTGTAATGATTCCAACTAATTTTTTCCCTTCTGTAATAGGCACACCAGAAATACGGAATTTAGCCATTAATTCATTAGCATCCGCAAGTGTGTGCTCTGGTGACAAATAGAAAGGATCTGTGATTACACCATTTTCTGAACGCTTTACTTTATCTACTTCATCCGCCTGCTCTTCAATTGACATATTCTTATGAATAATACCAATTCCACCTTGTCTTGCCATTGCAATAGCCATGCGATGTTCTGTAACTGTATCCATTCCTGCACTCATCATTGGTATATTCAAACGAATACTTTTTGTTAAACTAGTTGTCAAATCCACTTGGTTTGGAATAACCTCTGAGTATGCCGGTACTAAAAGTACATCATCAAATGTAATTCCTTCTCCAATAATTTTTCCCATGATTTTCCTTCCTCTCTTTCGTTTCTTGTTACATTATTACTTTCTTTTTTTAATATTAATAAGTATTACTTATTATATTGTTTTTTTTATAAGGTAGTGTTATATTACATAAAACTTTTCCTTCTGTCAAGACTAAATAATGACTTTTCTTGACGCAAGTGTTTTGAATCCATTTAAAATAGTGTCATTTGGCTCAAAAATCACTTTTATCTTTTGTCCTTTTTTAGAAACAATCAATTCATATGTTTGTCGCCCTTCTGCCATAGTGCTAAAATTATAGGTCTTTTCCGCCTGTACAAGTCGTAATTCACTCGAACCTGTTGGTGCAAGAAGTTCTAATTCATCCAAATTAGTAGAAAAGACTGTTTTTCTCTTTGAACGTGCTGTGATTTTATCCACATCTAATTCTCCATTTACAAATAAATATTCATACTCTAAATCCATATTCCTAAAGAAAAATATATCTACTGCAACTAATACAGCTGTCAGAATAAATGCAAACGGAACCCTCAGCAAAAATATAAGTGATAAGAATGTAAGAATAATCAATCCTATCTTTGTAAGTATCACTTTTCCTGTGGCTTTTCGTTTTACCAATTGTTCTGTGTAAAAATCATTCATATCTTTCCTCCATACTCTGATGTTCTTATTATTGTATCACACCTGAATAAAAAATGTCTACCTTAGATAAAATATCTAAGGTAGACTTTTTCGAAATATACCTCTATTTATTTACATCATGCCCATTCCGCCTGCTCCTGCTGGCATTGCTGGGGCATCTTCTTTAATGTTTGCAACAACAGATTCTGTTGTCAATAATGTAGAAGCGACACTTGTCGCATTTTGCAATGCACTTCTTGTAACCTTTGCAGGATCAAGAATACCTGCTTCAACCATATCTACATATTCTTCGTTATAAGCATCAAATCCGATACCAACCTGACTTTCTTTTACTTTATTAATAATTACAGAACCTTCCAAACCTGCATTTGCAGAAATATGGAATAATGGTGCTTCTAATGCTTTTAAAATAATATTTGCACCTGTCTTTTCGTCTCCTTCAAGAGTTTCTGCAAGTTTTTCAACTTTTTTAGAAGCATGAATATAAGCAGAACCACCTCCTGCTACAATGCCTTCTTCTACTGCTGCTCTAGCTGCTGAAAGAGCATCTTCCATACGAAGTTTTGCTTCCTTCATTTCTGTCTCTGTTGCTGCACCTACACGAATAACAGCAACCCCTCCTGCGAGTTTTGCAAGTCTTTCTTGTAATTTTTCTTTATCAAATTCCGATGTTGTTTCTTCAATCTGTGCTTTTATCTGTGCTACACGTGCATCAATTGCAACTTTATCTCCTAATCCATCTACAATTACTGTGTTTTCTTTCTGTACTTTCACAGATTTTGCACGTCCCAATTGATCTAATGTTGTTTCTTTCAAATCTAATCCAAGTTCTTCAGAGATAACCTGCCCTCCTGTTAAAATAGCAAGATCCTCCAACATTGCTTTTCTTCTATCTCCATAACCAGGTGCTTTCACTGCTACAACATTAAATGTTCCACGCAATTTATTTACGATTAATGTTGTAAGAGCCTCTCCTTCAATATCTTCCGCAACAATTAATAATCTTGCTCCTGACTGAACAATTTGTTCAAGTACTGGAAGAAGTTCCTGAATATTAGAAATCTTTTTATCTGTGATTAAAATATATGGATCTTCTAAGTTTGCTTCCATTTTTTCCATATCTGTTGCCATATATGCTGAAATATATCCTCTATCAAACTGCATACCTTCTACAAGGTCTAGTTCTGTCTTCATTGTTTTAGATTCTTCAATTGTAATAACACCATCATTTGAAACTTTTTCCATTGCATCTGCTACCATAGCACCTACTTCTGTATCCCCTGCTGAAATTGATGCCACATTAGCAATTCTATCTTTGCTTTCTACTTTACTACTCATAGATGCAATCGCTTCTACTGCAACTTCTGTTGCTTTCTTCATTCCTTTTCTAAGTACAATTGGATTTGCTCCTGCTGCAAGGTTTTTAATTCCTTCATGAACCATTGCTTGTGCAAGAACTGTCGCTGTTGTTGTTCCATCACCTGCTACATCATTTGTTTTTGCAGCAACTTCTTTAATTAATTGTGCACCCATGTTTTCAAAAGCATCTTCTAATTCAATTTCTTTTGCGATTGTTACACCGTCATTTGTAATCAATGGTGCTCCAAAAGATTTATCAAGTACAACATTTCTTCCTTTTGGTCCTAATGTTACTCTTACTGTATTTGCTAATTGATTTACTCCTGATTCTAATGCTGCTCTAGCTTCTGCTCCGTATTTGATTTCCTTTGCCATTTCTATCAACCTCCTAAGAAATATTCAATACTATTTAATCACTGCTAAAATGTCGTTCTGTTTTACTACAATGTATTCTTCATTTTCTAATTCTACTTCTGTTCCTGCATATTTAGAATAGATTACTTTATCTCCTACCGAAACTTGCATAACCACTTCTTTTCCATCTACAGTTCCACCTGGACCTACTGCAACAACTTCTGCCTGTTGTGGTTTCTCCTTTGTTTGTCCCGGTAAAACAATCCCAGATTTTGTTGTTTCCTCTGCTATTAATTGTTTTAATACAACTCTGTCTCCTAATGGTACTAATTTCATGTCAATTCCTCCTTGAATAATGATTTCATGTTATTAGCACTCAGTCAAAGCGAGTGCTAAATCGCTCTAGTAATAAAATATCACTCTGTTTCTGCTTTGTCAACATACTTTATATTTATTTTATAAAATCCCTTTTCTACTCTAAAACGCACAACCTGTTCGTCCTGATTAACATATCGTTCCTCAATACGCCCCTCGCATTTAAGTCCTACATTATTACGATAAATAACACATTCATAAATACTATCT
>JAHHTN010000082.1 GCA_020024645.1 Faecalimonas sp.
TAATTCTACAATATAAATTAGAAATAAAAGCAAATTATAAAAAATAATAGATGTTCCACTTCCTGTTGAAATAGCAACTGCAAAAAAATAAAGTGGTCCCAAAACACGCATAAATGCTATTAACTTTTCCAAGTCACCTCCTACTCCATCAATAAGAATTCGAAAGGTACTTAAACAAATCGTAATCAAGAGAAGATACAGCACATAAAAACTAATTTCTCCAATTTGTTTATTTTGAAATACATTTGAAAAATTTGTAAAGATGGCAGCAATAATGGAAATGATTAAAATATGTACTACCGTTTTTTTATTTTGTCGAAATTCATAAAACAACTGCTCTGACATAAGTTTTTCCAACAATTTCACAGAAAATTTTACATCTCCCTTGATGATAGCACGCACAGTTTCTCCGAAATCCAATTTTTCTTCTGGCAAAATATCTTTCAGCACTTGATTCACATCTCCGAAATCAAAAGTTTCTAATATATTCTCCTCCATTTCCTTTTGTTCCGACCCTATATCCGTTATTTCTGATGCATTTACAGATATGCAAAAACAAAAGAACAATAAAACTATACCTAATACTACTTTTTTCATTTTCCTCTACCCTAAAAACGCCTGTATAGTTTCCAATAACGCCAATAAAATAGGCATACTCAATGCTAAAATAGTTAGTTTACTAAAAATTTCTATTTGTTGTGCAATCGTCTGATACCCTGCATCTCTACAAATTGCAGAAGAAAATTCTGCCACATAAGTTACACCTAACATTTTCAATAATGCTAAAATATATGTGCTTTTTATTTGTATTTTTTCCCCTATAGACTTTATCACCTGTACAATCATTTCCAAACGTCCTACAATATTGAAAAAGATGAGAATGCTCAATGCAATACTAATATAAATCCCATACTCAGATTTCCCATTTTTAAACTGAATTGCTAAAATCGCTCCTAAAACTCCAATTGCTCCTATCTGTATAATTCCCATGCTTTAACCTCTCACAAAGAAAATAACCTTTTAATTGATTCAAATAGTTCATAAATATATGGTAATATCCAAAACAAGACAAGAAGCAACCCTGCAAAACTAGTCAAAAACGCATGTTCTTCTCTTCCACTATGTTTTAACACTTGACTAAGTACAGAAACCAATATACCTACTGCCGCTATCTTAAATATCAAATTTACACTCATCTTTTCCTCCCTTTATATTAGAATAACTGCTAAAAAGATTCCTCCCATAACCCCCAAACAATGACATAATCTTTTTTCTACAACCAATTCTTTTTGTAGGTGTTGTATTTCTTGCTCTAACTGTTTCACATACAAGTCAATCGTTCCTATCTGCATTTTTTCATCTAAATATCCCATGTTTTCTCCTGCTGACTTTAGTCTTTCTATGTCCTCACCTTTCAAATAACTGTCTCTCCAATATTTTTCAATGGATTCCGACCACAATTCTAGAAAACTTACTCCCATTTTTTTAATCATCTGTGCTGATAACTCAAATAACCAGTCTTCAAAAATTCCTCCCATTCTTTTTCCAATATGTCTAAACGCTTCTGGAAGAGGAGATTTTATATATGCTATTTCACTTCTTAACATCAGAAACATTTTTCTTAGATTTTCTACTTCTAACAAATGTTTCTTTAATTCTATTCCTTTCGACCAACCCATTGTTGAACTTGCAAAAATAATCAATATACAACCAAATAATTTTTGCACATTTCATCCGCCTTTCAGAGTAATATATTTTCAAAAATATTGTTTCCATTCTCATCATAAATCCCTAAAATTTCCCCTATATGATGTTCATTTCCCAAAACAACATATCGTTCAAATCGTTTTTCCCTTATCATCTGTTCAAAAAATGGCTTTCTTTTCATTTCCTCCATAGAAACACCATGAGCAGTTGCAAGCATTTTACATCCACAATGAAGCGCATATTCAATTGCACATATTTCCTCTCTCTCCCCAATTTCATCTACAGCAATCACTTGTGGAGACATAGAACGAATAAGCATTAACATTCCGTCTGCCTTTGGACAACAATCTAAAATGTCTGTACGTATTCCTAAATCATTCTGTGCTATTCCCATATAACAACCTCCCAGTTCAGAGCGTTCATCTACAACCCCTACTGGAACTCCTTTTACCCACTTGTTTCCATCAGATATTTGTCTTATCATGTCCCTTAAAAGTGTTGTTTTCCCACATCTAGGGGGAGATATAATCAACGTGTGACAAATCTGTCTCTCTTTTGTAATATATTGAAATATTTCATCAGCACAACCCTGCACTTCATGTGCAATTCTTATATTAATAGAAGAAATATATTTCAAATTTTTTATTTTCCCCTCCTCTAACACTACTTTCCCAGCCATACCTACTCTATGTCCTCCTTCAATCGTAATAAATCCCTGACGCATTTCATCCTCATAGGCGTATAAAGAATAATCACTTATATACTCCAATGTTTCTCTAATATCTTCCTGTTCTACTGTGGTTAAAAGTTTCTCTCTTCCTTTGTACAAAACTGTCAACGGCTTCCCTATTCGCAATCGAATTTCCTGCAAACACGAAAAATCAAACTGTTCTTTTTCTACTTCACATTGAATTTTCTTTCCTAATACTTGTAAAATTTGTCTTTTCTGCTCTTTCATCTTGTCCACCTCTTTAGACAGTATATGAACGCTTTATCTTTTTAGAACAAAAGTAATTGGATTTTTTGTACAACAAAAAAGTGCTGAAAACAACTTTCCAGTCATTCCCAACACTTTTCCTTTCTATCTTATTCTTCTGCAACATCTTTCATGCTGAAACTAATTCTTCCCATTTTATCTTTTCCAAGACAAACAACTTTTACTTTATCTCCTAAGGTAAGAACATCTTCTACATGATTAATTCTTTCTTTTGAAATTTTAGAAATGTGAACCATTCCTTCTTTGCCAGGTGCAAATTCAAGGAAGGCACCAAACTCTTTAATGCTAATTACTTTTCCTTCTAAAACTTGTCCAGCTTCAAAATCTGTTACAATAATGGCAATCATCTTCATTGCCTCTTCCATTGCTTTTGCATCAACACCACAAACAGATACCGAACCTTCATCAGTAATATCAATTTTAACTCCTGTCTGTTCAATAATCGCATTAATTGTTTTCCCACGCTGTCCTACAACATCACCAATCTTTGCTGGATCAATCTGCATCTGACGAATCTTTGGTGCATATGGTCCAACTTCCGCTCTTGGCTCTGCAATTGCATTATGCATAACTTCATCCAAAATATATGTTCTAGCCTGTTTTGTACGAGCAATTGCTTCTTCAATAATATTTCTTGTCAATCCGTGGATTTTAATATCCATCTGAATAGCTGTAATACCTTTATGTGTTCCAGCAACTTTAAAGTCCATATCTCCAAAGAAATCTTCAAGCCCCTGAATATCTGTTAACACTAAGTAATCGTCATCTGTATCACCTGTTACAAGTCCTGCTGAAATACCTGCAACTGCAGATTTAATTGGTACACCAGCTGCCATAAGTGACATACTAGATGCACAAATACTTGCCTGAGATGTTGATCCATTTGATTCAAATGTTTCTGATACAGTACGAATCGCATATGGAAATTCTTCTTCTGTAGGAAGTACAGGTACAAGTGCCCTTTCAGCTAATGCACCATGTCCGATTTCACGACGTCCTGGTCCTCTTGAAGGTTTGGTTTCCCCTACAGAATACGATGGAAAGTTATAATGGTGCATATATCTCTTAGATGTTTCTGATTCATCTAAACCATCAATTCTCTGCGCTTCAGATAACGGTGCTAATGTTGTCACTGTACAAATCTGTGTCTGTCCACGTGTAAACATTGCTGAACCATGAACTCTTGGAATTAAATCAATCTCTGCCGCAAGTGGTCTGATCTGATCGATTGCTCTTCCATCTGGACGTTTATGATCTTTTAAAATCATTTTACGAACCGTCTTTTTCTGATACTGATATAATGCTTCACCTAAAATTTCTAACCATTCTTCATTATCTGCAAATGCTTCTTCTAATTTCTCTCTGATAACACGTAGATTTTCTTCTCTGACCTGTTTTTCATCTGTAAATACTGCAACTTCCATTTCTTCTGGTGTTACAATTTCTTTCATTGCTACAAATAATTCTTCAGGAACTGCACAACTTGTATATTCGTGTTTTGGTTTTCCACACTCTGCAACAATTGTATCAATAAACTGGATGATTTGTTGATTCACTTCATGTGCTGCAAAAATTGCTTCAATCATTTTATCTTCAGGCACTTCGTTCGCACCAGCTTCAATCATAATAACTTTATCTCTTGTAGATGCAACAGTTAATTGCAAATCTGAAATTGCTCTTTGTGCTGCATTTGGATTAAATACAAACTCTCCATCAATCATTCCAACTTGTGTTGTAGAAGTTGGTCCATCAAATGGAATATCAGAAATTGCTGTAGCAATAGCAGAACCTAACATTGCTGTTAATTCAGGACTACAATCGGGATCTACTGACATAACTAAGTTATTCAATGTTACATCATTTCTATAATCCTTTGGGAAAAGAGGACGCATTGGTCTATCAATTACTCGTGAAGTTAAAATTGCATTTTCTGATGCTTTCCCTTCTCTTTTATTAAATCCACCTGGGATTTTTCCTACTGCATATAATTTTTCTTCATATTCTACACTAAGTGGGAAAAAATCAATTCCTTCTCTTGGCTTTTCTGATGCTGTTGCAGTAGATAATACAACAGTTTCTCCATAATGCATAAGTGCTGCACCATTCGCCTGTGCGGCAACTCTACCGACATCAACACGAAGTGTTCTTCCAGCTAATTCCATTTCAAATTTTTTAAACATATTGTTCTCCTTTTTCATATCGTTCAGTTGGTTTCCGAAACTACTGAAAAACACACTTATCTAAATGTTCTTTTCAGTGGTCTCGGCTTTTCTTCCAACCGTAATCCTTTATATTGTATCATATCCACCTACTTCTTGCAATTATTTCCGTACGGATTCACAAGAAAAAGACAGCAAATACACTTAAATTCACCGCCTTTTTCTTCCTATATAATGATACCTTCTAAATGATCTAACTCATGCTGACAGATTTGTGCTGGCCAATCGGATAATTTCTTTCTTTGCTTCTTCCATCCAAAATCAAAATATTCCACTTCAATATGTTTATATCTTGTAGTCGGTCTTACTCCATCCAAAGATAGACAGCCTTCTTCTGTCTGATATGGTGTATCTTTCCGAGTCAATACTGGATTAAACATAACAATATCTATAATTCCTAAATTCACAATAATCACTCGTTTCTTTACACCAATCATATTGGCTGCCATTCCAACACAATGTTCTCTATTTGCATTAAGCGTATCTTGCAAATCTTTTCCCACCTGCAAATCAGCTTTTGTAGCTAATTCTGATTTCTGCCCTAGAAAAAATATATCTCTTACAATCTCTTTTACCATTATAATCCCAATGCCTTTCTAATTATTTTCTCAAATGATTCCGTAAAACGAATATCATCTTCTGCCGTTCTTCTCGTAGATCCTTTCAAATGATTTTTACGTAAACTTCTTTGTGCTTTTTTGTCACATGACGTTGCATCAATAATTCATCAATATTATTATTTGTATACCATCGTCCGCTTTGATGAATACAATATGCGCCTTTTCCCAAAGCCATTGCTGCCACCCCATAATCCTGGGTTACAACAGCATCTGCATCAACATAAATCCTTACTTCCAATTTTTCCAAACCTCCGGCTGATAACCAACAGTTGCCTGTTTTCTATTCCGGACAATCGGGGTTCTGATTACATTCTGATTTTCCAAAATTTTCTCCGCCTTGTCTTCTTCAGCAATATACTGAATCAATGACAATAAATCTTTATCCTTACAATTTATATCAATTAATGATTCTATTCCACGCTCTTTAAAATATCTTTCTGCCTTCTTCGTATCGAAAGACTTTTTTGTTCCAAAAATTTGTATATTCATCAATTCATTTATCAGCTTTGACATAGCATTCTCTCCTCTTTGTTTTCTCTCTAATCTTTTTACAATTGCTTCAAGATGATTTACTTTACTCGGATATGAAGAGTAACAAAGCACAAGTGCCAATGCAATAAATCCTACCCACTCCATTATTTTCTTCCTATGGTTAATATTTCTCATTAGTTTATCCGCTTTTATTTTCAAATAGCTCCAATCCTTGTCCTTCAACTCGTTATTGAACTAGAAACAAATTTCATCAAAAAAACATTCAATACACATTATTCTTTCACTTTCTTAAAAATTCAAATTCATCTAAGTTACCCATACAAAAAATATAGCAAACAAGCCAGAAAATAAATCCATATGTCTTAAAAATCATAGTTGGAGGAAGTCCTAAATATTCTGCTACTTTCTGACCATTTAAATGAATTTTTCTTTTCCGCAAGTAAATTTTCAAATCTCCCTACTCTTTGTTATGTTATTACAAAATCTGTTCTCTACTTTTTCTTTTGAAATATCGTTCAGAGTTTATGCAACTAATTTTATTTGCTCGCAAATCCGACACACTTTTTCCCCTTGATAAAATTTAAAATTTTTATAATTATACCATATCGAACTATTATTTTCATTAACTCTATAATATATATGCCTTTATTTAATTTTTAATCTTCCAACCACTAGCCTCTTTTTTTATTCTTACAAAGTCAGCATATATTCCCGACTCATTGAGCAATTTATTGCGAGTACCTTTTTGGACAACTTTCCCATCAAAAATAGCAATAATATGACCTGCTTTTTTTACTGTTTGAATTCGATATGCAATCATTTGATTCAGCAAGCATGGCTCCATTAGAAACATGAAAAGAATTATTTTTTAATGCAAGTTCTACCTCTCCTGTATAAGAAAAAATATCCCATGGAAAGACGCATCATTTTTTCTGATATAGCTTTTCTTATATCTTGTATACAATTCCCCTATAGTAATTCCTGCGTTTGCAGTAATCTTATGAAGCGATGCCTTTTGGAAACCATGTTCCAAAAATTTTGGCTTTTGCAGATTGTATGACATTTATGCCAAGTATATACTCTCATTTCCCTATCGTTCTTTATTCTGTATCAAAAATATTGGTGCAAAATGTTTTTACTTCTTTTTTACTTTTTTTTAACCAAAATACGATAGTTGTTAACTCTAAAATATTCTACACTAAAAAAGATGCAAAATTTCAAAAAGAAACGAGGACAACTATGAATTATTCTTTAATAGATATTGGTTCAAACTCCATTCGCTTAACTGTATATGAAATCAATGGTTCCAATTTCAAAACCCTTTTTCACTCTAAAATTATGGCTGGTTTAGCAGGATATGTAAAAAAAGGAAAACTTTCTAAGACTGGGATTGAAGTTGCCCAGTCAGCGCTTTTAGAGTTTAAAAATATTTTATTTTCACTATCCGTTGAAAACGTATCTGTGTTTGCTACTGCTTCCCTTAGAAATATAAAAAACACCGAAAAAGTAATGCAACTATTAAAAGAAGTTTCTGGTTTTAACATAGAACTTATTGATGAACATGAGGAAGCCCTTCTTAGCTATAATGGGGCAAAACTTGAATTTCCAGAAATTACAGAAGGTACCTTTACAGATATAGGAGGTGCTTCAACAGAAATTATATCTTTTTCAAATAACAATCCTACCAACATTGCCAGCTATAAAATCGGATCACTAAATCTATATAAAAATCATGTGAAAAGAATTCTTCCTGGCAAAAAATCTTTAGCCAATATTTCAGATGTTATTATAAAAGAATTGCCCCAAAAAACAGTTATGACATCTGCTCCTAATGCGCCTCTCATTTGTGTTGGTGGTACTGCTAGAGCAACGATGAAAATTGCTAGAAAAATTTATAATCTTCCTAAAGAATGCAACACTCTTACAAGCACGCAAGTAAACAATATTTTCAATCTTTTAACAAATAACAATAATAAAAGCATCCGAATGATTCTACGTGTATCTCCTGACAGAATTCATACTATCATTCCTGGGCTTTCAATTTTAAAAAACATTTTACTAATATATAA
>JAHHTN010000083.1 GCA_020024645.1 Faecalimonas sp.
CAGAAAATTTAAGGCTCTTTTTTGGCCCTCAGGAACCATATCCTGAGGGCTTTTTTGGATGTGGGTGAAAAAATTTTTGAAGGTTATTTTCCTTTCTGAAATGGGAAGCTGGTGCCGGTGATTTTGTAATCCTGCTCTGAGAAACACACCGCGTCAAAATAAGACAGTTCTTCAAGCGCAAAGCAATCTTCCTGCTCGATAGTAACACCGTCCGGCAGATCCAGATGGATGGTAGTATTGCGTTCCGTGGGATAAATCATCAGTTCAACGGATTGCCCTTTCTGTCCGCTTAAAATAAGGTCGCAAGCGGGCACCTCGGAACGGCTGATAGAACCGTCAAGGGCATAATACAAAGGCTGCTGAGGGTGAAATGGGGTAGAACTTACTTTATGAGCAAGGCACATATGGATCAGCTCCTGTTTTGTTTTGCCGCCGATACTAGGATGCTGTTCCAGATTTTTTGGGCTGTGTCCCATCTGTTGGTAAATTTCCAGAGAAGGGATGCCGGAAAAAGTATAATCGGCCGTATTTTTATTGCGGCGCAAAGCGTGTGGGCTGAGAGAATCCCGCACACAGTTTTGCTGGGTGATTTTGTCTGCATTGGAGTCGTCTGCAATAACAAACTTTAAGTGAGACATAAAGTATTCCATGTTTTCGTCACGGCGCAGAAAAGCTGAGATTTTCTGCTCTGCTTTGCGCATATGCTGCTGGCGGTAAGCAGGTGTGGAAATATACTGGCCATGCTCTATGTATCCGCAAAGATAGCACTGGCTCAAATCTCGGTGACACTGCGCTTCCAGCTTCCTGCGCAAAGCAATCAGCTTTTCGCCCAACTGTTCCGAAACGGGGAGATACCGATAGGCAGCGCTTGATTTTCCGTAATCAACATAATAACCGTCGCTGTTCAACTGGCCGGTCACACGCAGAATGTAAACAGCTCCCTGACAAGAGTGCTCTTCCATCAGATTGCACCATAAAAGGCCGCTGTACTCGTTGATACGCAGACCGCATTCGATCATCAGCTGAGCGGGCAGGTCCTTTTCAAAAAGAACAAGCAGCTTTTGAATGAGTTCCGGTGGGAAGCTGCGGATACGGGAGGTACGGGGAAGCAGCTGATCCCGGCGGTTTGCTTTGCCCTTATAAACGGTGGGGACAAAGTCAAAATCGCAGATGCCGGAAGATTTTAAAAACCAAAGGAAAAGATACAAAAGCCGCAGGCGAGTGGCTCCGGAAGCAGAGGGAACTTCACCGGGCTGCCAGTTCGTTGGGATGCGTGCACTGAGGCTTGCCGTACGGCAGATATCCTGCTGCAAAAGCACATAGTCGCTGAGCGTCATATCTGAAAGCTGGAGCCCCTTCATATCAGGCATAGAGTGCTTAAATTGACTGATGTATTTGTCAATGGTTTTTGGTTTCCAATGATATTCTTTTGCCTCAATTTCGATGAATTCATCGGCGTAGAGCTTGGCAAGTGCATAAAGGTCGTCAAATAATTCGGGAGTCGGCAGCAGATAAGATGTACTCTGGAGAGAATAGCTCAATCGAAACGCCCTTTGGGACAAATGCCCAGAACAACCCGTTGTGGCGCTCGTTGTGAGAACGCTCCCAGGATGTGTAGGGATGGGCGAAATAGATCTGGCTGCCCCAATTCTCAATCTGTGCAGAACGGGAGAATTCCGAGCCGTTGTCCACAGTAATGGTTTTAAAGACCTGAGCGAATTTCTCCCCATACTCGTTCCTTAGACTTTGCATGGCATGGAGTACGGAGGCTGAATCCTTGCCGGGGATCTGGATGGCAATATAGTGTTCCGTTTTCTTCTCCAGCAAGGAGAGGATAACAGCCTCCTTACCGGCTTTCTTGCCCACCACGGTATCGCCTTCCCAATGGCCTTCATCCGTGCGGAGAGCTGCAATTTCCGGACGCTCGGAGATACTCTTCCCATAGCGCTTCTTATTCTTATGAGACTTAGAACCCTTGTGTCTCTTGCGTTTCATGGCCTCCGGAAGCTCCGTTACAGACAAGTCAAGATTACCGGCCCAGATCTCGTTATACAGTGTATGCGTACATACCATCTCACCCTCTGGAAACAACCTATGCAGGCGGGCATACCCTACACAAGCATCCAAAGACCACTTATGCTCGTGGAACTGAGTAATGACCCAGCGAAGAAATTGGGGACAGCAGACAATGCGATGCTGTCTCCGAGAACGATGCCTGTTAGCTCGGTAGACTGCTTCTCCTCGCTGAAGGTGCTGGCTCTTCTTGCGTTCTGCTGATTCTATGATATAATTTTGGCAGTCCATAGTGATTGCCCTTCCTTGGCAGATGTTGTGTTGCAACTCCATTCTACCATGCAGGGAAAATCACTATGGATTTTTTATTAAGTGTCCAACTTCATTATGCAATCAACCAGTAAAAAGGTTGTCCTTTTGATGATGCTAAAATACATTTATTTGATTGGTGTGATAAATAGTGACTAAAATTAAAAATATACGTTGTTTCTATAAATGTTTTGTAGTAGCTCAATAAAATCGAACACACTCTTTCTACTTTCATTTTCATGTACAACTAAAAAACAATGATTAGATTGATCACACATAAATTTAGTCCATGCAAACTCGTTAGTAAAATCGTTTAAAAATCCTGGTGCTAGACAAATGCCATTTTGACTTTTTATATGAAGTAAAGTTGCATCATGAATAGGACTGTTAATATAATTAATATCGTAATTTTCAATTAGACTTTTTTGAATTTTTTTCAAACCTTTAGAAGCTTCCCCTCCCACTATTAAAGTGCGTCCTATTAGATCTTCAGGTTTTACAAAATCTAGTTTAGTTAATTCGTCATCATGATTTGATATTATGTAAAAATTGCTTACAAATAGTGGAAATCCAATTATTCCGGGAACACCTTGAATGTCTTCTTCTAAAGCAAATAAAACATCATTTTCGTGTTTTAAAAACAATTCAACATTTTCAACATCATTAAAAGTAGGAGTAATAATGACTTCAGGGTGTGTTTCTTTATATAGTTTAATGGCGTCAGATAAATAATATAGCGAAGAACGATATTGCATACAAATTCTTATTTCATCGCTATAGATTTGGTTTATATTTTGTGCATGCTCTATTGCTTTATGTAAAGATTTATTTATTTGATCTAAAACTGTACAAAAATCTTTTCCAGCAAGTGTTAGACTTACTCCGTTTCCATTCCTATTAAATATTTTAACCCCAATCTCATCTTCAAATGTTTTAATTTGATATGACAAAGTAGGTTGTGAAATGTAGAGATTTTCGGAAGCTCTATTGAAATTTAATGTTTTTGCAACTTCTAATATACATTCAATTTGTTTATTATTCATGTGAATCACCCTGCCTTAATAGAAAATTTTAATTAACAATTCATATTATAAATTGGATATTTCTATCATAAAGGTGTACAATGATATTGTAAACATATTCCTAGTAGAAATTTTACTCAGTTAAATTATAATTATTATAATTTATGCTGTATGCTATGCTGCATTAATTTTAATTTCAAGTTATGTAACTGAGAGTTTCTACGATTTTACTCACAAGGAGGATTTATAAAATGGCAAAAGATATTAGAAAAATGTTTAATGATATGAACGAAGGAATTGCACAAGCACAATCTGAATCACCAGAAACAGTAGGAGCATTTTTTAACTTATTAAATGTATCTGAACATAATGGACCTTTAGATGTGAAAACTAAAGAATTAATTGCTTTAGCAGTATCTGTATATTGCAGATGTGAATATTGTATCATTGGTCATTGCCGCAGTGCTTATGAAGCAGGAGCAACAAGAGCTGAAATTTTAGATGCTGCAACTACAGTGATCGCATATGGTGGAGGACCTTCTTTCGCTTATATTTCAGCAACTTTAATGGCTGCATTAGATGAATTTGAACATGAATTTGAATAATTATTCAAACGCAAATTGCAAGTGCAAGTTGGACACTTGCACAGTAAAAATATGTTAGCTTGCTGGAACGGCGTAGACGGTATCTAGGAATGTCTCGAACAGTTCTTCAGGGGTACGGTAGCCCAGCTTTTTCGAGGGCGTCCGTTTAGCTCATTGGCAGCAGATAAGATATACTCTGGAGAGAATAGCTCAATCGAGACGCCCTTTGGGACAAATGCCCGGAACAACCCGTTGTGGCGCTCGTTCCTTAGACTTTGCATGGCATGGAGTACGGAGGCTGAATCCTTGCCGGGGATCTGGATGGCAATATAGTGTTCCGTTTTCTTCTCCAGCAAGGAGAGGATAACAGCCTCCTTACCGGCTTTCTTGCCCACCACGGTATCGCCTTCCCAATGGCCTTCATCCGTGCGGAGAGCTGCAATTTCCGGACGCTCGGAGATACTCTTCCCATAGCGCTTCTTATTCTTATGAGACTTAGAACCCTTGTGTCTCTTGCGTTCTGCTGATTCTATGATATAATTTTGGCAGTCCATAGTGATTGCCCTTCCTTGGCAGATGTTGTGTTGCAACTCCATTCTACCATGCAGGGAAAATCACTATGGATTTTTTATTAAGTGTCCAACTTCATTATGCAATCAACCATAATTATTTAAAATAGTGGCTTGAGAAATTTCAAGCCTTTATTTTATTTAGGAGTGACTTATTTAATGAATAAATTAAAACTAAATTTACCAAAAGGTACTACAAAAACAAAAATTGTAAAGATATGTGTTAAAAATGGTGACTCTATTGATGTTGGCAGTAAAATTGTGGAAATAGAGGGACAAAAAGGAAATATTTCTATAAAAAGTAATCAAAAGGGTATTGTAGAACACATTTTAATTAATGTTGGTGATATAGTTGAAGATGGTGTAGAGATATTAGAACTTTCTTCAAATAAAGTAGAATCAATTAAATCTAACACAACAGGAACAATACAAAAGATATTTTTTAAAAATGGAGATTTAATTCAAGCTGGTGATGTTTTGATGAATATCGAAGCTAATAAAGGAGCTAAAGCTATTAAATCTACCGTATCAGGTCAGATAGTTGAAGTGTTAATTAGAGAAGGAGATAAGGTTAACTTAAATGACGACTTAATTAATATCGATACAACTATAAAAGTAGACATAAAAGAAGAAACAGATGACAATCATAGTGATGTATTAGTTATTGGTGGTGGGCCAGGTGGTTATGTGGCAGCAATTTATGCAGCTCAGCACGGTAAATCAGTTACACTAATTGAAAAAAATAAACTAGGAGGAACATGTCTTAACGTTGGGTGTATACCTACTAAAGCACTTGTTAAATCCTCTGAAGTGTTTGATGAAATTATTCATAGTGAACAATTTGGAATACAAGTTTCATCAGTAAAGGCAGATATCCTTTCAATCATGAACCATAAAGAAAAAGTAGTAAATAATTTAGTTGAAGGTATCGGCTTTTTAATGAATAAAAATAATGTAAAAGTTATTTACGGTGATGCGAAATTTTTAGATAAAAATAGTGTTGCAGTTAATGATATAACATTAACTGCAACAGATATTATCATTGCTACTGGATCAAAGATATCTAAAATTAATATTCCAGGTATTGATTTACCACACGTAATGAACAGTACCGATGCTTTATCTGCTAAAGAATTACCAAAATCAATCGTTATTATTGGCGGTGGAGTTATTGGTATGGAATTTGCTTTTATCTATAAAAATTTAGGTGTTGATGTTACTGTCGTTGAATTCATGGACAGATTATTAACAATGGTTGATTATGAAGCATCTGAAGAAATACTTAGAATCGCTAAAAATAAAGGAATTAAAGTACATCTTTCTTCTAAAGTAACATTAATAGAAGAAAATCAAGTGACATATGAACATGATAATATACAACATACTTTGCAATGTGATAAGGTTTTAGTAGCGATTGGTAGAGAACCACAACTAGATGGATTAGATATTGAAAAAGCAGGTTGTACATTAGCAAGAAAAGGCATTGAAGTAAACAACAAGATGCAAACAAACATTGAACACATTTATGCTATTGGTGATGTAACGAATATTATTCAATTAGCTCACGTTGCGAGTGAACAGGGAATTATTGCAGTTGATAATATTTTAGGTCATAATAAAACTATGGATTATACTGCTGTTCCTAATGTGGTATTTACCGATCCTGAAATTGCATGTGTGGGAGTTGTGGAACAAGATGTAAAAGGATCTTATAAGAGTGCAAAATTTTATTTTGCATCTAATGGGAAAGCACAAACAATGCACAAAGAAGACGGATTTGTGAAAGTAATTCAAGATGAAAAAACAAAGCAAATTATTGGAGCTACAATCATTGGTCCTGATGCTTCATCTTTAATTAGCACAATGACATTGGCAGTTCAAAATAAAATGAAAGCAGAGGATATAGAAAAAACAATATTTGCACATCCTACAACTTCTGAAGCTATTCACGAGGCAGTATTAGGGTTGGGATTAGGGAGTATCCATCAATAATGTCATTTTTATATGTATCACACATACACAACCCATATATTAATATAGCTAATGAATATAAAATTTTTCAAAAAGGTGAAGATGCCCTGTTTTTATGGGTCAACAAACCATGCGTTATTGCAGGTAAAAATCAAAATACATTAACTGAATGGAATATAGAAAAAATTCGTTCATTAAATGTTGAGCCAGTTAGAAGATTAACTGGTGGAGGTTGTGTTTATCATGATTTAGGTAATTTGAATTTTTCGTTTATTGGAAGTGGTGATGAACCTAAATTTGATTTTTATCTGTCTATTATTATAGAAGCCTTAGAAAAATTTAATATTAAAGCAATAAGAAGTGGTCGTAATGATTTGTGTGTAAATGATAAAAAATTCTCTGGAACTGCTTATTTAAGTGAAGATGGTAAACATCTATTTCATGGAACTTTAATGGTAGATGTGAATATTCATCAGTTAGATAGTGTTTTAAACCCTAGTGCAATAAAGTTAGAATCCAAAGGAATTAAATCTGTAAGTGCACGAGTATGTAATTTATCTGAATATAATCCAAATATTACAGTTGACGCTTTAAGAGAAACTATTATTCGTGTATATAAAGAAAAAGTAAATGATGTAATTTCTTTAGATCCACCTCCTACATCAGAACTAGCCAATATTTTGTCTTCTAAAAAATGGATTTATGGAGATTTTTCAAACGATAGTATTTTGTATGAAATTAAAACAAATCAAGGGATTGTTAGTTGTTATATGAAAATAGAAGAAGGTATTATTAAAGATGTTGAAGTATATACAGACTCATTAGATATTAATTATAGAGAAAAAGTTAAGAAAGCACTATTAAATCATCCCGTTGATAAAGTAGATTTAATTATTAGAAACATTTAATTGCTTTCATGTTATTATAGTAAGTACTTCTAGATATCTTTAATACTTTGCATAAAAGGATTATATTATGATTATTAGATAATCTTTTTATAACAGCTACTTTTTTCTTTATTCCCTTGTTTATCGTATTTTACAATTCTCTAAACGTTAATCATTTTATTGTACCGCACCAGAGAGACGATCTTCGGATCGTCTCTTTTTCTTTGTGTAAAGCGGCTTTGCGAATCTTTTAAGAATGGTTCGCAAGGCCGCTTTTTGTGTTTGAGATAAAACAAATCCTTTGTGCGCCAAGGTGCCGTGTGGAATGAATGTTGAATGATAAAATTGGAACTTCCCCAAAGCAGCCCGATCGGGACTTGAATCAAGGGACAAAGCGATGCGTTTCAGGAGGGATGAAGTTGTTTCTTAAAAACAGCGAAAGAGCGCGTAAAAAGGCAGTTAAAGGAAAATGAATTGGGAGCTGCAATGAGGTGTAAAGAAAATACAATACAAAACCGAGGAATGGACAGCTCCTTTTATGCAAAAATACCGCCCCAACAAGAATGGCGGCGGTATTTTTGTATTGATTGGACAGAATAGGAGCTTTTTAACGGGAGTTGACTGAAAAAGGGAACCTCTTTTTCATATTAAAAAACAAGGGATAAATTTTTGCCGAAGAGGATAAAATTGCAGCAGAAAAGACAGAATTCGACCGGATAAGGGCTTGAATCCATGGCGAAAACCA
>JAHHTN010000084.1 GCA_020024645.1 Faecalimonas sp.
CATATATGTTTTATAAACCGTTTTTAGAGAAATATCATATAAACTTGGATGAAGAAAAGATAAAAAATATGGCTCCAGAGGAAATTATTGCATTTTTTAAGCCGTATTTTGAAAAGGAACGTCTTCTAGAAGATAAATATTATTTGACGTCAGCTTCTGATTTACAATATAGTGGATGCTTTCAAAATAGATATATTCCGGTTATAAGAAATTCTAGAGATTGTAATTTGGCAGTTGATATAAAAGAAAAGAGGATAGTTAATTTATTAGATACACCAGAAATGAAAAAGATGTTGAAAATCAATCACATGATTCATGTGGAAGATTTAGATGCTCATATCGAACGTCAATATAAAAATGGAATGCCAATATTTTGTATGACAGATATACCAACAATACAAGAACTGACAGAAGAACGAGAAAAGAATTGGTTGGAGATATCATTAGGAGATAGGAGGTTGGAATCATCATTAGGAAATGGGGTTTTGAAAAATAGTGATGTACAAGAGTTAGCTGTGCGTGTGTTAGCAGCAACAATGTATGATGAAAAACTGTCTAATATTATGATTTATGGAGTCCCAGATAAAGATTATCGATTAGAAAATGGGCATGCTATTTGTCAGGATAGACAGACAACATTATCATCTATGGGAAGTTTTAAAAGTATTGGGAATAACAGAATTGCATATCCTAATCAGTTAGAAGTGAAAGAAAAAGAAAAGGTAACAGAGAAAATACTAAAACAAACTCAAGTTTATCCATATAGTAATTTTACTCCTATATTAGATGAAAATCTTTCAGGAAAATTATCAGAAATTATTCAGATTTATAATAATATAGAAAGCAAGACCGAATTTGAAGAGATACCCAATTTTGAGGTGTTTATACAAGAACAGGAAGAAAAATTGAAAGAAGTAGGAGTAGAACAAGTAGTTTTGCATTTGCAAAAACAATTGGAAGACTGGAAGGAGTGATGAAATGCAGTTAGAAATAAGAAACATTGGAAAATGCTATGGGGGAAAAGAAGCATTAAAACAATTGAATTTACAACTTTCTCCAGGAATATATGGGCTTTTGGGACCAAATGGAGCTGGAAAGAGCACCCTTATGAAGTTGATTTGTATGCTTATAGAACCTACAGCAGGAACTATATTATTTAATGGGAAAGATATTCGAACAGATAAAAAAAAATTTTTGAAATTATTAGGATATATGCCACAGCAACATTGTTTATATTCTGAATTTGGAGTGGAAGAATATTTACATTATGTTGGTGCGTTAAAAGGAATGGATAAGAAGAAAGTACAAGAATCTTCTTTAGGATTGTTAAAAAAAGTACGTCTTTTGGATGTGAGAACACAGAAGATTCGAACTCTATCTGGAGGAATGCAACAAAGACTTATGTTTGCCCAGGCATTATTAGATGATCCTAAAGTGTTGATTTTAGATGAACCTACAGCTGGACTTGATCCCAAAAAAAGAATAGAAATGAGAAATCTAATTGCAGAATGTGCAAAAGATAAAATTATTTTAATAGCTACTCATGTGGTAAGTGATGTGGAATTGATTGCTGATAAAATGTTGCTTTTAAATAAAGGAAGACTTTTGGCAGAAAGTAGTACTTTGGAACTTACAGAAAGTTTGTGCGGAAAAGTTTGTGAGTTAGAAGTAAAGGAAGAACTAGAAATATTGGAGAAAAAATATCAAATTAGTAGTATGTATCGAAGAGGAGGAAAAATTTACGCTAAAATTTTATTAAAACCAGGAGAAGAACGACCAGAACAAGCGGTTGATGTGTATCCTGATTTGGAAGATGTATATTTGTATTACTTTAGTGCCAAAGAAGAGTAAAGGGAAAAAAGATGGTAAAGTTAATTTTATATGAATGGGAAAAATTATGGAAAAATGCATCAGTTTTGAAAATTGTGTTTTTATTTTTAGTTCTTTCGGGGATAGTGTTTCAAGGAGAAATAAATCGTGATAAAGAAGAACATCGGACTTATCTAGAATTTCATGAAGTTATGGATAATATGACAGAAGAAGAAGCTATACGTTATTTGCAGAAAGAAAAGGGAAAAAATGGTTATGAACAGTATAAGGCGATTTCATATTTGGAAGATGAGGTAGCAACTATAAAGGGATATGAATCATATCGAAAATCTATTCAGACTAGGTATAAACAAAATCAAAGTATTTCTGTTTTTTCAAAGAATAAAGTACAGAATCAATATATGGAACGTATAGCAAAAAAATATGAGAATCTTAAAATTAAAGCACCAATGAAACGTCAACCATATCAAGGGTTTTTGAAAGTTGTAAATTTCTATGTACATTACCTTTTGGCTATTGTTTTGCTAATTTATCTCGTAAGCGTTGTATTTATACAGGAACAACGAAATGGAAAAGCGGATTTTGCTCGTACAATGTTTCGGGGAGATAAGTTGTTGTTTGTTGCAAAAAGTTGTACGATATGTGGAGCATTATTACTTTATTTGTTAGGAACATTTTTGATTCATATGGGGTTGGCAGGTAGAGAATATGGTTTTATTTCTATGGATGCTGCAATACAAAGTGTACCAGGATTTTATTCTGTTCCATATGCTTGGAATATAGGTACATATATTATTGCTTATATAGGATTACAAGGACTTGCAGCAATTCTTCTTGTAGCAATTGCTATATTTTTAGCCAGATGGACTACATCGGAATTGAAGACAGCATTAGGATTGACGATTGTTATGGGATGGAGTGTGTTTAGCCAAAGCGGAATGAATGGAGAAGGAACAGAAGCGTTTTTTAAGATATGGAATATTTGGGGATCTTTTACAGGCGAATCGATATTGAAAAGTTATGAAATTCTTAAATTGGGTAATATCTTTATTGAGCAGAGTTTATGGATACCAGTATGTATTGTTTTATCCATTTTTTTGTTGCTAGTAAGCGGAAAACATTGTCCAAAAGAAAGAAAAAAGACATATTTTCGTAAAGAAAAAAGAAAAAAGAATCCACATAGATTGTTTTATTATGAAATGAAAAAAATGTGGATTTATCAGGGAGGTATCTTTTTGTTTATTGCATGTGTGAGTATACAGGCGATAACCATTTATCAATATAAAACTTATATAGGAACAGATGAGGTTTATTATCAGAGGTATATAGATGAATTTGGAAATCAAATTACAGCAGAAACGGAAAATAAAATTGCTGAAGAAAAAATACGTTTGGAAAACTTAGAAAAAGAGTTGAATCAAACGGAGGATTTAATAAAAATTGATAACCTCACACAGCAACTTGAATGTGTGGGGGGATTTCATAAATATGTGGAACGAATTGAAAATTTACTAGAAGATGAAAAAACTCAAGTTATATTGAAAGATAGGCAATATGACTTGTTATTTGAAAACACAGTAGTATCACGAATGATGATCATTTTGTTATGTGTTTCCTTTGCTTTTTTGATTCCAGCTATATATCAGAGAGAAAAAGAAACAGGAATGGAAGTATTGCAAGATACGTCTTGGACTGGTGGTAAAAAAATGTGGAGATTAAAAATAGGAATAGTTCTTTTGTATAGTATTTCTTTTTTACTTTGTAGTGAAGGAATGATATTTGCAAAGGAAAAGTATATGTATGATTTGGAATGGTTGCTTCCAGCAGGATGTTTACCACAATTTTGGGAGAATCATGGAAAAACTTCTATAGGAGCTACTTTTTTGATAGGGATCATAATTCAATGTGTTGTAGTAACTATTATTGTTATGTTTTTATCCGCTTGTGCGAAAAAAGTGAGAAATCAGCACATGTTAACTGGTATTATTTTGGGGGTGATGGTAGTACCTATAATATTATCTTCGCATGTACCTGTCGAAGTGCTTAGCTGTATTTATAATTTGATTTTTGTGTTTACTGCACAGTTTGAAATAATAGTAACGGGGTGTATTGTTCTAGGAATAGTCACATATTTAATAAGAAAAAAGGAGAATAGATGATGAAAAAGAGAAAAATTATATTATTCTTTTTTGCACTTGTATGTTTAATGATTACAGCATGTAGAAAGGGAGAAGATACAAAGCCAATAACAGAAAAAGATAGATTTCGAGATGAACAAGAATATTTAGTTATGGCAAATCTAACAGAATCTAATAATGGTATATATGGAGTTAACTGGGAAGGAGAATATACACCTATCTTTTTTGTCGACAAAAATACAGGAAAAAAAACGGTGCTATGCCAAAAGGTTAACTGTAAACATGATTCTGAAAAGTGTTCTGCGATTGAAAAAGGAACTGTGGGATGTATGGCATATTCAGATGGTACATTATATTTTATAGTGCATAAACAGGAAGAAGAAGAGAAACTTGAATTATATTCCATGAATGAAGATGGAAGTGGAAAGAAAAGGTTACACGTATTTGAACATACACAGATTTTTCCTAATCAGGCTGGATTGTATAAAGGAAAAGTTGTTTTATCGGTTCAGACACAAAAGGAACTAGAAGATGGAAGTGGTTTAACTACAGCGGAACCATCAATTATACTGTATGATTTAAAAACAAAAAAGGAAACTATTTTGCTAAATGGAGCAGATAATGAGGGGAAATATACAGTTCCATGTGGAGGAAGTGAAGATGGTGTGTATTTGGCTCAAGTACCTTGGGAAAAATCAGGACATAATCTAGAATGTAATTATTTGAGATATGATTTTAAAACTGGAAAATTAGATAAAGTTTATACAGCGAAAGTATGCGATCTGCAAATTATTAAAAATGATATACTCTATTTGCAGTCTGAAGGGAAAAAACAATTGGAGATCTATAATATAAAAACACAGGAAAAAAAGGCTGTATTGAACTGGAAAGATGATGTAGATGAAGTTTGGGCAAGGGAAGATCATGTTGAATTTCGTAAAAATGTGAAAGATGGTGAGAAAAAAAAGATATATGGCAATTGGTATGACTTTAAGGAACAAAAATATTTGTTTGATGAGTATCAGGATTTAGATAAAATTAGTGTGAAAGATAAAACAGAGAATGGATATTGGATTTACAAGGAAGGAGAACCTTATTTTTATCACTTGAAAGACAAAAATTGGCAAAAGATTGAAGAAATAAAATAAATAGAAAAAGTGTATAAATAGGTTTTAAGTCAATATTTGACATTTGACCATTAACTAATTATAATAAACGAGGAAAAGATTATTATCTCTTAAAGAAAGGGAAAATATATGAGAGTTATAGGCGGAAGTGCAAAAAGATTACAGTTAAAAACATTAGAAGGCTTGGAAACTAGACCAACAACAGACAGGATTAAGGAGACATTGTTTAATATGATTACTCCATATTTGTGTGACTGTATGTTTTTGGATTTGTTTAGTGGTAGTGGTGGCATAGGAATTGAAGCATTGAGTAGGGGAGCTAAAGAGGTTACTTTTGTTGAAAATAATCCAAAAGCCATGCAATGCATAAGAGCAAATTTAAAGTTTACAAAGTTAGATAAGAATGCAATTACAATGCAAACAGATGCAATGACCGCCTTGAGAAAAATGGAAGGGACAACTCAGTTTGACTATATTTTTATGGATCCACCATATGCGAAGGGCTTGGAGAAACAGGTTTTAGAATATTTAGCAGAATCGGATTTGGTAAATGAGGGTACAGTCATTATTGTAGAGGCAGCAAAAGAAACAGAATTTACCTATTTGGAACAATTTGGTTTTTATGTTAGCAAAATAAAAGAATATAAGACAAATAAACACCTGTTTATTGAAAGAGAGCGAGGCGAAGAAGTGTGCTAAGAGCAATTTATCCTGGAAGTTTTGATCCGGTCACTTTGGGACATATGGATATAATTAAACGCTCCTCCAAAATTGTAGATGAGTTAATTGTAGGAGTGTTAAAGAATAACGCAAAAACTCCGTTGTTTTCTGTAGAAGAACGTGTTAGAATGTTGAGAGAAGCAACGAAAGAATTGAAAAATGTTAAAGTAGTAGAGTTTGAAGGACTTTTAGTTGATTTTGCAAAAGCGATGGATGCGAAAGTGGTTATTAGAGGATTGCGTGCTATTACTGATTTTGAATACGAATTACAAATGACACAGACAAATCATAAATTAGAGCCAGATGTGGAAACGCTTTTTTTGACGACAAGTATAGAATATTCTTTCTTGAGTTCCACGACAGTAAAAGAAGTTGCTACTTTTGGAGGAGATATTACTCAGTTTGTTCCGAAAGTGGTTGTAAAAGCAATAGAAGAAAAGATGAAGTAAAAGGAGAGTATAAATTATGAGTAGTCGCATTGAACAAATTATTGAAGAAATTGAAGAGTATATTGATAGTTGTAAATTCCAAGCATTATCTACTTCGAAAATTATTGTAAACAAGGAGCAGATTGATGAATTGTTACGAGAACTTCGAATGAAGACACCAGATGAGATTAAGCGTTACCAGAAAATTATAGAAAATAAAGATGCGATTCTAGCAGATGCGCAGGCGAAAGCACAGAGCATGATTGAAGAAGCTCAAATTCAGACGAATGAATTGGTAAGTGAACATGAAATTATGCAACAAGCATATGCACAGGCAAATGAGATTGTTATGACAGCAACAGAACAAGCACAGGAAATTCTTGATAACGCCACAAATGATGCAAATGATATTCGTATTGGTGCAATGCAGTATGCAAACGATGTTTTGGCAAATGCAGAAGGAATTATTGCGCATTCGTTGGATACATATACAACAAAATATGAAAGTCTTATTAATTCTTTACGTGAGTGCTATGAAGTTGTACGTACAAATCGTAGAGAATTAGAAGTGCCTGAAAAGTCAGATAGAGGAATTGAATCTGAATTTGGAAGCGAAGAATAATATTATATTATAAAATGAATATAGAAAAATGCAAGAAGACTGGTTACCATAGCGGTAATCAGTTTTTCTATTGTGTACGAAAGAATAGAAAGATCTGTACCATCAAGCATACATTTAGTTTGAGCTATTGAACAAAAGCCTCCAAAAGAAACAAGAGCCATTACACAAATATAAGAAAAAGAAAATGGCAGGTTAGTTGCAAGAAGTAATGGGATACCGTTAGTAATTTCTAATGATGGTAGAATGCATATTCTCCATAATGATGAAGTACATGGAAGCTCTTTAAGAAGAGTGATTAATACAGAAAAAAGAATAATATACCCACCTACTTTTGTAATGACTTCAAAACTATTCATAATGGTTTGATCCAATAGTTGAAAATGAAAATAAGGATGTGCGGAAGAGGGAATAAAATGAGATGAAAACTGTTTCTTCTTCAAGTAGTAAAGGCGAAAAAGAAAACTACATAATATAGGAGAAGCCAATAAAATAATAAGGGATGGAAAAAGAAGATCTTCGTGTTTTAGAGTTTTTAGGATAACATAATTCATAACAAACATAGGGCTTGTATTATTACAAAAAGAGAGGAGATACGCCCCTTCATTGTTGGAAATTTTCCCGCTTTTTACTAAATCAGCAGTAACTTTTGCACCCATAGGATATCCACATAGAAATCCGGTTAAGATGGCAAAAGTTCCGTTTGGACTTGCAGCAAAAAAAGGACACAAAATGGGTGATAACCATTTTGTAAAAGAAAATATTGTATTTGTTCGAACGAGAAGATTTGTGATAATCATAAAAGGGAAAAGGGTAGGTAAAATGATTTGATACCAAAGTAAAAGACCTTCACTTGCTCCTGAAAAGGTTTCGTTTGGCTTTATTAACATAAAAAGAAATATACTGATAAGAGTAAATGGAAGAAGTTTGTGTTTCATATGAACCCCCTAAATTTGTACAATATAGAAAAAATATATG
>JAHHTN010000085.1 GCA_020024645.1 Faecalimonas sp.
CTTAAGTATATCTCTTTTTGTTTGGAGGCATTAATGGATTATATATATAGATTTCCTGTAGTTAGAGGAACACAGGCTGGAACAGAATATTACATCGCGATGGTTCCACTTAAAATGTTAGCAAGATTATTTCCTGTAGACGATGAAGAGTTTGTCTTACCTGAATATAGAGCTCAAAGAAAACTAAATGAGACAAGAATTCCGGTTATAAGCAAATACATCTTAGAAAACAGAGATAGTTATGTTTTTTCAGCATTAGCGGCATCAATTGATGGAGAGTTTTCTTTTAAGTCTACTGCAGATAATGCAGATACTGGAATGTTAGAAGTGTCAATGGATGCACATTTTTTGATAAATGATGGACAACATAGAAAATCGGCAATAATGGCTGCTTTAAAAGAAGATTCGACATTAGGAGATGAGACTATTTCCATTGTTTTTTATGCAGATCAAGGACTCAAAAGAAGCCAGCAGATTTTTACAGATTTAAATAAGAATGCAGTTAAAACGTCAAATTCAATTTCAGAATTGTATGATTCAAGAGATGAAATGGCTGTATTAACTAGAAATGTGATTTGGAACATTGAATTTCTAAATACGTATACTGACAAAGAAAAGGATATTTTAGGTAAATATTCTTCAAGTTTATTTACGTTAAATACTTTTTATACTGCAAACAAAATTATTGTAGGAAGAAGCATAGAGCCAAATTCAGAAGGGTTTTTATTAAAGTATTGGAATTTAATTGTAAAACATATGAAACAGTGGCAGGAGTTGCAGAGCCGAGAAATAACTAAGGTAGATTTGAGAGAAAACTTTATTGCAACTCAGAGTATAGTAATACAAGCATTTGGTAGAATTGGTAATTATTTTTACACTAACCCCAACAATATGGATGTGATATTAAAACAATTGGAAAAATTAAATTGGAGCAGGAACGCACAACAATGGTATATGCGTGCTATAGGTAAGAATGGACGAATTATTACAAACAAAAAGGCAGCATTGCTGATTTCCAATGTTATTAAAAAAGAAATAGGCATTCCACTTTCTCAAGAAGAAGAGGATGCTGAAATTCAATTAAAGAAAACTATAGAAAATAGAGGATAGAAAATGGCAATTACAAAAGATTTAATAGATGGCCTTATCGTCACAATTCAAAATTTATATTTGGCAGATGATATTCCTTGGATGATTGGATATTCAGGAGGAAAAGATAGTACAGCAGCGGTACAGTTAGTGTGGATGGCAATTGAACAACTTCCTGAACGCGATAGAAAGAAAACCATTCATATTATGAATACAGATACACTTGTAGAATCACCAGTTGTATCTAAATGGGTTGATAAGTCTCTTAAATCCATGAAGGATGAATCAGAGAAAAAAGGATTACCATTCGTTCCAACTAAGCTTATTCCAGATTATAATAATACATTTTGGGTTAATTTAATTGGTAGAGGATATCCATTCCCAAGAATGAAGTATAGATGGTGTACTGACAGATTAAAAATTCAGCCAGTGAATAATTTTATCAAGAATAAAATTGCAGAACATGGAGAAATAATTCTTGTTTTAGGAACCAGAAAACAGGAAAGTACCAGACGTAATCGAACAATGACAAATCTAGAAAAGAGAAGAGTACGTGAATTATTAAGTCCTAATCCTACATTGGCAAATGAACTTGTGTTTTCGCCAATGGAAGATTGGTCAGATGATGATGTATGGTCTTTCTTATTACAATACAAGAATCCATGGAATTATTCAAATATGGATTTAATGACTATGTATAGAGGTGCAACTGCTGATAACGAATGTCCTTTACAGGTAGATAAGTCAGCTCCAACTTGTGGAAAAAGTAGATTTGGTTGTTGGGTATGTACAATGGTTGAAAAAGATAAATCTATGGAGGCAATGATTCTTAATGACCAGGAAAAAGAATGGATGAGTATTCTTTTGGAATTTAGAAATGAGTTTGGAAATGAGGATGGTGATCGTGAGAGAAGAAGCTTCCGTAGAATGAAAGGAAATCTTCAAGGAAATTACGGTAAGCTGTTCCATGGACCATATAAGAAGGAAGTTAGAGAATATTGGTTAGAAAGACTTCTAAATATTCAAATGGAGATTCAAGAAAATGGGCCTGAAGAGTTTTCAGATCTCGAATTGATTCGTATTCCAGAACTACAAGCCATTCGTAGAATTTGGGTTAATGATAAACATGAATTTGATGATTCATTACCTAAAATATATGAGAAAGTAGTTGGAAAAGAATTTGAGGATCCTGAATGGATTCATTATGAAAATTTTGAGGCTGAAGAGTGGAATATACTAAAAGAAGTTTGTGAAGAAATGTTTCCAGATGAAGAACTAGCGTTTGAGATGATGTATTCACTGGTAGATGTTGAAAACAAGTCATCTGGTGTTAACCAGAGAAAAGGTATTCTTGATAGTGTAAATAGTATTATAGGAAAAACTTGCTATAAAAACGAAGAGGATGCTACTCAGTATTACACAGATATGATGCAGCGAAAAAAAGAAAATGGTGGTAAGTACAATGAAAAATTCTTGGATTATCAGCCATTAGAATCTGAATTTGATGAAGAGGAAGAATAGTCGATGATTATAAAAAAACTAGAATTACATAATTTCGGTGTATATGAAGGAGACAATAAATTTCTCTTTGAAGGAAATAAACCGATTGTCTTAGTTGGTGGTATGAATGGTAGAGGTAAAACAACTTTCTTAGAGGCTGTGCTATTAGCACTCTATGGTTCGAACTCCTTTGCATACTCTGAAAGTGAATATAGATCATATTTACAGTATCTAAGATCCTTCGTAAATAGAAATGCGGATGATAAAGAATGTAGTGTTGAATTAGAGTTTGAAATAGATAATGGAATTAAGGAAAACTACGTTGTTAAAAGAAAATGGGATATTTTAACAAAGAAAACTAAAGAAGAAATATTCGTATATAAAGATGGCGAGTTTAATGAGTTTTTAACTAACAACTGGCCAATGTTTGTTGAGAATATTTTACCAAGTGCTTTATCTAGTTTTTTCTTCTTTGATGGAGAAAAGATCGCTGAAATGGCGGTTGATAGTACAAATGTACAATTAAAAAATGCTATTCGCTCTATGTTGGGAATTAATGTGCTGGATGTACTTGAAAATGATATTTTAAGAAATCTAAAGAAAGTCAGCAAACAGGACGCAGATAACAAGACATCTGAAGAATTGGAAGTTTTAAGAAGTGAAAAAGATCATGCTGCTATCGAATTAGAACAGATTACGACAAAGCTGGAAAATACAACGGCTATCTTGGAAGAACACAATAATGAATTAGAGTCATTGCACCAACTGTACACTGCAAAAGGTGGAGATGCAGTAGAAAGGAAGCAGGAAACAATTCAAAAACGTGCAAATCTTAAATCGGAATTAGAAGCTGAAGAAAACAGAGCATATGAAATTGCAGCCAACGAATTACCGTTAGCGCTTGTTGCAGATTTAATTCAAGATATTAAATTGCAGGCAGTAGATGAGCATACGGAAGCCATTATGCAAGAAGCAATTCTTCAATTTGACATGTTATTGGAAGATTTTTCTGCGATTTATGATGGCGATACAAAAGCAAGTATTGATTTCATTGATTTTGTAAAAGAGCAAACTCAAAGTAATCAAGAAGATCCAATTTATGAACTGTCGGATCATGCTCTTTTCCAGGTAAATACATTAAATGAAGGTACGCTTGATAATAGTTGTGCTGAAATGAAAGCTATCTTTAACAAAAAGAAAGTTCTTACTAAGCAAATTGCTGAATTAGATAGCTATTTGACCTTAGATATTAATGACAAAGAATTACAGCGTATTTACAAGAAAATAAAGAAAGCAGAAGAAAAGATTATTCAGGACAAGGTGGTTATTGCAGATTTAGAGCAGAAACATGCCCAGGCCACATCTAAATTTAATTCTGCCACATTTGAATTTAACAAATATGTTGAAGCATATTTGGCTACAGCGGAATTAAGAGATAGTGTAGATCGTACTGTTAAATACTCCAATATGGCTCTCAAAATAATTGAGAAATATCAAGTGGCTTTACAGAAGAAAAAAGCTGATGTTTTATCTAAGACAATTACTAAATGCTATAAACAGCTAGCAAACAAGAAGAATCTAATTAACAAAATTGAAATGGATGCAGAAACACTTAATGTAAAGTATTTATCTGAAAATAATCACGAGGTGCCAAAAGAATCCCTTTCAGCTGGAGAACAGCAGTTAATGGTTATTTCGATATTGTGGGCATTAGCGATTTGCTCAAAGAAAAAATTACCTGTAATTATTGATACACCGTTATCTAGATTGGATTCTTTACATAGAACAGCGTTAATTACAACATATTTCCCTAATGCAGGGGAACAGACAATTATTCTTTCAACAGATTCTGAAATTGATAAAGGATATTACGAGCTAATGAAAGACAATGTAGGAGATGAATTCACTTTGGAATATGATGAAATTTCAAAGAGTACTTCTATTAAACGAGGATATTTGATTGGAGCAAACGTATGATTATTAAACAGGTAAGGGTTTCTCAACAGGCGAAAGATCAATTATCTCGCCTTAAAGGAAAAACTGGAATTAAAAATTGGAATGTCTTATGTAGATGGGCATTGTGTTATTCGCTCAGTGAAAAAACACTGCCCACAGATATTCAAATAGTAGCAGATAGTAATCTTGAAATGTCATGGTTTACATTTGGTGGGGAATATTACGAAATATACGAAGCTCTTGTTAAAGCATGGTGTATAAGGATGAATTTGCCAACTGATGATGAGACGGTATCAAAATACTTTAGACTCAATTTAGAAAGAGGAATTGCACATTTGTGTGGTACTGGCTTTATTAAAAGTTTGGATGATTTAGTGAAACTGGCGATAAAGAGGTAGTTATATGAGCGTATATTTGGATTATAATGCGTCTGCACCAATAGACCAAAGAGTGTTGGATGAAATGATTCTTGCTTACCAGAACAAATCAGGAAATGCAGATAGTAGAACTCATTCTTTTGGGGAAAATGCTAGAAGTGCAGTAGAAAAGGCAAGAAAACAGGTTGCAAGTTTATTAGGCGTTTCTTCAAACGAAGTATTTTTTACAAGTGGAGCAACCGAAAGCAACAATATAGCATTACAGGGGCTTAAAGAATATGCAGAAAAAACAGGTAAAAAGCATATTATTACCACAAGCATAGAACATAAGGCGGTTCTTGAAACTGCTAAATATATGGAACTTAATGGTTATCAAGTTGATTTTGTAGACCCAAATGAGTCAGGACGAGTAAGTGTTGAATCTGTATTAGATAAAGTACGTGAAGATACACTACTAGTAAGTGTAATGCACGTAAATAATGAAACTGGTGTAATTCAGCCAGTATTAGAACTTGGTGAAGAACTTCAAAAGAGAAGCATATTGTTTCATATAGATGCAACTCAAAGCTGTGGAAAATTAGTTGATGAGATAAGAAATTTAAAATATGACATGTTGTCATTTAGTGCTCATAAGTTAATGGGGCCACAGGGCGTAGGGGCACTAATATTAAAAAGAAAATCATACAAGCGTCCACCAGTTAAAGGAATTATGTATGGTGGGCAGCAAGAACAAGGTATTCGTCCAGGAACAATTCCAGTAGCATTAGTTGTTGGATGTGGTAAAGCTTGTGAAATAGCAGAACAAGAATATAAAGATAACGAAATGCATTCTTTACAGATCAAACAAGCTATTTTATCCGTATTAGAGGAATCTGGCTTGAAATATCAAGTAAATGGAAAACAGGATGTATGTATATCTAGTACTTTAAATATTGCAATAGAAGGGGTTTCTTCGGAAGCTTTAATGATTTCTAGTAAGCAATATTGTGGAGTATCCAATGGTTCTGCATGTACATCATCGAACTATTCTCCGAGTTATGTTTTGGTAGCTATGGGACTTGATGTTTCACGTATAGAATCATCTTTACGATTGAGCTGGGGAGCAAAATCTGATTTAAACGAAATCGTAGATAATTTAAAAAAAATGTTAAATGTAGCAAAAATGATGAAAAATTAGGATGGGAGTGTAACTATGAGGGCTGATTTTAAAATAGTATATGAAAACAACTTAGATACACATAAATTTGCCCGTATGTTCAATAATACATCTCAAAGTTATAAATTTTATTGGTTTGAAGCTATTCTAAATCTTACAAAAGAGACAGAAGAAGATTTAACCTTTGAGAAAATTATCGATGAGATGATATGTGAAGCTTGGCATACAGTTACACATTACCATTTGAGACTAGGACCTACAGTTAATGGTAATGCTGAAAATTTTCTAGAACGTGCCATTAATACGTTAAATGAAAAAATAGATTGGATTTCTCAGAATCCATCTAGAGACGAACTTTTAAGGGCGATTAAAGAGAGTGGTGTTGAATTAAAAAAAGATAAAACGAGACTTGCAGATTATGTTCCATACAAGCTCTTATATCCTTTCTTTGATACGGAAGAATTGAAAGAAGGATTGGAATACATAAAAAATGATAAGCATAGTCGTTTGATAGCATATATGGCTAAGTTGTCTGGAAATGAAAATGTATTCTACACAATTTTTGAGGGATTTGGATTAAATAAAACTATAAGATTGAATAAATATTGGAGAGAATTTTTGCTTAAGAATTATTCTGTGATAAGAAGTTGGGGTCAGTATAATAAGGCACAGTTCTTACAAGATCGTAATCCAGGAGTTCCAGGCATTATTTATAAATTATGTCGACCAGACAATGCTGATGCACGTAAACTAGACCAGGCAAGGGATTTGTGGAAATTAACTGTTGATATTACTGGTAAACCAATTAGAGAAATATATACAGGTGATGAAATTGGGATAAAGGAATTATCCATAGATCATTTTGTTCCACGATCATATATTTCTAATGACGAGTTATGGAATTTGATCCCAATGAAGAAAACTTTAAATTCTAGCAAGAATAATAAGTTGCCAGAGTGGGATAAGTTTTTTGAACCTTTTGCTAGATATCAATTTTATTTATACAATCTTGTCTTTCCTGAAGATATAACTCAAAAATCAGACAAACTGATTCGATCATTTGAAAAATGTCGTAAAAATAATATCAATGCAATTTGGGCTACAGAAAGTTTGTATGTTCAAGGAAATTCAAAAGAACAATTTTACAATATTCTGGAGCATAATTTACATCCAGTATATGATTCAGCAAAATTACAGGGGTATGATACATGGCTATTGAGATGACAAAAGAACAAAGAGATACGATTGAATATTATAATACTCATGCAGATGAATACTGTGACGCAACTCGTGATGTAGATATGAGTGCGTTGTATGCTGAGTTCGAAAAGTATCTTAAGCCAGGATGTAAGATCCTAGATCTTGGTTGTGGATCTGGAAGAGACAGTAAATACTTTTACGATAAAGGGTATGAAGTTGTAGCAGTAGATCCGTCAACTGAGATGTGTAAAAGAGTAAGAGAACTTGTGCCGATAGAAGTTATAGAGATGAGAGCTGAAGATTTAGAGTTTGAAAATGAATTTGATGCTGTCTGGGCATGTGCATCACTACTTCATGTTGATAGAGGCAATATGTACTTTACATTAACTAAGATTATTAAGTCGCTTAAAAGTAACGGTGTTTTCTATGCTTCATTGAAAATAAAAAGCAATAAATTCATAGAATCAGATAGAACATTTACCTATTATTCGAAAGAGGAATTGATTGATTTATTTGAAGCTAATAAGAGTGCTCATATAGTCGA
>JAHHTN010000086.1 GCA_020024645.1 Faecalimonas sp.
GATTAATATAGGTAAAACTAATATATTTATCACAATCAAAATAAATGTTCGAACAAGAGAAATTAGTGCTGAAGTCTTTCCATCTGAAAATGCTGTGAACATAGAAGAAGCAAAAATATTCATTCCCGCAAAGATAAAATTTAATGAAAACAGAAAAAATCCTGTCTTTGCAAGCTCATATGCCTTTGTCCCATCAGGTGTAAAAATTTTCACGATTATCGGTGACATAATAAATGCAAACATTGTAACAATAATTGAGGAAACGATAATAAATGAAATACATATTTTAAAGATTTTCTTCAACATTCGATTATTTTCACTTCCATAATTGTAGCTAATTACAGGTGCTACTCCCATTGAAAATCCAATATACAATGCATTAAACAAAAACTGTCCATACAATACAATAGTAATTGCCGCAACTCCTGCCTCTCCTGCCAACTTCAACATCACAATATTATACAAAAAAGTTACAATCGCACCTGAAAGATTCGTTACCATTTCTGATGCTCCATTAAAAGAACTTTCCACCAAAACAGACCATCTTACTTTAGGCTTCACAAGATACAACGAATGACGCACAAAAAAGAAATAGATTAATCCAACCAAAGCTGGTATCGATTGTCCTATTCCCGTGGCAAGTGCCGCACCTTCTACTCCCATATCCATTACTCCCATAAACAGATAATCCAAGACTATATTCGCAACACCACCGCTTATTGTCAGTACTAGTCCAAAAACAGGTTTTCCTGCTGTGACGAAAAAAGTCTGAAATAGTAATTGTAAAATACATGCTGGAGCTAGTAAAAGTGAAACACCAAGATATCCAACACAATAATCCATAAGTGTATCTGTCGCCCCAAGTAATCTAGAAATCTGGTCAATAAAAACATTCCCAACTACCATAAAAATAATTCCTATAATAATTCCCGAAAGAATAATAAACGAAAAATCTTCTCTGGCTTCTTGTTCTTTCTTCTCTCCCATTTTTTTCGCAATAGTAGCACTTCCTCCTGTCCCCAACATAACTCCCACTGCAATCACTAAATTAATTGCCGGATATACTATATTTGTTGCCGAAAGCGCATCTGTTCCAACTAGTCTTGAAATAAAAATCCCATCTATAATTGTATACAATGACATAAACACCATCATTATCATCGTAGGAAACGCAAATTGTAACAATGAAAAAAATTTAAATTCCTTCGCAATTGAATTTGACATACTTGTCCCCCTCTTCTTAAATTTAACCAAACTGGCTATTATACAATTTTGTATAAAATCCATTTTGTTCTAATAATTCTTCATGTTTTCCTCTCTCTATAATATTTCCATCTTTCATTACTAAAATGCAATCCGCCTCCTGTATTGTCGAAAGTCTGTGTGCTACAATAAAACTTGTCCTTCCTTTCATCATTTGTTGGAAAGCATCTTGTACTTTCACTTCCGTTCTTGTATCAATAGATGAAGTTGCTTCATCCAAAATAAGCATAGACGGAAGTCGAAGCATTACTCTTGCAATACAAATCAACTGTTTCTGCCCCTGAGAAAGCTTACCACCTTCCTCCTCAATAACAGTATCATATCCTTTTTCCATTCGTTCAATAAATTCATGCGCAAACGCTTTCTTTGCTGCTTGCTCAATTTCCTGTCTTGTTGCATTCGGCTTCCCGTATGCAATATTATCAGCAATACTACATGATTTCAGCCACGTATCCTGCAAAACCATTCCATAATTTTCACGAAGACTATCTTTAGTTATATCCTGTACATTTCTTCCACTAACAATCAATTTTCCCTGTTCTATATCATAGAAACGCATAAGAAGATTAATCAATGTTGTCTTACCACACCCTGTAGGACCTACAATAGCAATTTTCTGTCCTGTCCGTACATTTAAATTTAAATTTTTTAATAATTCTTTTCCTGATTCGTAAGAAAAAGTAACTTCTTTTAATTCCACATTACCATCTGCTTTGTTCAGAATTTCTTTTTCTTTTGCCTCCTCTTTTTCTTCCTGCTCTTCCATAAAATCAAATACACGATTCGCACACGCCAATGCATTTTGTAATTCTGTAATAACACCAGAAATCTCATTAAATGGTTTTGTGTATTGGTTTGCATAACTTAAAAAACTAGCTAACTGCCCCACACTAATTCTTCCATGAATAGCAAAAATCGCCCCTGAAATTCCTACACCTGTATAAACAAGTCCATTAATAAATCGAGTGGTAGGATTCGTTATAGAAGAAAAGAAAATTGCCTTCACACTACAGTCCTTTAATTCTTCATTAATTTTTTGGAAACGTTTTATCGCCCTATCCTGATACCCAAATGCTTGCACAGTTTTTTGATTTCCCACAATTTCATCTGTAAGAGATGTCATTTCTGCCCTCACTTCTGATTGTTTTTGAAATAGTATATATGTTTTCTTTGCTACAAAACCAGCTACAAAAAAAGAAAGAGGTGTAATAAGAATAACAATCAATGAAATCTGAAAATGAATGGATAGCATAAAAATAAGCGTTCCCAAAATAGTAATTATCCCAGTAAATAATTGTGAAAATCCCATTAGCAATCCATCAGAAAACTGTTCTACATCGGTAATCACTCTACTCATCATTTCACCATACTGATGTGCATCGATATATTTTAAAGGTAATTTCTGTAAATGTGCAAAAGCCCCTGTACGAACATTGTTTATAATATGATATGTTATTCTATTATTACATAAATTCATCAGCCATTGCGTTAAACTAGTGATAACAGTTACCCCTACAAGTTTGATTAAAATATCCTCTATTCCATGAAAATTCACTTTTCCTTTTCCTAAAATTAAATCTACTCCCTGCCCGATTAGAATTGGCGTATAAAGTGTACCAATTACCATTAGTACCGCAAATCCTAATGACAAAATCAATATTGGCAAATATGGCTTCAATAAGCGAATTACCCGTTTAATTGTATCATATTGTTTATACATGACCATGTACCTCCTTGTTCGAAAGCTGTGAAGAACATATTTCTTTATACACCTCGCAAGTTTGCAATAATTCTTCGTGATTTCCACTTCCTACAAGTTTACCTTTATCTAAGACAAAAATTCTATCTGCTTTCAACATAGACATTACCCTTTGCGAAACAATACAAACCGTCATAGAATTTATATGTTTCTCTATAGCCTTTCTTAATTTTGCATCCATTGCAAAATCAAGTGCCGATGTACTATCATCCAAAATTAGTATTTCTGGATTTCGCACCAAAGCTCTAGCTATTGTTAAACGTTGCTTCTGTCCACCAGATAAATTTTTTCCACCTTCTTGAATAACCGCATCCAACTGTTTATCCTTTTCTTTTACAATCGTTTCTGCCTGAGCTATACGAAGAGCCTTCCAAATTTCTTCATCGGAAGCATTCTCATTTCCAACTAACATATTATCACGAATTGTCCCATGAAATAAAACTGCTTTCTGTGGTACAATACCAAACTTTTCACGCAATTTTTTTAAATCATATTCTTTTACATCTTTTCCATCTATTCTTACACTTCCCGAAGTCACATCATAGAATCGGGGCATAAGATTAATTAATGTAGTTTTTCCTGAACCCGTTCCTCCAATAATACCAAATGTCTCTCCTTTTCTTACAGAAAAACTAATATCTTTCAACACTTCTTCCTTATCATTGTGATACATCATACTAACGTTATCCAATTCAATTTGCAATTCACTATTTTTCATTCCTACTTCAGTTCCATTTTGAATAGAAGATTTCAATGCCAATACCTCATGAATTCGTTCTGCAGATGCCATCGCTTTCGTAAAAGTAATGATTAGGTTTGCCAAAGCAACAAGAGCAAGTAAAATCTGTGACATATAGTTTACAAGAGCTACTATTTCCCCCTGTGAAAGATTGCCATAGTATACTTCTTTACCCCCAAACCATACAATTAAAATTGTTGCTCCATTTACAATAAGATATGTCATTGGATTTAAAAGTGCTGATATTTTCCCAACAAAAATCTGCATATTCATCAAATTTTTTGTTTCTTGATCAAATTCTTCTTGTTCCTTTTTTTGCATACAAAATGCCCGAACAACACGAACGCCAGAGAGATTTTCTCGTGTCATCAACATAATCTTTTCTAATTTTTTCTGTACTTTTCTATATAATGGAATTGTCCATAGCATAATCCCATAAATAACCACAGATAACAGTGGTATCGCCACAATAAAAATGAATGTCAATTCTATACTAATAGTAAATGCCATTACTACTGCACCCACTACAATAAACGGCGAGCGTAAAAATAATCTCAGTACAAGATTCACTCCCGCTTGCACTTGATTAATATCACTTGTCATTCTTGTTACAAGTGTTGCATTTCCAACCATATCTAATTCCCGATAAGAAAATTTTCCGATATATCTAAAAAAATCTTCTCTCAATTCTGTTCCGAAACCTACAGATGCTTTTGCCGCAAAATATTGTGCAGTTAAAGAACATACAAGTCCAAGTACACCAAAAACAACTAAAATCACTCCCATTTCCCACACAAATGAAGTGTTTTGACTTTTTATCCCCACATCAATCATCTTTGCCATAATCATTGGAACAGTCAATTCAAAACAAGCTTCCAACAATTTAAACAAAGGACCTATAATACTTTCTTTTTTATAATATTTTAAATATTTTAATAGTTTTTTCATTTTTTCCTCTTTTTCTAGTTCTTCTGATTTGTTATTATATCACGAACATTTTTCTTCTTCAACTTGTCATTTTTTCTGAAATTGTCTATACTAACAACATATATATATAAGGAGGATTCACACTATGGACGAAATATTTACAACTTCCCCCACAGACAGCAATCGACTTCCAAAAGAAATGCGGGTATATGAGCTATTAGAAAAACTACAGATACCTTTTGAACGTATGGACCACGAAATTGCCGACACAATGGAGGCTTGTGAAAAAATAGATGAAAAACTGCAAGTAACTATGTGTAAAAATCTTTTCCTCTGCAACCGGCAAAAAACAAATTTTTTTCTCCTTTTGATGCCTGGAAATAAAAAATTCCTCACAAAAGATTTATCAAAACAACTTGGTATTTCCCGACTTTCCTTTGCCGAAGCAGAATTTATGGAAAAATTTTTAGACATTACCCCAGGCTCTGTCAGTGTCCTTGGTCTAATGAATGATGTAGAAAAAAAAGTTAATTTAATTATTGATAAAGATTTATTAGAAGATGATTATATCGGTTGTCATCCTTGTGCAAATACTTCTAGTCTAAAAATAAAAACTTCTGATATTTTAGAAAAGTTTTTAATTTGTACTGGACATACACCAACTTTTGTGACTTTGTAAATTTTCTACATAGCAAAAAGGTGCCTGTAATGACACCTTTTCTTTTAAAATGGAAAACTATCTCCTACACATAAAGAACCATATCCTAATTGTATATTTGGATATTCTTTAAACGCTGGCAAAGGCTTGGCACCTCTTTGCAAATATGCTTTTACTTTTTCCCCATATAGATACAAATCATTCCCCTGTATAATCCCCCATTCCATCAATAATGCTGCTCCGCCTGTCACAAATGGTGTTGCAAAAGACGTACCACTCACTTCTTCATATGTTCCCTCTCTTGTTGGTGCCAAAACATTTACACCTGGTGCAACCAAACTTGGACTTTTTTCTCCACCCCTCCCCGAAAAATCTGCATAAGTAAACGTTAACGCATCATACGCTCCAACAGATATCACTTGACTAGCCGTAGATGGAATTGTAATTGTATTTCTCTCTATTGGATATAAAAATGCTGTTCCTTTATTTAATACACTTTCACTTGGTAACCACATTTCAAATATTCCTGTAACTATTTTTTTCGGAGTCATGACAATTTTCCATATTCCAGACATAATATATCTATTTTTCGGAAGAAAATCTATATAAATTTCTTGATTCGTACTATAGGGACTGGGTTCTCCATAGTAAATCAAAAGTTCTGTTTCTCCTATTCTAAATCTTTGCGAACCTAGAATTTCTTGAATCGGACCAACTTTAATTCCTGACGGGGAAATAATTGAAACATCCATAACATCCGAATAAGATTTCCACAGCTGTAAATTCACTGTTTGTTCGTTTTCCTGAATAGCTAATTGTACAATTGTATCTTTTCCTTCTTCTACTTTTCCTGAAGTATGTCCTGCACTAACACCTTCATTTCCACTCCCAACACAAATAACACTTTTCCAATAATTCGAAATATCATCTATAAATCTCTCCAAAAGACTTGTTCCATCATGTGCCCCATACGTATTCCCAAAACTCATATTAATTGCAACAGGCATTTCAAATTCTTTTGCTTTTCTCACAACATAATCAAGCGCCTGCATTAATTCTGTTGTTCTAGGAAATCCATCTTTTCTTGGACTTGCCAATTTTACGATAATCAAATCACTTTCGATAGCAACTCCTTTTTGTTTTCCATTTCCTGCCGCAATCCCAGTCACCGCTGTTCCATGTCCAGATACATCTATACTTGGAACAATCTGCAACTGTTCACTTCTATTCTTCTGTTGCAACGCCTCATTGATCTGTTCGGCTGTATATTCTGTCCCAATATTGTAATGTAACGGAGGATTTCCAGAAATACTCTGATCCCATAACGCTCTAATTCGTGTACTTCCATCCTCTTTTCTAAAATCTTTATTCGCATAAGATATTCCCGAATCGATAACAGCCACAAGAATCCCTTTTCCAAATAAAAACGGACGAGCATTCTGTACTGAAGTAATACAGGATGCCCGTCTTCCATTAACTACTTGAAAAAATAGTCTCTTCGGCTTCTCAATATATTCTATCTCTGGAAAAAGAGCCAATCTTTCAATCTTAGATTCTTCTATCGTAATAATCGCAAACTCATTTTGTAATTCAACAACTTCTGCCCCTATTTCTCTAGCTTTATCCAAATTTCCTGAATATTTTACGATTAAATCCCATATTCTTTCAATTGGATTATAACCCACATCTAACTCAAGTGATTTTGCTCTTTCTTCCTCCGTTGCATCTAATGCCAAATTTAGCATATTTTCCAATTTTTGCCCATTCATATATTTACCCAAACCTTTTCTTATGGCATATATATGACAAATTTAACTCTTTAATGCATACTAATTAAATCCAATTAATCTTCTTGCCACAATATATACAAAAGAGGATATCTTTCTTCCTGATTTCCCCGGCAAATTAATTGTCTGTCCTAAAATACTATATCTAATCTTCCAATATACTTTATAATCTTTTGTTTTTAAATAATTCCAAAGTTCTTTTTTCTTTTCTAAATTTTCTGCTTTCTTAGAACGAATACATAATATAGAAGAAATCGTCATCATAATAGCAAGATAATTAATCATATAATTTCTTAATTTTTTATTTCCTATTCTTCGTAAATAATACATATCAATCATGGACTTCGTAACAAAAATTTGCTGATCTATTCTTCCT
>JAHHTN010000087.1 GCA_020024645.1 Faecalimonas sp.
ATATTATTACAAATGGTCAATTTGAAAGAGGTGTTGCTAAAAATCTTTTAAAGTATCCCATAAAATCTATTTTTGTAAGTTTTGAGGGTTTAGAAACTGAAAATGACTTGGTCAGAGGAAAAGGAAGTTGGAATAAAGCGATCATTTTTGATAACCTTATGGTGGATTATATTCAATTTAATCCCCTTTTTTATGACGGTAACGCAGAAATGAACAAAGCAGACCTATATTTATCAGAAGAAGAATTAGATGCATATGAAATGATTGCAGAGAAACATGGGGGACTTACTTATTCTAAGTTGTTACTTAATAGTGAATATCCCCTTATAAATAGATATTTGAATTTAAAATATGGTACCTCATTTCAGGTTTCAGTTTCTGAGTGTGGTGCTTTTGTAGACTCTTTTTTCTCTAACAATCAAGGGTTAATTTATCCTTGTCGCAAATACGCCGCTAAAAAACATATAGAAACAATTGATGCATTTGAAAAACAAATATATCAATTTCAGGATTTCCTTGCAATGTCATGTATTCCTATAGAACGCGGGTGCTTAGACTGTGAATTTCAACCTAATTGTCACCCTTGTCCATTGAATCCGAGTACAGAAATACCTGTAATTTGTAAACTTGTAAAAAATAGAATGGATAAGATTGATTTAAAGAATAAATCATTTAGAATTCAAAAGGGTTCTGTATTTATAGAGAAAAACGATCATTATTTTGGATACTTTCCAAGATTAGAATATAAAACAGAATATACAAAAGAAGGATATAATATTTTAAAACTATGTGAAAAAGGTTTTAATACAGCAGAAATTTCTGAATTGAGTAAAATACCTTTTTATGATGTAATTACTTTTCTCTTACAAGAAAATAAAAAGGGAAAAGTGACAATGGAGTAAAAAAATGAATCGATATTTTAAAAAAAATATTCAATATTATTGGGCTTATTTACTTTGTGTTCCTATATCCTGTTGGGCATCAATAAAATTTGCTCTATCCATTCAACCGGTGATTGATTCTATCCTGAACTTAGAAAAGGCAGACTTTTGGCAAGCATCATACAGCTGCTTGTTTTGGGGAGGATTGGATGTGGTAATGTTGCTTGCAGTTAATTTGATTAAATTTCATTTACTCAAGCAAGGTAAAATTTCTTTAAAACAGGAAATGTGTCATTCCATTCTAAATATGAATTACCATTATTATGTAAAGCAAAATAGAGATTATTTATCTATACTAAACAATGATACTCAAACACTAAGTGATTGCGATTTTTCTTCTCGTTTAATGTTGTACCGTGTTATTTGGAGTTTTGCGTTATCTCTGATTACTGTGACAATGTTAAGTCCTATGATAACTATTCTTATTTTATTAGTGGGAGGAATGTCTGTACTGGTACCACATTTGTTGGGGACAAAAATTGATAGAGAGCAGCTATTGTTCTCACAGCAGAAAGAACAGTACTTCACTAATGTAAAAGATATGTTTGATGGGATACTTACAATTAAAACGGCATTGTCTGAGAACTTCTTTGAAAACAGACATAATGAAAAAAATAAGAAAGTGGAAAATCAATCATGCAAAGTCGATTGTATGATGTACTTTGCTACCTGGTTTTCTATGCTGTGCAGTTCGATGGCATATATTTTAACCCTTGTTGTGGGTGGATTATTAGTATTCAAGGGATATATCACAGCAGGTTATATTATCAGTATTTCTCAATTGATAGGTGGTATCGTTGCTCCGTTGGAGCAAATTCCGGCGATATTGACCCAAATTCGCTCTGTTAAATCTATATGTCAAAAGTGTGAAGAGATTTTAAAACCTCAATGCAATCCTCCTTTACAACAATCCAACAAAGAAAAACTGGTCTGTGAAGGTGTATCCTTTTTCTATAAAGATACAAAAAACGGAATCAATCAGTTTAATTATGAATTTGAGGCTGGTAAAAAATATCTAATCACAGGATTATCCGGTGGAGGTAAATCCACTATAGGCAAGCTGATTGCAGGACTTTATGTATGCAATGAAGGAAGCATTAAATATCCAAATTCTCTTAATGGAAAAAAAGATATTCTATATGTAACACAGCAATCTTATATTTTTCAGGAAACGTTGAGAAACAACATTACGTTGGGAGATAGTTTTTCAGATAAGGAGATTTTAGAAACATTGGATCGATGTTCTTTGAACGATTTTCTTTCTAAATTACCACATGGTTTGGATGAAAAGCTGGGAGAACAATATTTTTGTTCCGGAGGAGAAGCCGCAAGAATTAGTTTAGCACGGGCAATTTTACGAAACCCCAAAATTCTAGTATTGGACGAAATAACAGCCAACTTGGATACTCAGACTTCAGAACAGATAAATGAATTGGTTTTTTCTTTAAAAGATACTCTATTACTAACCATTACACATGAATTAAATGAGAAGTTTGTCAATAGATATGAATCTATCCTTTTAATAAAAAATGGAAGTTTGGCAGAAAACGGAAATATGGAAGATTTAATAAAACAAAAAGGAGAATTTTATCATTTGATTTATAAAGAGGAGAATTAAATGATAGGGGTATAACAGTATTCTATATTTAAATTTCCCGGTGATGGAATCGAAGGGGGAGAAAACTAAATTGACACCCTGATTCGAGAAGTTGCTGAGGAATCCTTTACACTGAAATTTACCGATTCTAACCTTGCTATCAATACAAATCGCTGTAAAGACAACTTAAAATAAAAGGAGGAGTTTCGTGTGACACGATATTTCTGGGAACAAGCAAAACTGTTTATACCTGCCTATCTGCTTTATGCTATTGCATATCTCTTTAAGTCGAGTAGTTATTTTGCGCAGATGGAAACAATGGGAGCTGCAATGTCTCAAGATCTTCCTCGTCTGTTACTTTTTGTTGCATTGCAGTTCGGTGCACTCCTTCTTTTTCATATTGTTCAAATGTTGGAAGAATTTTTAAAACAAAAAGCCTTTGCCAATGCTAAAACCAGTATGCGCAATACTATCAGTAAGCAAATTGGCAGAAAAAATTATCAAGAATTTCGATCTGCACAGATAGGAGATTATATTTCTTGGTATACCAGCGATGTTGCGCAAATGGATGAAGGACTACAAGTTTTTTCTTCTGTTATTCTTTACACAATACAAGGTATAATTTCGATTGCTGCTTTGGCATATATTCATTGGTCATTGGCTGTTTTATCTATTATTACTAGTATTATCTTGATGCTTTCTACCAAAATATTTCAAAAGAGGTTAGAAGCATGTGGACGAAATAACTCGAAAGCACAGGAAATTTATACTAGTTCCATTAAGGATTTACTCAGTGGTTTGGGCATTTTAAAAACCTTTGGGAGTTTAAATCGTTTTTTTGAACACTCAGAGAAAGCAAGTAAGGATCGGGAAGATATTTGGTATCATGGACGTTGTATAGAAAAAAAGGCAGATGTAGGGATGTCTTTTTTTAATATCTTTGGTCAGGCGATCAACACCGTTGTAATGTTTTTATTGGGGGTTTGGGGAATTATCCCACTTCAAACTGTTTTTGGTGGTGGCAGCCTTATCAATATGGCTAACGCTTCCCTTGGAATGATTACAATTTATTTAGTACAGCTTTCCAGTTTTCGCCCTTATTTTAAAAAATTTGAAGAAAACGATGCGCAGTCTTCTGCAGAATCTTTGCAGGCACTTCCGGCATTTGAAAATAAAATTTCTTTCCAGAACATTTCTTTTTCTTATCCTGACAAACCAGTTCTTTCCCAGCTGAATCTGGATTTTGAGAAAGGAAAGAAGTATGCATTGTTGGGTCCTTCTGGATGTGGAAAGAGCACAATATTCCATTTAATTATGGGAGAACTTCAAAATTATACAGGTAATATTTTATTTGATCAGACCAATGTCCGAGAGATTGATCCTGACTCTTTAAGTCGCCAGATTGCCTATATTGAGCAGGATGTTTATCTGTTTAACAGTACAATCCTCGATAATATTACCTTGGGACACTCTTTCACAGATGAACAAGTGGAGAAAGCACTGAAAAACAGTGCCTTGCTCAATGACCTCCCTTCTTTGCCAAATGGTTTGGAAACAAAAGTGGGAGAAAATGGCAATAACCTCTCCGGAGGTCAAAAACAGCGTGTTGCCATTGCCCGTGCGCTGATTCATAATCGTTCAATCCTGCTGGTTGACGAAGGAACATCCGCCCTCGACAAGAAAAATGCGGACATTGTCGAGCAAAGCTTGCTTTCTAACCCTGATTTGACCTTGATTTTAATCAGTCACCATCTGACCGAGGAAAGCAAGGCACAGTTTGACAAAGTATATCAGCTTTCTCCCGTAAAAGAGCTGACCGGCAGTGTACAATAATTATTGATATTAAAATTCCCCCTATGTTTTTAGTTGTTCTTATCATGAAATCATGATACTATTTAATAGTAAAAAATGATGAGGGGGAAGATAAAATAATGCGTTTGTTATTTGAGTTAGATAAAAAAGATTACGATATAAACGGTACTACCTTTGAGCGACCTTCTGTTCGGGGAATTATCATCTGCGATGGTAAAATCGGAATGGTACACAGTGTGAAGTATGACTATTACAAATTTCCCGGTGGTGGAATCGAAGAGGGAGAAAGCCAAACAGACACCCTGATTCGAGAAGTTGCTGAGGAAAGCGGATTGCGTGTTATTCCACAATCTACTAAAGAATACGGATATGTTCATCGGATAGAAAAAGGGGATAGAGAAGGGATCTTTATACAGGATAACTATTACTATATTTGCAAAACAGAGAAAGAAACTCAGCCGCAAAATCTGGATGTTTATGAAGCTGAGGAATCCTTTACACTGGAATTTATCGATCCTTACCTTGCTATCAATGCAAATCGCTGTAAAGACCATGGACCTAAAAATCAAACAATGATTGAGCGTGAAGCCCTTGTTTTAGAAAAGTTAATAGAAGAAGGATACTTTAAAAATCATAAATAAAGAGGAGTTAACTGGCTTAACGAACTCCTTCGTATCCTAAAACATATAATGAAAAAATACCCCCTGCTGTAGAATAGAAACTACAACAGGGGGTATTGTTATGCCTGGAAAAGATATAAAAGTGAAAAATTGAGCAGAAGTTATATTTGCCAGAAAAGCAGAAGAAACAAATCGTCAAATCAGGGAAAAATACAGCTTAACAACTAAGTGGATTTTACAAGCATAAATAAGGTTAAAAGCTATATATTGAGTATATTCAATTTTATATTTTTGAATGTGTTGATTAAAAAAACGACCTCACTCCGATCAAAATTCAAAGTAAGGCCGTGTAAATTAACGATATTCTACGATAGCTCTTTTTTATCAATCGTAAAATCTTTTATAGAACACTTATGATAAAGAGTTCGCTTGGTTTTGCATCTTCCGATTAAATTTTCTCATAAAGAAAATAAAGAGTATTACAAGAATGACTCCTTTAAATACAGAAGAAAGGCTGATACTTAACCAAACACCATTAAGTCCCAGTGCTGTTTTTCCGAATAGGATAGCCATTGGAATTCTCATACCGGTAAAAATAATGCTGACAATAGACGGTGGCAGGGTTTTTCCATAAGCAGAAAATGCACCGGAAGTCAGGATTTCGATACACATAAACAGCTGCGAATAACCAAGGATTCTAAGATAATCAACACCTAACGGAATAACATCCGGTTCATTGATAAAGATGCTGAAAATTGGGGCCGGAAGGAACACCAGAACACAGGTTGTGATAACACCCCAACCCATCATAACTTTAAGAGCGGTAGTATATCCTTTTTTGGAACGGTTAAACTGTTTTGCACCATAGTTTTGGGCAATAAAGGAGTTGGTAGCGGCTGCAAATCCATCGGCTGCCATGTAGGAAATAGATTCTACCTGAATACCGACTTTTTGTACAGCAATTGCGGCTTCTCCCCATGCTGCAATAATTCTGCCGATTGTCATGGAGATACCGGTAAACATAACGCCCTGTATTGTAGAAGGCATCCCGATTTTGGTGATTGACGCCATAATTTCCTTATCCAGCGGTCTTCCAAACTTCATTTTGCTAAAGACCTGTTCATCCTTTTTCATATATTGCATGTAGAGAAGAAAAACAATGAACTGGGCAAAAACAGTAGCTGTCGCAGCACCCAACACACCCATTTTCGGGAAAATACCCACACCAAAGATTAAGAGAGGGTCCAGCACAAGATTGATCAGCAAACCAATTGTGCTGATCTGGAATGGTGTTTTGCTGTTTCCGGTTGCTGTAATTATAGCAGTACAGATTGGATTTAAAAAGTTGAAGATAATAAAAGCTCCCATAATAAACAGATAAGTTTCAGCATCTTTAATTACCTGAGCATTGGTAAATTTAAAGAAACCGATAAACGGTTTTCTGAAAATGCAGAGAATCAATCCGTATATAATGGATAAAATAAGTCCCATCTGCAATGCATTCTCAGCATAACGGGCTGCTTTTTCTCTTTCACCTGCACCATAGGAGTGGGCTACATTCACCTGACCTCCCACCCTCAAAAAAGCACAGATACCATTTGCAAGGTTGACAAACATTCCTGCAGCACCCACTGCTGCCACAGAGTTACTACCCACTCGACCTATCCAGATCATATCTGTCATGTTGTACGCCATTTGAAGCAGTGAAGTTGCCATAATTGGCAGTGACATTGCAATCAAAGCCTTTAGGATATTTCCTTTTAATAAATCAGTTCTTGTATTCATGGCGCTATCTTTCCCACATCTCCTTTTTTGTTTTGATGAATGAAAATGCTACCTTTTGCAATTTGTGCATAGTGGTAACTACATCAAATCATCAATTTTTTCTCTATTTAAAAAGTTCGTTATAAAGTATTATATAATAGAAAATTTGCTTTTTCAATCTTTTTAGGGGGAAAGGTGGTCAACAAGAAAAGACTCAAATCAACAGGTTGTATTATGTTGCACTACATATAAAAATGTAACTCCCTATTTGTTTGATTAATAATGAATTTCTGATAGAGGATATGGAGCCGAATTTTTAAGGGGAGGATTTGTCAAACATCTCCTACCTCTTACACAAATGAGATTAGATATATAATTATGGGATATTAGAATAAATTATATTTTTTATGGAGTGTGCACGCAAAAAATAACAGCGGTTTTTATTCACAGTAAAGAAAAACACAAAAAGTTCAAAATATTTTATACCG
>JAHHTN010000088.1 GCA_020024645.1 Faecalimonas sp.
AATAAAGAAATCAACTCTTTAATACTTTCAATAAATTCAAGAAAGAGTGTGGTTTTTTCGAGAAAATCAGGAGAATTTTCTGAGGATAAAATTTGATTGTTTCCTAAATCCCATTTATAAAATAAAGTAGAAATATAATCCATGATTAAATCTTCCTTTGTATCATAATTTCTGTAAAAAGTAGCTCTTCCTACATTTGCTAATTCTGTAATCTGTGTAATAGATATTTCTGACATAGACTTCTTTTTTAATAATTTAAAAATGGCTTCCCCCATACATTCACGCAAAAATTTATTTGATTGAGTTTGTTTTTTCATGATACAAAATGCCTCCTTATGTTTCTTTTCAGTAGTTTGGTATTGTATTACAAAAATAGTAGTGATACACTTGTTTCATACGATACAAATGTATCACAAATAAAATAGTATGTCAAATAAACGAGGAGGAAAACAAAATGAAAAACAAACAATTATTGGCATTATCTTTAGCAACTTTAATGGGAGTTTCTACACTCGGTAGTAGTTTAAGCACAGTACACGCAGCCGAAAATACAGCAATGAGTGTTACAATGGCTGAGTTAACAAATGAATTTACTGATTTGGAAAGTTTTCTAAAGGCAGAAGGAATTTCGCAAAAAGAATGGAATGATTTTATTTCATATGTCAGAACGGAAAGTGCTAAAGCCCCATCTGAAAGAGGTGTTGTAAGCAAAGTAAAAAATGGATTAAAATTCATTTTAAAACACCTTGACGTAATTCCATCAAAGGCATTACGAGAAGCATTCCAAAAATATTTCGGAAAAATCATTAGTGCTGTTGATAAAATTTCAGACTGGTCAAAGGGTGGAATTACAAAAGCATTAGTCGCAGTTGGTATTCCTAAATCTTGGGCATCTCTTATTGCTGATATTATTGTTGGATTGCTTATCTAACTAATAAGCTATTATGAGGATATTAGGTATATGTTTGGTAGGAATTTGTTTGGCTGAGATTGCAAACATTTTATGTATCCCCACACTCTTGTTTTTTCTCAAACTAAAGGGGAAAATTCATAAAATGACAGAGGAAAAATGGAATGAATATTTTGAGAATATGAGTTTACAAAAATACAAAAAATGGATTTATGTCATTGGTATAATCCCTGTAACTATTATTTGTATATGTAGCTATATTTTTTCGAACTCAATTTTCATAGCCTGTATGATATTTTTCATTGGTATATTATGTACATTTTATAAATTAAAAAAGAATTTTCCTATCATTATTGATAAAATAACAGCTTTTAAAAAAGCTGTAAATGAATGAAACTTTTCCTCTCGATTATCCTGCACAGAAAAGAAAAAGCCCTGTCAAGAGCTTGCCACCTTTGGTGGTGCTTGCACTCTTGATCGGGCTTTTTGTTTTCTGTATCTTCCATGCAAGAGGAAAATCAAAGTCCTCTGTTCCACTTGTCTTTTAAATATTCCTTATAGTCCATTTCATCAAAATCCTGTTCGGGTGAAGTATCGGGGATATTGTTTCTTCTGTCTATATCCGCAAGCTCACGCAGTACCCTGTCATCATAAGGATTGTGGTATTTATACTCCTTCGGCTGTTCTCGGTATCGGTCTAAACCTCGCATTTCTTTATGTACCCTCATAACACGTTCCAATTTCTGATGTTGTATCAACTGCTTGATTTCCATGAGTTCTTCCAGCCCCACAGCCTCATTGGCAATGTAATTGCTGATATACTGCATGAGCTTGGTTTCCATGTAAAATCTGCACTCCTGCTCCGATTTGAAATATTCATTTTCGGATAGATAGTCTAAGGAAACATTGAAGTCCTGTTCCCGTTTGATAACGTCCATGATGTATGGCTCGGTATGGTCAATATACTTCCATTCTCCCGACAACAATTCATTAGGCGTTACTCCCAGCACGTCCATTATCTTTTCCAGCGTGTCAAAGGTGGGATAGTTTACCCCTCTTTCAATCTTGGAAAGGCTCTGCATATTGATACCGATAGCGTCCGCAAGCTCCTGCTGTTTCATTCCTCTGTGTTTTCTTATGGTCTGTATGTTCTCTCCTAAGAAACTGATTTTCTTTATATAACCCTCCATAACTTAGTATAACCGCTCCTTTCATTGCTTTTTCTGCTATTTATAAGCCTATCATACTTATTTTATTCTAAAAAGTCAAGAAAAAGTTCTTGACAAGTAATTCTAATGGCGTTATTATCATGTTAGATAAAGTGATTAAGCACGCTAGGGTCAATCACACGCTTGAGTAAGCATATAAATGAGTTGTTTTCGCTTTGATAGCATGAATAGGCATGGACTATCAGACCGAAAATCATGGTTTCCAAAAGGGGCTGGCTGGACGGGACACGTCCCCCAGACGTGGAGCGGACAGACAGTTCCTTTTGGAAAGGAACGCCTTTCGGCGTTCGCAGAGGGCGTATATGTAACACCGCCCTGCGTATACATGTCATAGTACCTAGAAACTGTGATAAATAAAGAGAAAAATGCAATTTATACCCCGCAAAAAACGGGGCATACGAAAGGAGTAATGCACTATAACTGCACATGAAAATTTATCCGTTAAGATTGATTACATCAGCATTGTATTTGATACTGCAACCGCAGAAGATGTAATCATGTACATTTTAGGTTTACCGACTGATATTTTCAATGTCTATCCAGCAACGGTAAGATTTAAGACCTATCAGACACGCTGGGAAATTGGGGACATTTATGTATCGGGGGACGCAAGAAAGACAGAGGACAATCCACAGGGGCTTGGCTGTTATCTCGTTATGACTGGCAGAGGCTGTGATGATATTTACCGTATCCTTGAAGATAAATGTTTGACCTTTGGAGATATGTTCCGACGCTGTGAGAAAAGATACGGGACAGGCAATTATCATTTTACAAGGCTTGATGTTGCCATTGATGATAAGAACGAAAAACCATTCTTTACCATTGAGCAGATAAAGAAGAAATGTGAAAAAGAGGAGTTTATCTCCAATAGTGAGGGCTACCACTTTGATGAAAGCAAGTTTGACGATTTCGACACCGCCAAAACTGTTTATATCGGTGCTGGAAAGTCGGGATTGTCCTACCGCTTTTATGACAAGGATAAGGAAGTCTGTTCAAAATATAATAAGACACTTGATGAAGTGGGAAGTTGGAAACGGACAGAAATGCAACTGCGTGATGATAAGGCTCATGCCTTTGCCATGACATTCAAGGACAGACCGCTGGAACTTGGGGAACTGGCTTTCGGGCTATTGGCAAACAACCTACGCTTTGTCGTAGCAAACAGAAATGAAAGCAATAAGAGCAGGTGGAAAACATGTCGGTTTTGGGAACGTTTTTTAGGGGCTGTGGAAGTCTTGAAACTGCAAGTACCCAAACTACATAATTCCCTTGAAGAAACACAGCAATGGCTCACAGAGGGTGGCGTGATTTCCGCTGTCAAAAGTTTCTACTTCTTGGAAGAACATAACGCATTAGGCGGACTGGAACGGGTAGGAACTATGCTGGATAAGGCAAGATACAGCACTTCCCTTTCCAGTAAATTAACCGCTCACTTACAGAGGATAGACCGTACCGACCTTATTCCCTATATCCAGTATGACACAAAGCATGGGAAAGGGGGTATCTGATGAACAGCAACGATATTCCTGTATGGGAAAAATACACCCTTACCATTGAAGAAGCGTCCAAGTATTTCCGCATTGGAGAAAACAAGTTAAGACGATTAGCTGAGGAAAACAGGGACGCTGGCTGGCTCATTATGAATGGCAACCGCATACAGATTAAACGCCGACAGTTTGAAAAGGTCATTGATAAACTGGACGCAATCTAATGCAAATGAGCCTTGTATGTGTTATGATAAGCACAAGTCATATCAAGGCTCTTTCCAACAAGGAAAGGAGCAGACAGCATGAAAGAAAAAAGACGGGATAACAAAGGACGTATCCTGCATACTGGAGAGAACCAACGAACAGACGGGAAATACTTATATAAATATGTGGACGCATTTGGAAACACAAAATATGTGTATGCTTGGAGATTGACACCCACAGACCCAACACCAAAGGGAAAACGGGAAAAGCCCTCACTTCGAGAACTGGAACAGCAGATAAGACGGGATATTGAGGACGGTATCGACAGCACAGGCAAGAAAATGACGCTTTGCCAGCTTTACGCCAAACAGAACGCACAGAGGGCAAACGTGAAGAAAAGCACACAGAAACAACGGGAACAGCTCATGCGGTTATTGAAAGAAGACAAGCTGGGTGCTAAGAGCATTGACACGATAAAAACCTCTGACGCTAAGGAATGGGCGTTACGCATGAAAGAAAAGGGCTTTTCCTACAATACCATTAACAACCATAAACGCTCGTTAAAAGCATCATTCTATATCGCCATACAGGACGATTGTGTGAGGAAGAACCCTTTTGATTTCAAGCTGAGTGAAGTCATAGAGAATGATACGAAAGAGAAAGTCGCATTGACAGAGGAACAGGAACAAGCCTTACTGTCATTCATCAAAACGGACAACGTGTATCATAAGTATTATGATGATGTGCTGATACTGTTAAAGACTGGACTTCGTATCTCTGAACTATGCGGACTGACAGTAGCTGATATTGATTTCAAGAATGAGGTTGTGATTATCGACCACCAGTTACTAAAGAGCAAGGAACAGGGTTATTATATTGAAACGCCTAAGACAAAGAGCGGAACAAGGCAAGTTCCATTAAGCAGAGAAACGATACAGGCATTTCAACGGGTCATAAAGAAACGCCCAAAAGGAAAGCCGATAGAGATAGACGGACACAAAGATTTCCTGTTTGTCAATCAAAAAGGCAACCCAAAAGTTGCGATTGACTACAACGCTTTATTTGTCCGTATGGTAAAGAAGTATAACAAGCACCACAAGAACAATCCCCTGCCACATATCACACCGCATATGTTACGTCATACATTCTGTACAAGACTGGCAAGCAGGAATATGAACCCGAAAGATTTACAGTATATCATGGGGCACTCTAATATCAGCATTACAATGAACTGGTATGCTCATGCGTCCATAGATACCGCAAAATCAGAGGTTCAGCGTCTAATCGCATAGAAGTATTTACCACGATTTTAACCACGTTTGATAGAGAAAATATAAGAAGATAGACCTAGATATGTGAGGTTTACCACAAAAGCAAAATGCCCGTAGAGCCTATAAAATAAGGCTTTGCGGACATTTGAGAAGATATAAAAAGATAGTCAAAAAGACATATATAATTTATATAAAATTATATATGTTATTTTTAGATGGGAAATATGTTTTCATATTACTAATACCCACCCCTAAAATAGATAGAGTACAAACTATATTAGCAATATATGCAATAAAGGATATACGTTTAAAATTCTTATACATCCAAATCATTGCTGAAAAAAGCAATAATAGAATAGGTAATGCAAAGATAAAAGTAAATAACCATACTAATCCTGTAGCAGAACTAATCACGTCCATTTATTTTTCCCCTTTCACCACTCAACCTTTTAAAATATCTTTAACAAGTCCAACAATGTCCTCTCTTTCTGATTTCAAATCTCTTAGTAATCCTTTTCATCTATCATGTCCCGTAAATATTTGCGATACAATATTCCTTTTTTCTCATATAGAAAATAGTCATAATCATCTGGTTCTAAAATATCTCTATCATGATATACTGTTAATTTCCCTACTTCATTCACAATATCCTTATCATTTATAACTGAAATTTTCACGAAATTCCATGTTAAATACAAGAAAATACTACCACTAAAAAAATTAATATAACATAATAAAAGATACGAAACAGAAAAATTTGTTTTGAAATAAATCGCTTCCCTAAAATTATTGTTCCAGTGATTATTACTATTTGCCACAAAAAAATCAAGGTATGTCCAAAATCCACACTAAACCATGAGCGTAACTCAAGATTAGCTGGCACATGGTAAATTTTCCATATATAAAAATAAGATCCCCCTAGTAAAATCATTAAAAAACAACTTGTTATTATAAATATACGTTTTTTCATTTTTCCCCTTTTCATAAAAAGTACACCTTTCACATCGGAACTATTTTTTATCCAAAGTATCTTCTATAATCTCAATGGCACAATTGACAAAACTGATTTTTCTTTTGCTAACAAGTTCGCCATTGTCCGAAATAGATACATAGGCTATACCTAACTGGTCTTCCTTTGTTGGAGTGGGTTTTTCCATTAATGTCGTCCATTCTATATCAATATCTTCTTTTGTGATATTTGTATCAAGTTCAAGTTCATATTGTAATGGTTTAAAAAATTCAGAATTAGATTTTGAATTAACCAAAATCACGTTATCCTTATCTTGATACACTTCCACAGTATAATTTACAATATCTTCTTCTTTTTCAGCATATTCTTTATTTGGAGAAATTGTTTCTTCATATATTAATTCCATATTTGGAGTTATTGTTAAATCATCATTGTTTTCAGTATTTTTTGCTGAACAACCAATCAGCCCAAATACTAATAAAAACATAAAGCAAGCGGAAATCATTATATTTTTTATTCTCATTTCCAACACCTCAATCTTTATAATCCTATTCCATGTGAAGAATATCATCTTTAGAATATTTTTTGTAAATTCTTTAGCATACGAATCTATATAAGAAATTTTATTGTTATTACAATCAGCACATATATATTTAACCATTGACTCTTTTTCTTTCGCTATCCATTGTCGCAAATAGCTATTCCTAAATCGTAATAATATCTGAAAATTCTATAGAACACACCACTTTGGGCGCTCATTCTTTTACTCTCGACCGTAAATAAACCATCTCAGCAGTAGACCGTCTCCAATCGTACTTCCCCTCCAGCTCGTTCTCTTGGACGGTCTTTGCATGGTCTCCATAATCTACTGTCACTTCACTTATGTTCGTGACAATAGAACTACGCACTCAACATG
>JAHHTN010000089.1 GCA_020024645.1 Faecalimonas sp.
ACTTTTATTTCTTAAGAAGTATTAAGAAATAGGCAATTAATTTTAAGAATATTCGTCATTCTATTCAATTCGTTCTTAAGATTCATCTGTCATAATATGATGAAGGAATGGAGGAGGAAAATTACATATGAAAAAATCACAAAAATTTTATCCATATATATTTTTGACTATTTTTGCCTGTTTGCTCATCTTCATTATTTGGCCAAATAACACTTCTTTTGGCTCTATGATAGATTGGTCTCAGCAACACATTAAAATTGCCGAATATTTTCGCACACTATTTTTAAAAAACGGAGAACTTTTTCCTGATTATGCTACACACTTAGGCGGTGGAATTAATATCTATGCATTATCTTATTATGGACTTTTTCGATTAGATGTACTTATCAGTTATGTGTTCCCTTTCATAGACATGGAATATATTGTTGTCACTTATATCATTTTAGAATATATTGCAAGTGTCAATCTTTGCTTTGCTTGGTTAAAGAAACATAATATCCAAAAAGAAATTTGCTTTCTTTCTGCTATCCTACTAGCAACATCTTCACTTTTATTTCAAAGTCATAGACAAATCATGTTTATCAATTACATGCCATATTTGTTTTGTACATTACTTGCTATAGACAACTTTTTAGAAACAAAAAAAATCCGTTGGATTCCTTTATCCGTTGCACTTATTATTTTACATAGTTATTTTTTTAGTGTAACTGCAATTATTCTCTGCACAGGTTATTTTTTCTTTGAATTAACAAACAAAACAGAGAAAAAGAGTCTCATTACAAAATACATAGGTGCAATATCTATTGGAATCGGAATGTGTGCTGTTCTTCTTTTTCCTACCGCATACTATATGTTACATATCAAAAAAGACAAATGGAATCCCCTTTCTTTAATTGAAATTTGGGGTATTACGCCTTCATTAAGAGGGCTTTTGTATTACTCCTACGGAGCAGGACTTACAATAATTGTCCTTTTTGTATTAATACTTTCACTCCAATATAAGCGCACACGGAAAATGGGAGCCGTCCTTTTATTTTGCCTATGCAGTAATCTTGTTGCTTATTTATTAAACGGAACATTATATGTACGTTATAAAATTTACTTGGTTTTTCTTCCATTTATTTTATATGTTTTTGCAAAAACATTACAAGAAATATACTATTCAGAAAAAAAATTACATTTATTTCCTCTTTTTTTTGCCGGGATACCTGTTTTAACTATTTATTTATTTGACCATAGAAAAACAGAACTTCCAATACTTTTAGATGTTATTGTAAGTTTTGTTCTTCTTATCCTTTTCTGTCAAAAAAAGAATACCGTATACTTATTTCTTTCCTGCATCCTTCCATTTGTGATTTGTATACAGTTAAATGGAACTGAAATATATCCAACCAAAGAAAAAAGCGTCTTCTCAGATGCTGAACTAACTACTCTTTGCTCTACTTATAGGGGAAGATTTTTGGACACTACTACAGGGCTTTTAAATGTAAACGATGTTTTTAGTGCAGATACTTATAAAACAACTATGTACTCATCTCTTTCTAACGGAGAATATAACACTTTTTATTATGATTATATGAAAAATCCAATCAGTATTCGCAATCGAGTGGTACTATCATCTAATCCAAATATTTTGTTTCAACATCTAATGCATGTAACAACAATGGAAACCAAACAAAAAACACTTCCTATTGGTTATGAGATCATGAAAAAGAAAAATGGAATTGTACTTGCAAAAACAGAGGATTCTATGCCTTTCGCTTATGCAACAAATACTCTTTATAGTCAAAAAGAATTTAAGAAACTATCCTATCCTAAAACTATAGATGTTCTTACACAATCAGCAGTTGTTGATACTAACAAAATGGATTTTAAAAAAAGAATACAAAAAGAAAAGTTTTCTTTTACGATAAAAAATAAAGGTAAAGAAAATCAAACTGTTTCTTTGCCAAAAGAATATAATAGCCAAGTACTTCTTCTTTCTTTTGATATAGATAGAAAAGATGGTAAAGAAGTTATTATTGATATTAATGGCATACGAAACAAACTATCTAGTAAAGATGCAAATTATCCAAATAACAATACAACTTTTACTTATGTTCTCTCATCAAATAATCCAATGAAAGAACTACATATAAATGCTTCAAAGGGAAACTATCGAATCAAAAATGTACAACTATATTCTCTACCTTATACCTATATACAAAGGAGAAACCAAACTGTTGATACAGTCAAATTAAGAAAAACCACAAAAAAAGAAGTATTAAAAGGAAATGTAAACGTATCAAATAACGGTTATCTTATTACATCTATACCATATGAAAAAGGATTTACAGCTTATATAGACGGAAAGAAAGTACCTGTCGAACAAGTGAACACCTGCTTTGTTGGATTTCCTATAGACAAAGGAATACACAATATTTCCATTGTATTTCACGCACCAGCAAAACAGTTCGGACTTATTATAAGCGGACTTTCTTTCATACTGTTTATTATTTTTTTCAATTATAAGAGGAGGTTCCTATGGAAAAGAAAACATTAAGAGAATTTATACGCTACTGCCTTATCGGTGGTTGTACAACAGCAATTAATTATTTTATTTATATTGGAGTTTTATTCTTTTTTCAAAAGAAATATCTATTTGCAAATACAATAGCATGGGGTTTTGCTGTTCTCTTTGCTTTTTATGCAAACAAACACTTTGTATTTCAAGAAACAAGAAAAGGGGGTAAATCAGATAAGGAGGCTCTATCCTTTTTCACTATGAGACTTATCACCTTACTGATTGAAAATGTTCTTCTCTATGTATGCATACAACAATTACAACTTCACTCTCTTGTTTCTAAATTAATTGTAAGCGTGATTACTATTTTAGCAAATTATATTTTATGCAAATATGCAATTTTTACAGAAGAGAAAGGTGGAATGATTTATGAAGAAAATTAGTATAATTGTTCCTTGTTATAACGAGGAAGAGTCTTTACCTCTTTTTCATAAAGAAGTAACAAAAGTTTTGCAAGAGATTAGTGATGCTGATTACGAATTATTATTTATTAATGATGGAAGTAAAGATCATACCATTGATGTTATAAAACTCCTTTCTGCAAAAAATCCTCATATTTCCTACTTTTCTTTTTCAAGAAACTTCGGAAAAGAAGCTGCGATGTATGCTGGATTATCTCATGCAGAAGGTGATTATTGTGTCATTATGGACGCTGATTTGCAACATCCTCCAGCACTGCTACAAGAAATGTTCCATGCTGTTGATAAGGAGGGCTATGACTGTTGCGCTGGAAAGCGCTTAGACCGTACAGGAGAAGGAAAAATAAGAAACTTTCTATCACACTCTTTCTATCGTGTCATTCAGCGCCTTACGCACATGGATATGAGTGATGGCGCAGGAGATTTTCGTATGATGTCTCGACAAATGGTAAATGCAATTTTAGAAATGAAGGAATACAATCGATATATGAAAGGCCTCTTCTCCTTTGTAGGATTTGAAACGAAATGGATTGAATTCCACAACATAGAGAGAGTTGCCGGAGAAACAAAGTGGACACTAAAAAGTCTATTTTCTTATGCTTGTGAAGGTATTTTCTCCTTCTCCACAAAACCATTGATGCTTTCTGGTATGTTTGGCACATTTTTATTATTGATTTCTTTCGTTTTAGCTGGATATATTGGAATTGACACATTATTTTTACATCACAAATTCAATGGCCTATTAGCAATTACTTTACTTATCCTTGTATTAAGTGGAATTCAAATGCTATTTGTTTCCATTTTAGGACAATATATTTCCAAAGATTATATGGAAAACAAAAACCGACCAATTTATATTATAAAGGAGAGTAATAAACCATGCGTATCTTAAAAAAAATAACTGTTTGCGGATTACTTGCTTGTCTCTTCCTTTTATCCGGTTGTCAAAAGGAAACATTATCCGAACCAACTGAAAAGTCAAAAAAACTAATGATTGTTGCTCATCCAGATGATGAAACTATATTTGGTGGTGCACATATTTCTGAGGGAGAATATTTTATCGTCTGCCTAACAAATGAAAATAACTCTGTTAGAAAAACGGAATTCAATGACATGCTAGATGCAACAAAAAATGAAGGCATAATCTTAGATTTTCCAGATAAAAAATATGGAAAAAGAGATAATTGGGAACACGATAAAGAAAATATAGAGGAAATCATCACTCATTATGTAAAAATAAAAAATTGGGAGAGTATAGCAACTCATAATATGAATGGAGAATATGGACACATTCATCATAAAATGGTGAATCAACTTGTAACCAAAATATGTGAACGCGAAAAACAAACAGATATCTTATATTTTTTTGCTCCATACTATAAAAAGAGTGATTTAAAAAATCATACCCTCACACCTATAACTCCTTCTGCTTTAAAAGCAAAAATAAAAATAACCGAACTTTATTCATCACAAAAAAAGGTATGTGATCATTTAAAACATATATTTCCATACGAAGAATGGACTTCTTATAAAGATAGTTATAAAAAATGACATTTCAAATGAAATGTCATTTTTGCATTTATCTTATTCTATCAGGAAAACCTACCTTACGTTGTACCTTGCACAATGTTTTTGTTGCATAATAGTTGGCTTTTTCTGCGTTATTCTTAATAATACTATCAATATAAACTTTATCCTTTTCAAGTCTTGCCACTTCATCTTGTAGAGGTTTTAAAACAGAAACGATCACTTCTCCTACTGCCGTTTTAAAATCTCCGTATCCTTTTCCAGCAAATTCGCGAACAACTTCATCCGCTGTTTTATTTGTACAGGCACAGTAAATATCAATTAAATTTTTCACTCCTGGTTGTTCATCACGATATAAAATTTGTGCTTCTGAATCTGTTACAGCACGCTTACATTTTCGCATAATTGTATCAGGATCATCCAGCAAATAAATACTTCCATTTGGATTTTCATCAGATTTTGACATTTTCTTTGTCGGATCCTGTAAACTCATAATTTTAGCTCCAACTTTACCTATATACGCTTCTGGAACAGTAAACACATCTCCATAAATCGAATTAAATCTCTGTGCAATATCTCTTGTTAATTCCAAATGCTGCATTTGATCAATCCCGACTGGTACTACATCAGCTTGAAATAGCAAAATATCCGAAGCCATCAAAACTGGATATGTAAAAAGCCCCGCATTAATATTATCCGCATGTTTAGCAGATTTATCCTTAAACTGCGTCATTCGGTTTAATTCTCCCATATAAGTATAACAATTTAAAATCCATGATAATTCTGCATGTCCTGACACATGTGACTGATAATAAATACAATTTTTCTCTGGATCAAGTCCTGCTGCAATATATAAAGTTAATAATGCTCTTGCTCTTTTACGAAGTATTTGTGGATCTTGTCTTACTGTAATAGAGTGCATATCCACAACACTATAAAAGCATTCATACTCATCACTTAATGTAATCCAGTTTTTTAATGCTCCAAGATAATTCCCTAACGTAAGATTTCCCGTTGCCTGCATTCCGCTGAATAATACTTTTTTATCATTAATCATTTCTATTCTCCTTCTTTTTATTACCAATCTGCTACTTCATCTTCGTAATAAACCATATTTTCTTTTTCTATTGTCGGAATTCCATTTTCCACATGAATAATTGTTATAGCACAATTCTTATGAACACCACCATTCCAAAACAACTTCATTGGATTTTTCTTTATTATTCTTAAAATCGCACATAACACCGCCCCATGTACCGATACTAAAATAGTATCATCCTGATAATCTTTATTATTGAATACATCATCAAGAAAATGTTCAATTCTTTCATTAAATTCGCTAAAATTCTCTCCCCCTCTTGTCGCCTTATAACTTTCAGGTGCATTAAAGAATTTTTTAAATTCCTCATCTGGAATATTAAACTTCTCACCCTTACAATAAAGCCCTTCATACTCTCCAAAACACATTTCTTCTATTCTTGCGTCTTCAATGATAGGAATCTCTCTATCCCCTTTCACAATCAGAGCAGTTTCTCTCGCTCTTTTCAACGGACTTGTAATAACCAAATCAAAAGGTATCTCTTTCAATGCTTCTTTTGTTTTATACGCTAAACTTCTTCCAAATTCATTCAGTTCAATATCAGACTGCCCCTGCAAACGTTTTTCTTTATTCCAGTCTGTTTCTCCATGCCTCATAATGTACAATTTCATTTTTCTCCCTCCAAACTGTCCATGTGAAAATCGCATTGAATAAAATCATTATACCATATTTTACAGAAAGATTGCATTTTATTTTTCAAATCGTTATAATAAAAATGATTGGAGGAAAAAACATGAAAAAAATCACAAGTTTTACAATTGATCACTTAAAATTAAAACCAGGAGTGTACGTTTCCCGTAAAGATACTGTTGGAACAGAAATCATCACTACATTCGACTTAAGATTAACAAGCCCAAATAACGAGCCCGTGATGAATACAGCCGAAATCCATACAATCGAACATCTTGCCGCAACTTTTTTAAGAAACCATGCGATATTTGAGAAAAAAGTACTTTATTTTGGCCCTATGGGTTGCCGCACAGGATTTTATCTTCTCCTTGCTGGTGATTATAATTCTTCTGATATTATCCCTCTTCTGAGAGAAATGTTTCAATTTATTGCAAATTTTTCAGGTGAAGTACCTGGTGCAAGCGCAAAAGATTGTGGTAACTATTTAGATATGAATCTACCAATGGCCAATTACTTAGCAAAAAAATATTTGCATAATGTATTAGAAAGACCTATACCCGAACAACTTATTTATCCAAATTAAGCAAAAATG
>JAHHTN010000009.1 GCA_020024645.1 Faecalimonas sp.
GAGGTGTAGTGGTTATGAAGAAAAAAGGTATTGTAGCAGTTTTAATGGTAATGGTAATGTGTGTACTTAGTGCTTGTGGAACGAAATTTGATGCAAAGGGATATGTAGATGCGTGTTTGGACGTTCAGTTTAAAGGTGAATATGACCAATATATGAAAATGACAAAAGCATCCAAAGAAGAAGCACAGAAATTATACAAAGATGGCGTGGATTCATTTATGAAAGGGTATGAACAATTATCTTTGCCAGAAGAGTTGAATAACAAATTTCGTGAGGCATACAAAAAAATGTTGAAATCTGCCAAGTACACAGTGAAGGAAGCGAAAGAAACAGATAATGGATTTAAAGTATCTGTAACGGTCAAACCAATGAAATGTTTTGAAAATTATGATGCAGATTTAAAAGAAATGCAAGAAAAATTCTTGAAAGATTTCCAGGAAAAATTTGAAAAAGATGGCCAAATTCCTTCAAAAGCAGAAATCGAAAAACAAATGGCAGAAATTATTTATAAAGATTTAGAAGAACGTATCTCTAATTGTGAATATGGTGGAGAAGAAACATTTGATGTTTCAGTAAAAAAAGAAAATGATAAAACTTATACAGCAGATGAAGCGGATTTAGGAGAAATTGCACAAGCAGCATTAGGAGTATAAATTTAAAAACACAAAAAATGCAAAAAAAATTAAAAAACACTTGCAATTAAATTAATTACATGATATTATAATACTCGGCTTGAGAAAGTCGGGTATATGCCGATGTGGCGGAATTGGCAGACGCATCAGACTCAAAATCTGACGTAGGTGACTATGTACCGGTTCGAGTCCGGTCATCGGCAGTAGAATGAAAAGCGATAGTATCTTTGATACTGTCGCTTTTTCTAAATATAATATATAATATGTAGCAGGAAAATATAAATGGAGAAATAATATGAGTAAAAAAATTGTATTAATAGATGGGCATAGCATTTTAAATAGAGCGTTTTATGGAGTACCGGATTTGACAAATTCAGAAGGACTTCATACGAATGCGATTTATGGGTTCTTGAATATTTTATTTAAAATATTAGAAGAAGAGAAACCAGAATATTTAACTGTTGCATTTGATGTACATGCACCTACATTTAGACATAAAATGTATAAGGAATATAAAGGAACAAGGAAGCCTATGGCAGAGGAATTACGTCAGCAAGTGCCAGTAATAAAAGAAGTTCTTCGTGCAATGGGGGTTAAACTAATTGAGCAGGAAGGGTACGAAGCAGATGATTTGTTGGGGACAATTTCTGTATTAGCAGAAAAAACAGGAATGGAAGTTTCTATCATTTCGGGCGATAGAGATTTATTGCAATTGGCAACAGATAAAGTGAAAATTCGTATTCCCAAGACAAAGAAGGGAAAGACGGAGATAGAGAATTATTATGCGAAAGATGTTTTTGAAAAATACTCTGTTACCCCAAAGGAGTTTATTGATTTAAAAGCATTAATGGGAGATTCTTCCGATAATATTCCAGGTGTAGAAAGTATTGGAGAAAAAACAGCAATAAAGATTATTGCGCAGTTTCATTCTATTGAAGAGGCATATAAACATTTGGATAAAGTGAAACCGCCAAGAGCAAGTAAAGCTTTGGGCGAACAATATGATATAGCCCAGATGTGCAAAGAACTGGTTACTATTAATGTAAATGTTCCTATAATTTATGATTTTAAAGAAGCTGAACTGGTTAACTTATATACAGAAGAAGCGTACGTTTATTTTCAAAAATTAGAATTTAAAAATTTGCTATCACGATTTAATGTATCTTCTATAGAAAGCAATTTAGAAGATTCTTTTAAGATTATTTATACAAAAGAGGAAGCAGATGAAATATTTGCAAAGGCTTCAACACAAGAAGTTGTTGGGATTGTTTTTGGGAAAAATACAGAAAATACTCTTCCGCTTTTTACATCTGCTGCAGAAATTAATCATATAGGAATAGCGTTCGGTGACGAAGATATATATTCGATTTATACTGGAAATGAATTATCGTTTTCATATTTACAGGAAAAACTGACAGAACTTACATCCATGGTAAAAACGATTTCCATTTGTCAGATCAAAGAATCACTGAAATGGATTACTTTTACAAATGAAAGAGTTGCATTTGACCCAATTATTGCCTCTTACCTACTAAATCCATTAAAGAGTGACTATGCATTTGAAGACGTGGCAAGGGAACAGCTGAATATTTATGTTGATGAGAAATTAGAAGAAAAAAAGAAAAGCTGTTATGTGGCGTATACGGCATATAAATCTGTTTTTTCACTATGTGAACATTTGAAAGAGAAAAAAATGTTTCATTTATTTACTGATATTGAAATGCCGTTGGTGTTTACACTTTTTGATATGGAACAATCGGGAGTAAAAGTAAAAGCAGAAGAGTTGAAAATTTACGGTCAACAACTAGGTGGAAAGATTGGCGAATTGGAAGAAGATATATATAAAATTGCCGGAGAAACATTTAATATTAATTCTCCAAAGCAATTAGGTGTAGTACTATTTGAACATCTAGAACTTCCTAATGGTAAGAGAACAAAGACAGGATATTCAACAGCAGCAGACGTTTTAGAAAAACTTGCACCTGATTATCCGATTGTATCTAAAATACTAGAATATCGTCAATTGGCTAAACTAAAATCAACTTATGCAGATGGATTAGCGAATTACATTCAAGAAGATGGGCGAATTCATGGGAAATTCAATCAGACAGTTACAGCAACTGGAAGAATAAGCAGTACAGAACCTAATCTCCAAAATATTCCTGTTAGAATGGAACTTGGACGGTTGATTCGTAAAGTATTTGTTCCAGAAGAGGATTATGTATTTGTCGATGCAGATTATTCTCAAATTGAACTTCGTATTTTAGCACATTGCTCAGAGGATGAATCTCTTATTAACGCTTACAAAGAGTCGAGAGATATCCATCGCATAACGGCATCGCAAGTATTTCATATTCCGTTTGATGAAGTGACTGATTTGGAAAGAAGAAATGCTAAAGCAGTTAATTTCGGTATTGTATATGGAATTAGTTCTTTTGGGTTGAGTCAAGATTTGAGTATAACAAGAAAAGAAGCGGCAGAATATATCGATAATTATTTCAAAACTTATCCTGGAATTAAAACATTTTTAGATGATGCAGTAGAGCATGCAAAACAAGAAGGGTATGTCGTTACTTTATTTGGGAGAAGAAGACCTGTTCCTGAATTGCAATCAAGCAATTTTATGCAAAGATCTTTTGGAGAGAGGGTTGCGATGAATGCTCCAATTCAAGGGTCAGCAGCAGATATTATGAAAATGGCTATGATAAAAGTAAATCGTGAGTTGAAAAAAAATCAACTGAAATCAAAACTTGTTTTACAGGTGCATGATGAGCTTTTGATCGAGGCACATAAAGACGAAGTAGAGCAAGTAAAAGAAATATTGAAAACGGAGATGGAACAGGCTGTTTGTTTACGTGTACCATTAGACATTGATATGCATACGGGAAATAGCTGGTATGAGGCAAAATAGATGAAAATAATTGGGATTACAGGCGGAATCGGTGCAGGAAAAAGTTGTGTTTTGACCTTGATGCAAGAACGATATGGAGCTGTTGTTTGTCAGACGGACATTGTAGCGCATCGGTTGCAAGAGAAAGATGAAGAGTGTTATCAAAAGATTGTTAAGAGGTTTGGCAAAACAATTTTGACAATGGATGGAGAAATTGATAGGAAAATACTAGGAAAGATTGTATTTGATGATGTAGAAAAACTAAAAAAATTAAATGAAATTGTACATCCAGCAGTCAAGACTCAAGTAAAGAAAGAAATTGATGAAGCGAATAAAAAAGACTGCAAAATTTTTTTGATTGAGTCTGCTCTTTTACTAGAAGATCATTATGAAGAAATTTGTGATGAATTATGGTATATTTACGCAGATGAAAAAGTTCGGAGAGAACGGTTAAAAATATTTCGCCTTATGAATGATGAAAAAATCAATTTGATTATGAAAGCACAGGCGACAGAAGAGGTGTTTAGAAAGCATTGTCATAAAATAATTGATAATAGTGGGACGATAGAAAATACAAGGAAGCAAGTAGAACGAGCAATCAACGGGAGATAAAAAAATGAAATTGTGTAGTATTGCTAGTGGGAGTAGTGGAAATTGTATATATGTGGGAAGCAAGCATACGAATATACTTATTGATGCTGGAATAAGCAAAAAAAAGATAGAAGAAGGTTTGGAAGAAATAGGAATTTCTGGAGAAAATTTAGATGGTATTTTGGTTACTCATGAACATTCAGATCATATTCAAGGATTGGGAGTGTTTAGTAGAAAATATAAAATACCCATTTATGCCACAAGGGGAACAATAGCAGGTATAAAAAACTATAAGAGTTTAGGAAAAATGCCAATTGGTTTATTTCATGAGATACAATCAGATAAAGTCTTTACTTTAGGAGAGTTAATAGTAAAGCCTTTTGCTATTTCGCATGATGCCATAGAACCAACAGGTTATCGAATTGAGAAAGACAAAAAATCTATTGCTATAGCAACGGATTTGGGAATTTATGATAAATATATTGTGGAAAGTTTAAAGGGCGTGAATGCTCTTGTTTTGGAGGCAAACCACGATGTTCATATGGTTGAAGTAGGACCTTACCCATATTGCCTAAAAAGAAGGGTTTTAGGTGAACAAGGGCATTTGTCAAATGAATTGTCAGGAAGACTTCTTTGTGATATACTACATGATGATTTGCAATGTGTTATGCTTGGACATTTAAGCAAGGAGAATAATTACGAAGGTCTTGCTTATGAAACAGTAAAATTGGAAGTAACACTTGGAAATAATAAGTATAACGGCGATGATGTGCATATCATAGTGGCAAAAAGAGATAGAGTATCAGAAGTAATAACAGTAGAATAAATAGAACGGAGAAAAGAATATGGGAAAAACAGCGATTGTAACAGACAGTAACAGTGGAATTACGCAAGAATATGCAAAAAAGCTGGGAATTTATGTGTTACCAATGCCTTTTTACATAAATGAAAAATTATATTTTGAAGATATTACATTAACACAAGAAGAGTTTTATGATAAATTGAAAAATGATGCAGATATTTCTACTTCGCAACCTTCACCGGCAGATGTTTTGGATTTGTGGGACAAGTTATTAGAAGAATATAAAGAAATTGTTTATATTCCAATGTCAAGTGGATTAAGTAGTTCGTGTGAGACTGCAATTGTACTTGCAAGAGATTATAATGATAGAGTGCAAGTAATTGATAATCAACGTATTTCTGTTACTCAATCTAAGTCTGTGGAAGACGCAATAAAATTAGCTGAACAGGGAAGAAGTGCAAAAGAGATTAAAGAAATACTTGAAAAAGAAAAAAAGGAATCAAGTATTTATATAACAGTAGATACATTGAAATATTTAAAAAAAGGTGGAAGAATTACACCAGCTGCAATGGCGATTGGAACTGTGTTAAATTTAAAACCTGTATTACAAATTCAGGGTGGAAAATTGGATGCCTTTGCGAAAGTGAGAGGTTGGAAACAAGCGAAAAAGACAATGCTTGAGGCTATTGAAAAAGATTGTAAGGAAAGATTTGAAGGAGAAGAAGTGTATATTCAGGGTGCATATACTTCTTCAAAAGAAGAAGCGAAACAATGGAAAAAAGAAATTGAAAGTAGATTTCCGAATGCTGATGTGGAGATGAAACCACTTTCTTTAAGTGTAGCATGTCATATAGGACCAGGGGCATTGGCAGTAACTTGCACAAAGAAAATGAGATAATTAAACTGTAAGAAGGAGATTATACGTTATTAATAACGTATAATCTCCTTCTTACGTTCGTTAATAAAAGGAACTTGGAATTTATCTGCAATGGCAGATTCGTATAAATCGGAAGCAAAAACATCGCATTGTAAAGACAAATTTTCTTTTAAATCTGTAGAAGAAAGTTTAGTAATAAGAGGAATACTACTTTTCTGCTTTAAAATAGATAGTATTGAAGAACTATCCTGTCGAAAACCTAAAATGCGTGCATAAGTAGGAGTGATTTCATTTGTTTTTTTTATTTGAAGCAAGATATGAAGCAAAGCACGACTTACGCGTGTATATGTTAAATCTTTGGTTTTTATTTTTTCGCAAAATTGTTCGAAAGATAAAAAATAATTTCTATTTTTATATATGCGGTTTGCTAGAGTTTCGTTTATGTCCATATAAGAAAGAAGAGTTTCTTTTGTTTCTGTCAAAAGTCTATATTTTAATAATAAAGAAAAATCATTCGTATAAATTGGATATTTCTCTTGGAAAGTGCTCTTGAGAAGCGGAATAGCGTTGGGAGGCATCTGCTTTTTTAATGTATCTTCTATAAGAGAAAAATCTATTATCGTCTTGGGAAAAATGTTTCTTATAGCGGTGGCCGAACTATATAATGTTTTCAAATTTGTATCATGGTAATGAGAATTTTTGCGTTGAATAGCTATAGGAGTGATGGTACTGTTCAAACGGTATAGTGTTTTTATATATTCAATACCTAAAATATTATTTGGCGATTTCAAAATAGAAAATAGTGTACTATCTTCGGCGATTTCGTTAAATGCTTTTTGACGCGCAAGAGGAAAACAATTACCAGATTTTAAATGTTTTTGTAAAGCGGTTTTATATTCCACCGACTCATTACTAAGAATATGTGCAATTTGTTTTAAAGCAATAATATCTCCTGATTCTGAGCCAAAACAAATATAGTCAACACAATTTAAGGAATTTAAAATAGATACTGCACCCATTGCAAAAAGTTCTGCGCTTCCTGTTGCGTATAAAATGGGAAGTTCAATAACAACGGCAGCTCCGGAGTCTAAAGCAATTTTTGCTCTTAAATGTTTTGGAAGAATTGCAGGAGCACCTCGTTGTACAAAATCTCCACTCATTATAACAATAGCATAATCAGCACCGGTTTGCCTTAATGCCTCATCGAGATGATATTTGTGTCCATTATGAAATGGATTATATTCTGTAATTAAACCTACGATTTTCATAAATATTCCTCCTATTTTTCATAAAATGTATTATACAGTAAAGATGCACGGAGTGCAAAAGCAATTATTGACAAAAAATAGTGTTACAGTATAGAATTAAAATGATTAGTTGTGTGTCATAATATATGTAACGTTTGCTTTGAGAGGGAAAGGAGGACGCATATGACGGAAGAACAGATGCAAGAATTGTTAGAAGAACGAAGGTATAAAGAACTTAAAGTAGAATTAGAGAATTTATATCCCGTCGATATTGCACAAATCCTTGAATCGTTTAGTGAAAAACAAAGAATTATTGTATTTCGTCTTTTGACAAAAGAAGAGGCAGCTGAAACATTTACATACATGAGTAGTGAAATGCAAGAAGATTTGGTAAATGGACTAACGGACGCAGAAATTGAAGAATTTATGGAAGAAATGTATCTTGATGATATGGTTGATGTTTTGGAAGAAATGCCTGCGAATGTTGTAGATAGATTACTTATGGCTACAGATGAAGAAACAAGAAAGCAGATTAATATACTTCTTCAATATCCAGAAGATAGTGCGGGAAGTATTATGAATGTGGAGTATATCGCTCTTAGAAAAGAAATGACAGTTGCTGATGCCATTTTAAAAATTCGCCAAGTTGGAATTAATAAAGAAACTATTTATACTTGTTATGTTACAGAAAAAAGAAAATTAATAGGAGTTGTGGATGTAAAAGATTTGTTGACGACTGGGGAAAATCGTTTGATAGAAGAAATTATGGAAACAAATATGCTTTTCGTTAACACACATGATGATCAAGAAGAAGTTGTTTCTATGATTAATAAATATGGGCTGATTGCAATTCCGGTTGTGGATTATGAAATGTGCATGGTTGGCATTGTAACAGTAGATGATGCTATGTCTGTATTGCAAGAAGAAACCACCGAAGATATGAGTATGATGGCAGGTATTGCACCAAATGAAGAGCCTTATTTCGAAACATCGGTATGGCAACATGCAAAGAATCGTTTTCCGTGGCTTTTGTTTTTGATGTTATCTGCAACAGTTACAGGATTGATTCTAGGACACTTTGAAGGTGCCCTTGCGGTAATGCCAGTTTTAAATACGTTTGTTCCAATGTTGACAGGAACAGGTGGAAATTGCGGTTCTCAGAGTTCAACTTTAATTATTCGTGGACTTGCTGTAGATGAAATTGAATTTAAAGATATTTTTAAGGTTGTTTTTAAGGAAATAAGGATTGCTTGTATTGTCGGATTTTTATTAGCGATAGTTAATGGGGTTCGTATTATTTTAATGTATCAAAATCCATTACTTGCTTTTGCAGTCGGAATCACGCTAATGTGTACGGTTCTCCTTGCAAAGACAATTGGATGCATGCTTCCGCTTGTGGCAAAAAAATGTGGATTAGATCCTGCGATTATGGCAGCCCCACTGATTACTACTTTGGTAGATACAGGAACAATTTTAGTATATTTTACAATTGTAACGAAAATTTTTGGAATTTAATTTACATTGTACTTGAAAATAGACATTATACACCTTGTATACAAAAAACGTTTGCGCTATAATAAAGATATATGAGAACAAATGAAAGGGGCTTTAAATCATGGGATTTATTGACGAAATTAAAGCAAAGGCGAAAGCCAACAAGAAAACAATTGTACTTCCTGAGACGGAAGATATCAGAACATACGAAGCAGCTGAAGCAGTATTAAAAGAGGGTACTGCGAACTTAGTGTTGGTTGGAAGCAAAGAAGAAATTGAAAAAAACCGTGTGGGATTCGATATTAGTGGAGCGACTATTGTAGATCCAGCAACAGATGAAAAGACAGCATCATATATCGAAAAATTAGTAGAACTTCGTCAAGCGAAAGGCATGACTGAAGAACAAGCAAAAGAGTTGCTTTTAAATAATTACTTGTATTATGGAGTTATGATGGTGAAAATGGGCGATGCAGATGGAATGGTATCTGGAGCATGTCATTCTACAGCAGACACATTAAGACCATGTTTACAGATTTTGAAAACAAAACCAGGAACAAAATTAGTGTCTGCATTTTTTGTTATGGTTGTACCTGAGTGTGAAATGGGTGCGAACGGAACATTTATTTTTGGTGATTCAGGACTTGAACAGAATCCTGATCCTGAGAAGTTGGCAGCAATTGCACTTTCATCCGCAGAATCATTTGAATTACTTGTAGGAGAAGAACCAAAAGTAGCAATGCTTTCTCATTCGACAAAAGGAAGCGCAAAACATACTGATGTTGATAAAGTGGTAGAAGCAACACGCATTGCAAAAGAACTTGCTCCTAATTTAATGTTAGATGGTGAATTACAGTTAGATGCTGCGATTGTTCCTGAAATTGGAGAATCAAAAGCGCCAGGAAGTGCTGTCGCAGGCCATGCAAACGTTCTTATTTTCCCTGACTTAGACGCAGGAAATATCGGATATAAGCTTGTACAAAGATTGGCAAAGGCAGAAGCGTATGGACCATTAACTCAGGGAATTGCAAAACCTGTTAATGACTTATCTCGTGGATGTAGTGCGAAAGATATTGAAGGAGTAGTTGCTATTACAGCAGTTCAGGCTCAAGCTGAATAATCTAATCATCTGATAGGAATGATTATGATATAAAATAAGATGGAGGAAAAGAAAATGAATGTATTAGTTATTAATTGCGGTAGTTCATCATTAAAATTTCAGTTAATCAATTCTGAAACGGAAGATGTACTTGCAAAAGGGCTTTGTGAGAGAATTGGTATTGACGGAAGTCTTACATACCAGCCAGTAGGAAAAGACAAAGTAACAACAGAAAAAGCAATGCCAACACATACAGAGGCAATTCAGTTTGTTATTGATGCACTCACAGATGCTGAAAGAGGAGTTGTAAAAAGTTTAGAAGAAATCAATGCGGTAGGTCATCGTGTTGTACATGGTGGAGAAAAATTTGCGAATTCTGTAGTGATCACAGATGAAGTTATTTCTGCAATCGCTGAATGTAACGATTTGGCTCCATTGCATAATCCGGCAAACTTAATTGGTATCAATGCTTGTGCAAAGTTAATGCCAAATACTCCAATGGTTGCCGTATTTGATACAGCATTCCATCAGACAATGCCTGAGGCTGCTTATATGTATGGATTGCCATATGAATATTATGAAAAATATAAAGTTAGACGTTATGGTTTCCATGGAACAAGTCATAGTTTTGTTTCCAAAAGAGTGGCAGAATTATTAAACAGACCATATGAAGAATTAAAAACTGTTGTATGCCATTTGGGAAATGGTGCAAGCGTGTGTGCTGTTAAAAATGGGAAGTCAGTAGATACTTCTATGGGACTTACTCCTCTTGAAGGATTAGTGATGGGAACTCGTTCAGGAGATATTGATCCAGCCATTCTTGAATTTCTTGCAAAGAAAGAAAATTTAGATATTGCAGGATTAATGAATGTGTTAAACAAGAAATCAGGTGTGTTTGGTTTATCTGATAATTTATCAAGTGATTTCCGTGATTTAACTGCTGGTGCAGCAAATGGAAATAAACCAGCACAAATCGCTCTTGATGTATTCTGCTATCGTGTGGCAAAATATGTAGGAAGTTATGTGGCAGCTATGAACGGTGTAGATGCAATTGCGTTTACAGCTGGGATTGGTGAAAATGTATCTCTTGTTCGTTCAAAAGTTTGTGAATATCTTGGATATTTAGGTATTACTGTAGATGCAGAAGCGAATGCAAAAGGTGGAGAAGAAATTACTATTTCTACATCAGACTCAAAAGTAAAAGTGTTAGTTGTGCCTACAAATGAAGAACTTGCAATTGCCCGTGAAACAGTTGCGTTAATTTAATAAAAATTTTTTAATAATTAATTGACAAATTTGTTTTACATGATATAATAGTTTAGGTATGAATAGGAGTAACATTATGTTAATTAACCTATCAGATGTTTTGACTGAACATCATAAGACAATTGAACAAGATTGTTCGATTGAAATGCAAGAATTTAAAAGTGAGTTAGGTAGTTTTCCTATTACAAAAAAAGAGAATCTTCATATTGTGATTAAATATATCAAGGGAAGAGAACTTTTTATTCGAGGAAATACAAAATTTACTATTATAATTCCTTGTGACCGTTGCCTAGAAGATGTTCCAACTGAATTTAAATTGGATTTTGAGAAAACGGTTGATTTAAGTGATGAACAGGAAAACGAATTAGATGAAAAGAATTATATTGACGGATATCATTTAGACGTAGACAAATTACTCTACAATGAGATTTTGATAGGATGGCCGATGAAAATTCTATGCAGCGATGACTGTAAAGGCATTTGCAACGTATGTGGTCAAAATCTAAATAAGGGAACTTGTGACTGTGAAGATACGAGTCTTGACCCTAGAATGTCAGTTATCCGCGATGTGTTTAAGAATTTTAAGGAGGTGTAATCTATGTCAATTTGTCCAAAAAATAAATCTTCTAAAGCAAGAAGAGACAAAAGAAGAGCGAACTGGAAAATGAGTGCTCCAAATTTAGTGAAATGTAGCAAATGTGGAGAATTAATGATGCCTCATCGCGTATGTAAAGCTTGTGGCTCATACAACAAAAAAGAAATTGTTTCAGTTGACTAATAGGTGTTTATACCTAAGAAGCGTGAGTTTATAATGTGAACTCACGCTTTTTCTGTATTGAAATTAGGTATTGCTTTTTAAGATAATGTTTAGTAAAATTAGCATTAGCAATTAGGAGGTAGAAGCATGTCTGAAATTACAAAAGTAGCATTAGATGCTATGGGTGGTGATAATGCACCAAAAGCAATTATTCAAGGGGCATTAGATGTTATAACAAAAAGACAAGATATTCATGTTTTTCTTGTAGGGAAAGAAAAAATTATAGAAGAAGAATTAAACAAACATGAATATCCAAAGGAACAGATTTCTATTGTAAATGCAACAGAAATTATAGAAACAGCAGAACCACCAGTAATGGCAATTCGTAGAAAGAAAGATTCTTCTATTGTGGTAGCAATGAATATGGTAAAAACTGGACAAGCAGATGCTTTTGTTTCGGCAGGAAGTTCAGGAGCGATTCTCGTAGGAGGGCAGGTTCTTGTTGGAAGGATCAAAGGTGTTGAAAGACCACCATTAGCACCGTTGATTCCAACAAAGAATGGTGTTTCTCTGTTGATTGATTGTGGAGCAAATGTAGATGCTAGACCATCTCATCTTGTTCAGTTTGCCAAGATGGGTTCAATTTATATGAAAAATGTTATTGGTATCGACAACCCAAAAGTAGCTATTGTTAATATTGGTGCTGAAGAAGAAAAAGGAAACGCCTTGGTGAAAGAAACATTTCCTCTATTGAAAGCGTGTGAGGATATTAATTTTATTGGCAGTATAGAAGCAAGAGAAATTCCTCATGGAGAAGCTGATGTTATTGTCTGTGAAGCCTTTGTCGGAAATGTTATTTTAAAATTATTTGAAGGTGTAGGATCAACATTAATAAGCCAAATTAAAAACGGGTTGATGACAAATGTTCGAAGTAAAATAGGGGCCTTATTAGTAAAACCAACTTTAAAAGAAACGTTAAAGAAATTTGACGCAAGTGAATATGGCGGAGCACCATTATTGGGGTTAAATGGATTGGTTGTAAAAACGCATGGGAATTCTACTGCAAAAGAGGTGGCGAATTCTATTATTCAATGTGTTACGTTCAAAGAACAGCGTATTAATGATAAGATTAAAGAAACTATTCAAAAGAAAGTTGAATAAGATATAAGAAAAGAGAGGGTTAATTATGGAATTTGAAAAAATCAAAGAAATTATTGAAGATGTATTAAATGTGGGGGCTGAAGAAATTACAATGGATACAACTTTTGTAGATGATTTGGGTGCAGATTCATTAGATATTTTCCAAATCATTATGGGTATTGAAGAAGCGTTTGACATTGAAATCGAAAATGAAGATGCAGAAAAAATTGTTACTGTAGGCGATGCTGTAGAACAAATTAAAAATGCTATTAACTAAACAATAACGGAAAAGCCCACAAGGGCTTTTTCATTTTATGAGGGAGAAATATGAAACAAAAATTTAAAGAATTAGAAAGAAAAATAGGTTACGAATTTCAACAGCTTAATTTGCTTGAGCAGGCAATGTGCCATAGTTCTTATGCCAATGAAAAGCATATGGAAAAGAGTGAATGTAATGAACGTTTAGAATTTTTAGGAGATGCTATTTTAGAACTTGTATCAAGTGAATTTTTATTTTTTGAGAATCCAAAGATGCCAGAAGGAGAATTGACAAGAACGAGAGCAAGTATTGTTTGTGAACCATCTCTTGCATTTTGTGCGCGAGAATTGGATTTGGGATCATATTTATTATTAGGAAAAGGAGAAGAAACTACTGGTGGAAGATTTAGGGATTCTCTTACTTCCGATGCATTAGAAGCATTGATTGGAGCAATTTATTTAGATGGTGGTTTTGCTAGTGCAAAAGAGTTTATACACCGCTTTATTTTAAATGATTTGGAACATAAAAAACTCTTTTTTGATAGCAAGACTATCTTGCAAGAGATTGTGCAAGGAGATTTTAATGAATCTATTAAATATACACTTCTTAAGGAGGAAGGACCAGATCATAATAAATCTTTCTTTATTTCCGTTTCTATCGGGAATGAAGTTTATGGAAATGGTAAAGGTAGAACTAAGAAGGCAGCAGAACAGGAGGCTGCATATCAGGCGATTTTAGAATTGCATAAAAGAAAGTTGAAATAGGGTGCTATATGTATTTAAAGAGTATTGAAGTACAAGGATTTAAATCTTTTGCAAACAAAATAGTATTTGATTTTCATAATGGAATTACTGGGATTGTCGGGCCAAATGGGAGTGGAAAAAGTAATGTTGCAGATGCAGTTAGATGGGTTTTAGGAGAGCAAAGAGCAAAACAATTACGAGGAGGCTCTATGCAAGATGTTATTTTTTCAGGAACAGAAAATAGAAAACCGTTAAGTTATGCTTCTGTTGCAATTACGCTTGATAATACAGATCATCAATTAGCTATTGATTTTCAAGAAGTTACGGTAACAAGAAAATTGTATCGTTCCGGCGAAAGTGAATATTTAATCAATGGAAGTATATGTCGTTTAAAAGATGTAAACGAATTATTTTATGATACTGGTATTGGGAAAGAAGGATATTCTATTATTGGACAAGGGCAAATTGATAAAATATTAAGCGGCAAACCAGAAGAGCGAAGAGAACTATTTGATGAAGCTGCAGGAATCGTTAAATTTAAAAAAAGAAAAAATATGTCCGTTAAAAAACTTGAAGAAGAAACACAAAATTTACTTCGAGTTACAGATATTTTATCTGAATTGGAAAAGCGAATTGGTCCTTTAGAGAAACAGTCTGAGAAAGCGAAAGAATATTTAAAAAAGAAAGAAAAATTAAAATTATATGATATTAATCTCTTCTTGTTAGAAAGCGTTCGTATACGCGAAGAAATCAAGGGATTAGAAAAACAGTTAACAAATACAACCGAAGAAATTGATGCTACACAAACAAAATATGATTATACAAAAACAGAGTATGAGAATATTGAAAATCAGTTAGAAAAGCTCGATCATACGATAGAAGATGTAAAAAAACAACTTAGCGAAACACAATTGTCAAAGCAACAACTTACTGGTCAGATTGAGTTATTGAAGGAACAGATTAACAGTGAGAAAATAAGTGAAAATCATTGTAGTCAGCGTTCGTCTAATATTTATGAGGAGATTGCTATACACAAAAATCAGCAAGAAGAATATTTACAAAACAAGAAGATTCTAGCACAAAAAATAGATGATAGAAAAAATGAAGAGAATGAAATTAATTCGAAATTGAATCAAATTCAACGACATATTATGGAATTATCTTCTAATGTTGAGCAATGGAAACAAGATATTATGGATGTTCTTAATCAAAGAGCGGCGACAAAAGCGAAAATGCAACATTTTGATACATTGCTTGGTCAGATTAATGTTCGCAAAGCAGAGATGAATAAACGGTTAATTGAAGTAAGTAGTGATGCAAGTGGACAGGATGAGACGATTCAAAAATATGAATATGAATTAAAAGAAATTACTGGTGAAATTCAAAATAATGTTGCTGAAGTAAAAAAACAGGAAGAAAATATAAAGCGTTTGCAAGAAACAATTGCAAATCAAGCTGAACAATTACGCATAAAACAAACAACCTATCATCGAGAATCCTCTCGTTTGGAATCTTTAACAAATATCACAGAACGATATGATGGGTATGGAAATAGCATTCGTAAAATAATGGAGAAAAAAGATCAAGAAAGCGGATTACTTGGTGTTGTTGCTGATTTAATTAAAGTTGATAAAAAATATGAAATTGCCATTGAAACAGCTCTAGGGGGAAGTATTCAAAATATTGTGACAGATAATGAAGATACTGCTAAGAAAATGATTCAATATTTAAAGCAAAATAAATTAGGGAGAGCAACATTTCTTCCAGTAACTGGTATTACAGTTGGAGGAATGATTCGTTATCCGGAAGCTTTAAAGGAAAAAGGGGTAATTGGGCTTGCAAATACACTTGTTATTGTAGAAGAAAAATATAAAGTTCTTGCTGAGAATCTTCTTGGAAGAACAATTGTTGTAGAAAAAATTGATGATGGAATAAAGCTTGCAAGAAAATATAGACAATCACTTCGCATTGTTACAGCAGAAGGCGAATTGATTAACCCAGGAGGAGCTATTACTGGTGGAACGTTTAAAAATACAAGCAATTTGTTGAGTAGACGTAGAGAAATTGAAGAAACTGAAAAAGTAATTGTGCAATTAAAGAAAGAATTGACTGTGTGGGAAGAGAAGCTTGCAGAATCAAAGGCAGAAAGAGCAGATTGCTACAAAAAAATTGAATGTACAAAGCAGAAGTTGCAGAAAAAATATGTTATTCAAAATACGTTGAAAATGAATTTAGACCAAGCAAGTATGCAAAAAGAAAATATTTTAAAAATGGCTAGTGATATGCTTTCTGAAGGAAAAGAATTGGAAGCACAAGTTACCGAACTTTTAGAAAGTCAAGAATCCATTCAAATTGAATTAGAGACTTCTGAAAAAATAGAAAAAGAATTAAACAAAAAAATCGAAGAAGAACAGATTCTTTTAGAAAAGGAAAAAAATACAGAGAGTAAAATTGTACACAAAGTGGAAAATATTCACCTAGTATTGGCGAATTTAGAACAGAAAAAAGATTTTATTCTTGAGAATCTTTTGCGCATACAAGAGGAAACAGAGAAATATCAAGAAGAATTGCAACAGTTAATTCAAAAAAAAGAAAAATCTTCTTTGGAAATTGAAGAAAAGCAAAAACAAATTCAAGAAATTCAAACAACTATCTTGCATTCTCAAGATGCATTTGAAGAGTTTGAATTAAAAATCCAAAAATTAAATCAAGAAAAAGAATTTTTGACGAAAAAAAATAAAGATTTTTTAGAAAAACGAGAAACTCTGTCAAGACATATAGCGGATTTAGATAAGGAAAAATTCCGATTGACAAATAAGAAAGAAGGATTCGAAGAAACTTTAGAAAAACAAATTAATTATATGTGGGAAGAGTATGAAATCACATATAGTAAGGCACGTGAATTGCGAAATGAAAGATTTACCAGTTTATCTGAAATAAAACATCAGATTCAACTTTTAAAATCTGATATTCGCAATCTAGGTTCAGTTAATGTAAACGCAATAGAAGACTATAAAAATGTTTTTGAACGATATGAATTTTTAAAGACACAATATAATGATTTGGTGGAAGCAAAGGAAACCCTCATTCAGATTATTAAAGAATTGGATATTTCTATGAGAAAGCAATTTTCAGAACGATTTAAGGAAATTGCAAACGAATTTGATAGAGTGTTTAAACAATTATTTGGTGGTGGAAAAGGAACTCTTGCATTAATAGATGATGATGATATATTAGAAGCAGGAATAAGAATTATTGCACAGCCACCAGGGAAAAAATTACAGAATATGATGCAATTATCTGGTGGAGAAAAAGCATTGACAGCAATTTCCTTATTATTTGCTATACAAAATCTAAAACCATCACCATTTTGCCTTCTCGATGAAATTGAGGCAGCGCTTGATGATTCGAATGTAACAAGATTTGCGCAATATCTTCATAAATTAAAGCAAAATACACAATTTATTGTAATTACACATAGACGTGGTACAATGGCAGCTGCAGATAGATTATATGGTATTACTATGCAAGAAAAAGGGGTTTCCACATTGGTATCTGTGGATTTGTTGGAAAAAGATTTAACAAAATAGGAGAAATATTATGAGTGACGAAAAAAAAGGTTTTTTTAAACGACTTGTTTCAGGGTTAACAAAGACGAGAGATAGTATTGTTTCAAGTATGGATAGTATTTTCAAAGGTTTTTCTAAAATTGATGAAGAATTTTATGAAGAACTTGAAGAAGTGCTTATTATGGGAGATCTAGGTGTACAGGCAACATATGCTATTTTAGATGATTTGCGTACAAAGGTTAAAGAACAGAAAATTAAAGAGCCTATAGAATGTAAACAACTTCTTATCGATAGTATTAAGGAGCAAATGCATGTTGGAGAAACAGCATATGAATTTGAAAATAAGACATCTGTTGTTCTTGTTATAGGTGTAAATGGAGTTGGAAAAACAACAACTATTGGGAAACTTGCAGGAAAATTACGTGCGAATAATAAAAAGGTTGTATTGGCCGCAGCTGATACATTTCGTGCTGCAGCAGGTGAACAACTTGTAGAGTGGGCAAGAAGAGCAGATGCAGAATTGATTGGTGGGCAAGATGGGGCAGACCCTGCAGCGATTGTATATGACGCAGTAGCAGCAGCAAAAGCAAGACATGCCGATGTACTTCTTTGCGATACAGCCGGAAGGCTCCATAATAAGAAAAATCTTATGGAAGAATTAAAGAAAATCAACCGTGTTCTTGAAAGAGAATACCCTGAAGCATATAGAGAAACTTTAGTTGTATTAGACGGAACAACAGGACAGAATGCACTTGCACAGGCTCGTGAATTTAATGAGGTGGCGGATATTACAGGAATTGTATTAACTAAAATGGATGGTAGTGCTAAAGGTGGAATTGCAGTAGCTATTCAATCGGAACTTAAAATACCTGTAAAATATATAGGAGTTGGAGAATCGATGGAAGATCTTCAAAAATTTGATTCTGATGAATTTGTTAATGCCTTGTTCTATGTGGATGAAACAGCAAATCAATAGAAAGGGGATTAAGTATGGAGTATGAGAAAGTTGTAAGGGGAAATTGTTATCAATTTACGAATGGGAAACAATGTCAAGTTATAGAAATTCCTCTCGACTTTGATACAGGAGAAGAAATGGTTGTTTATAAAGAAATTGAAGGTGAAGAAAAAATCTATGTACGACCATTACCTTTTTTTGTGGCAGAAATAAAACAAGTTTCTAGTGAGGATATGAATTTGATTGAAGAATTTCTCGATTTAGATGAAAATGAGCAAAAATTACATTTTTTGCAGAAACATAAAAGAGATATTACAGAGAAATTTATAAGTATTGTGGCACAGAGTATGGACTTTGTCGAGAAAGAAACTAGTTTGGAAATGCGATATCAAGACATTTTGCATTTTATCAATATTAAAATGAAATATGAAAGTGGAAGATTTCTATAAATACTATATAAAAAAGTTGGATGTATGATTTTTAATCAGACATCCAACTTTTTATTCTCTTTTCTCTTGACATATTTTGTATAATTGTATACAATTATACAAAATAAATTTGGAGAAGTAAAAATGGAAAGAGATGTAGGATATTCATTAAGTGAAAAAGTGTTTCACAAATTGCGTGAAGATATTTTATCTGGTATTTATCCAGAAAATAGTGAATTACGAGAAGTGACAATTGGAAAAGAGTTAGGTGTTAGTAGAACTCCTGTCCGAGAAGCATTTAAAAAATTGGAGTTGGAAGGACTTGTTAAGACAATTCGGAATAAAGGAACTTATGTTACAGGTATCAATAAGAAAGATATACATGATATTTTTATTATTCGTTCCTTATTGGAGAATTTATGTACAGAATGGGTTGTAGACAATATTACGCAGAAAGAAATTAATGAATTGGAAGAAATTATCTTATTATCAGAATTCCATCTAAAAAAATCAGGTACAGATAAAATGATTATATTAGATGGGAATTTTCATCGTGTTTTGTATGAAGCCTGCGGGAGCAAGATATTAAAGCATATATTATCTGACTTGCATCAGTATGTACAGTTTGCACGAGTATATTCAGTAAAAACAGAAGGGCGTTTGGAAAAATCGGTTGCAGAACATAAAGCGATTTTGGAAGCAATAAAAAAGAAAGATAAAGTAGTTGCGAGTGAACTTATAACCAATCATATGAAGAGTGTATTAGAAAATCTACAAAAAAATGGTTTTTAAATAAAAGGAGGAAACTAGGATGGGAAAAATTAAAATGACTACGCCACTTGTTGAAATGGATGGAGATGAAATGACACGAATTCTTTGGAAGATGATCAAAGATAATTTATTGCTTCCGTATATTGATTTAAAAACAGAATACTATGATTTGGGATTGGAAAATCGCAATGACACCAACGATCAAGTAACAATTGATTCTGCAAATGCAACAAAAAAATATGGAGTTGCCGTCAAGTGTGCTACTATTACACCAAATGCAGCTCGTATGAGCGAATATAATTTAAAAGAAATGTGGAAAAGTCCAAATGGAACTATTCGTGCAATGTTGGATGGAACTGTTTTTCGTGCTCCTATTGTTGTAAAGGGAATTGAACCATGTGTAAAAAATTGGAAGAAGCCAATTACATTAGCAAGACATGCATATGGGGATGTATATAAAAATACAGAAATGATTATTGATAAACCAGGAAAAGCAGAATTAGTTTATACAACAGAAGATGGAGTGGAAAAGAGAGAATTAATTCATGAATTTAGTGGTACAGGAATTATTCAGGGCATGCATAATACAGACGATTCTATTGAAAGTTTTGCAAGAAGTTGTTTTAATTATGCATTGGAAATAAAACAAGATTTATGGTTTGCGACAAAAGATACGATTTCTAAAAAATATGATCATACGTTCAAGGATATTTTCCAAGAGATTTATAATAAGGAGTATAAAGAAAAATTCAAAAAGTGTGGAATTAAATATTTCTATACATTAATTGATGATGCGGTAGCAAGAGTAATGAAAGCAGAAGGTGGATTTATTTGGGCTTGTAAGAATTATGATGGAGATGTGATGAGTGATATGGTGTCTTCAGCTTTTGGTTCACTAGCAATGATGACATCTGTTTTGGTTTCTCCAAAAGGATATTATGAATATGAAGCTGCTCATGGAACAGTACAGAGGCATTATTATAAATACTTAAAAGGAGAGGAAACATCAACAAACTCTGTTGCAACTATATTTGCATGGACAGGAGCCTTACATAAGCGTGGGGAATTGGATGGCAATACAGAATTGATGGAGTTTGCAAACAGATTGGAAAAGGCAACAGTTGATACTATAGAATCTGGAAAGATGACGAAAGATTTGGCTTTGATTACATCTATTCCAAATCCAAAAGTATTAAATAGCGAAGAGTTTATTCAAGAAATTGCAAAGGTATTATAATTTATAAAATTAAAAGAGAACATTCTCTAAGTGTAAAATACTTATCTTTTATGAGAATGTTCTCTTTATTATTCGGCTAATTTTTCCCAATTTTCATATAGAACTTCTAATTCTTGTATAATATTTGCCTTTTCTTCAGATAATTCACGACATTTTACAGAGTTAGTATAAAATTCTTCTTGTGTCATCAAATCATCAATTTCACTGTCTCTTGTTTCTAAAACAGAAATTTTTTCTTCTATTTTTCGTAAATCATTTTGTCTTTTTCTCTCTTTTGCCTGTTGCTCTTTTTGTGCTTTCCAATCTAGTTTATTTTCTGACTCAGGCGCAATAGTAAAAGTGTTATTTATATTTACATTTGTATAAGCTGCAGTTAATTCTTCTTTTTTTTCTAAATAGTAATCATAATTTCCAATATAATTTACAAATGTATGATTTACCAAATCAAGAATACGAGTTGCTGTTTGGTTAATGAAGTAACGATCATGAGACACATACAGTATGGTTCCGCTGTAATCGTTCAATGCTTTTTCTAAAATTTCTTTTGAAGTGATGTCTAAATGGTTTGTAGGTTCATCCAAAATCAAAAAATTCGCTTCAGAAAGCATTAATTTTGCAAGAGAAACACGCCCTCTTTCGCCACCGCTTAAATCTTTAATTTGTTTATAAACATCATCACCCGTAAAAAGAAAGGCAGCCAAAGTATTGCGAATTTGTGTGTTTGTTAAATCTGGATAATCATCAGAAATTTCATCGAAGATTGTCTTTTCCATATGTAAAACGTGATGTTCTTGATCATAGTATCCGATATGTACGTTTGTTCCCAAGGTAAATATACCACTATCAGCAGTTTGTACTTCATTTAAAATTTTTAAAAGAGTTGTTTTTCCCGTTCCATTATCTCCTATAACGGCAACATGCTCCCCACGTTTGATTTCAAAACTTATATCTTGAAATAATTTTAAAGAATCGAAAGATTTACTTAAATGTTCTACAGTCAATACATCATTACCACTTATACATGATGGCTCTAGAGAGAGATGAAATTCTGAATTTATATCAGTAGGTTTATCAACTAAAGTCATTTTATTTAACATTTTTTCGCGACTTTCTGCACGGCGTATGGATTTCTCACGATTAAAAGAACGTAGTTTTTCAATAACGGCTTCCTGATGTTTGATTTCTTGTTGCTGTTTCATATATTCTTTTAACTTTGCTTCACGGACAAGGCTTTTTTTCTGAGCAAAGGCAGTATAGTTACCTAAAAACATCATAATATTACCTTGTTCCACCTCAATAACTTTAGTTACAACGCGGTTTAAGAAATAACGGTCATGCGATACAATAAGCACAGCTCCTGGATAATTAGAAAGATAAGTTTCAAGCCATGAGATTGAATTTAAATCTAAATGGTTTGTAGGCTCGTCAAGAAGAAGAATATCTGGTTTTGTTAAAAGTAATTTTCCTAAGGAAACCCTAGTCTTTTGTCCCCCTGAAAGTGTATCTACAGATTTTTTAAAATCTTCTTCTGAAAAGCCAAGTCCTTTCAAAACTCCTATTATTTCACTTTCATAGGCATATCCATTAGCACGCTCAAAAGAAGCAGTGAGATGATGATATGTTTGCAGGCGTTTCTCAAGCGCTTCGCCTTTGAGATGTTTTAATTCTATTTCAATAGAACGAATTTGATTTTCCAACTTGATAATATCCGATTTGGCAATCTTTACTTCTTCATAAATAGTATTTCCACTTTCTAATTTCTGATGTTGCGAAAGGTAACCGATAGTTTTACCTTTTGCAAGAATAATTTCTCCATCATCCGCTGGCAATTCTCCCATAATCATTTTTAAAATAGTTGATTTTCCAGCTCCATTTAAACCTATTAAAGCTGCTTTTTCATGTTCTTCTATATGAAAAGAACCATCTTTAACGATGATTTGTTCTCCAAATGCTTTATTAAGATTATGACATGCTAAAATCATAATAAATCCTCCCAAAATAACTCATATCTTTTATATTATACTCAAATAGTATAAAATACAACTAAAAAATTGACTTTATAGAAACTATTCTATATAATATTGCGTAGAATAGATTGGAAGGTGAAGTGGATGGAAGAAAGAGAAATTTCTCAGGCAGTAATCCGAAGATTGCCAAGATACTATAGATACTTAGGAGAATTGCTAGAAGATAATGTAGAGCGTATTTCTTCAAATGAATTAAGTAGAAGAATGCAGGTAACGGCTTCTCAGATACGCCAAGATTTGAATAATTTTGGTGGATTCGGACAACAAGGATACGGTTATAATGTGAAATATTTATATACAGAAATTGGGAAGATTTTAGGATTAGATATAGACCATAATATGATTATTATTGGTGCAGGAAATTTAGGACAAGCATTGGCTAATTATACATCTTTTGAAAAGAGAGGGTTTATATTTAAAGGAATCTTTGATGTGAATCCAAGACTTTCTGGTGTATCTATCCGTGGTGTGCCAATTCGTATGATGGACGAATTAAAAGAGTTTATCAATGAAAATAATATTGATATAGCTGTTCTCACAATCCCAAAGACAAAGGCAGTAGATGTTGCAAATCTTTTGGTTGATAATGGTGTGCGTGCTATTTGGAATTTTGCACATACAGATTTAGATTTGCCGGAAAATATTATTGTGGAAAATGTACATTTGTCCGAAAGTCTTATGCGTTTATCTTACAATCTTAGTCGTTACAATAAAGAGCATACAGAATAGAAGAAAAACAACGTATAGAGAAGATATGGTTTCCTCCATTTCCTATGCGTTGTTTTCTTCTGAACAAAAATGGAGGTGTATGGTATGAGATATGTATTAACAGGTGAGCAAATGCAATATGCAGATAAATATACGATTGAGCAAATGAAAGTACCCTCTTGTGTTTTGATGGAAAGAGCAGCTCTTAAAGTTATAGAAATTTTAGAAAAAGAAAAAATAGATTGTTCAAATACCTTGGTTGTGTGTGGTTCTGGAAATAATGGGGGAGATGGTCTTGCTATTGCACGTCTTTTACATTTAAAAGGAATGCACGTAGATATATGTTATATGGGCAGTAAGAAAAATGCGAGTGAGGAAAACAAACGACAATATACTATAGCAAAAAACTATGGCATATCCATTAGAAGCACAATAACAAAAAAAGAATATAGTGTTATTATAGATGCTCTTTTGGGAATTGGATTGAAAAGGGAAATCACGGGGAATTATTTTAAAATTATTGAAGAATTAAATTTAATGAATGGTACAAAAGTAGCAGTAGATATTCCTACGGGAGTATGTGATACGACAGGAAGAATAAAAGGATGTGCTTTTTGTGCAGATATAACTGTATGCTTTGCTTTTGAAAAAATTGGAATGTTACTTGAAAAAGGACGTTTTTGTGTAGGAAAAACATATGTTGTAGATATTGGAATTATGCCTGAAGCACTTCCAAATGGATATAAATTATATACATATGATAAAGATGATACAGCTATTTCAATACCCAAAAGGGATATAAATGGAAATAAAGGAACGTTTGGTAAAGTATTACTTATAGCGGGGAGTAAAGGTATGGCGGGCGCTGCTTATTTTAATGCAAAAGCAGCTTATCTAGTAGGTGCAGGTCTCGTACAAATTTATACACATGAAGAAAATCGTATGATTTTACAACAGTTACTTCCTGAAGCAATTATTTCTACTTATAAAACATTTGATGCAAATCAAATAAAATCGTTAATTGCTTGGAGTGATGTTCTTTTGATCGGTTCAGGGCTTGGGAAAAGCGACATCTCAGAAAAAATATTTACCTATGTAATGCAGTGTTTTAAAGGTCCTTGCGTGATTGATGGAGATGGATTGACCATTTTATCTGAGAGACTATCACTTTTAGAGAACAAAAAGCAAGTGATATTAACGCCGCATTTAAAAGAAATGTCTAGACTGTTTCAATGTACAGTAGAAGAAATACAGAAAAGTAGAATTGAGATGCTAAAAGATTTTGTTTGTAGATATCCTGTTGTTTGTGCAATGAAAGATGCCAGAACTTTGGTGGCAGGAGAAGAAGATGATGTATATATTAATACAACTGGAAATCAATCTATGGCAAAGGCTGGTGCTGGAGATATCCTTGCAGGAATAACGGTAGGATTGCTTGCACAAAAGATGGATTGTAGAAAGGCTTGTGAGATAGCTGTTTATGTACATGGGGTATGTGGAGACTATGCTAAAGACGAAAAAGGAAGTTATAGTGTATTGGCAAGTGATTTACTTGACAGAATCGGTTGTGTAATGAAAAAACTTGAAAAGGAGCAGACAAGATGAAAACTTACAGTAGAGTATATGCTAAAATCGATTTAGATGCGGTGACATATAATATGGAACAAATGAAACAAAAAATAAATGGCAACACAAAAATCATGGCGGTAATTAAAAGTGATGGATATGGTCATGGTGCTATTCAGATTGCGGAAGTATTGGAAAAATATGATTATATTTGGGGGTTTGCAGTAGCGACTCTTGATGAGGCAGTTGTGCTTCGTGCTGAGGGAATAAAAAAGCCAATACTTGTGCTAGGTTGTATATTTCCTGATCAGTATTTAGAAATGTTAGATAATGATATTCGCATGAATGTATATACAGAGGAAATGGCAAAAGAAATTTCTTATATGGCAAGAAGAGAGGGGAAAACAGCATATTTACATATTAAATTAGATACGGGAATGGCGAGGCTTGGTTTTGCAATAAACGATGAAAGTATTGATGCAATTACTAGAATTAGTAAATTGCAAAATGTAAATATGGAAGGAATATTTACACACTTTGCTAAGGCAGATGAAACTGATAAAACTTTTACGAAAAATCAAATTAGTCAATTTGTAACTATGACACAAAAGTTAAAAGAAAAAGGCGTAACTTTTTTATACGAGCATTGTGCAAACAGTGCAGCTATTATTGATGTTGAAGACGCACGTTTTGACATTGTGCGTGCAGGTATTTCGACTTATGGATTATATCCGTCAAATGAAGTGGATCAAAATGCTGTACATTTAAAGCCAGCGTTGGCATTAAAAAGTCATGTGGCTTTTGTAAAAGAAATAGAGTCTGGAACTCCTGTAAGTTATGGTGGTACATTTGTTGCAACAAAAAAAATGAAAATTGCAACCATTCCAGTTGGGTATGGCGATGGTTATCCAAGAAGTCTTTCAGGTAAAGGATATGTACTCATTCGAGGGAAAAAGGCAAATATTTTAGGACGCATTTGTATGGATCAATTTATGGTAGATGTAACGGATATTGAAGGGGTAAGTTTTGGTGATAAAGTAACTTTAATTGGGCGTGATGGCAATAACTCTATTTCTGTTGAACAGTTAAGTGAACTATCAGGTAGATTTAACTATGAATTTATTTGTGCATTAGGAAAAAGAATTCCTAGAGTATATGTGAAAAATGGAAAAATTGCAGAGCAAGTAGATTATTTTGCATAGGTAAGAAAATGCTATTTATAGAATACTTCCGAAAAAGATGGAAATACTAATTTTATCTTAAAAAATCGGAGTGTGAAATAGAGTGCAGGTTAGACGTGGAGATATATATTATGCAGATTTAAGTCCAGTAATTGGGTCAGAACAAGGAGGAATACGACCGGTTTTGATTATTCAAAATGATGTAGGAAACAAACATAGCCCTACTGTTATATGTGCTGCTATTACTTCAAAAATGAATAAATCAAAGCTTCCGACGCATGTGGAAATTGATGCTGGAAAATATCATATTGTTAAAAATTCGGTTGTGTTATTGGAACAAATTCGGACGATTGACAAGCAAAGGTTAAGAGAGCTAGTTTGTCATATAGACAAAAAATTAATGTTAGAAATTGATGAAGCAATCAAAATCAGTTTTGAACTTCATACATAATAAAGGAGTAAAAGACAATGGAGGAAAGCAGTAGCCTGTGGGACAGACTGATGTATAATTTTTCTGGTGAAGAGAAAGAACAGGAAGATGTAGAACGTGAGATTTTATCTTTAATTCAAGAGGGAAGGGAGAGAGGTTTTTTTGCAGGTGGTGAAGGAGAATTAATACGTAATATTTTTTCTTATAACGAAAAGAAAGCAGAGGATATTATGGTTCATCGTAAGCATATAATTGCGTTAGATGGTGAAAAAACAATTCAAGAAACAGTAGAATTTATGTTAGAACAAAACAATTCAAGATTTCCTGTATATGAGAAAGATATTGATTCTATTATTGGAATTTTTCATTTGCGTGATGCGATTAAATGCTATTTTCACAAGGAATTACAAAACATTCCAATCAAAAATTTAAAAGAATATATGCATCCTGTTAGTTTTGTTCCAGAAGCGAAAAGTATAAATAAATTATTCAAAGAAATGAAACAGAAGAAAAATCATATGATTGTCATTTTAGATGAATACGGACAGACGGCAGGAATTATAGCTATGGAAGATATTATTGAGGAAATTGTTGGAAACATTCAAGATGAGTATGACGAAGATGAAGAATGCATTCAAAAAATTTCCAAAGGAAATTACCTTGTAGATGGCATGACAAGTTTAGATGAATTGGAAGAAACATTGCAGATTTCATTTGAAAATGAATCTTTTGAAACATTAAATGGGTATCTTGTTCACTGTCTTGAACATATTCCTTCAGAGAACGAAGAGTATTCAATTGAGTATGAAGGGTATCGTTTTTCTGTTATTTCTGTAAAGAATAATTTGATTGAAAAAGTACGTATTGAAAAACTAGCCTTGTAAACACTGAAAAAGAATGATAAAATAGGAAAAGCAATTTTAGAAAAGAGAAAAGAGGTACAAGAAATGTCAGGACATTCAAAGTTCGCAAATATTAAACATAAAAAAGAAAAGAATGATGCAGCAAAAGGAAAAATATTTACAATTATTGGTAGAGAGATTGCTGTTGCAGTAAAGGAAGGTGGACCTGACCCGGCAAATAACAGCCGACTTCGCGATGTTATCGCAAAAGCAAAATCTAATAATATGCCGAATGATACAATTGAGCGTGGGATTAAAAAAGCAGCAGGAGATGCTAATTCTGTGAATTATGAATCTGTCACATATGAAGGATATGGCCCAAGTGGAGTTGCTATCATTGTTGATGCGCTTACGGATAATAAGAATAGAACAGCATCCAACGTACGAAATGCCTTTACAAAAGGTAGCGGAAGCGTAGGAACTCAGGGATGTGTGTCTTATATGTTCGATAAAAAAGGGCAAATTATTGTTGCAAAAGAAGAATATGAAACAGATGCAGATGAACTAATGATGATTACGTTAGATGCAGGAGCAGAAGATTTTGCAGAAGAGGAAGACAGTTATGAAATTTTAACTGCACCAGAAGACTTTAGCGATGTGCGTCTTGCTCTTGAGGAAGCTGGCATCCCGATGGCGTCGGCAGAAGTAACTATGATTCCTCAAACATGGATAGAACTTACTGACGAAACAGATTTGAAAAATCTTCAAAAAACTTTAGATTTATTAGATGAAGATGATGATGTTCAAGTGGTTTATCACAACTGGGACGAATAAGATAAAATAAGTAGAGGGGGAATATGATATGTATTCCGAGGCACAGGAAACTTTAATTAATTTATTCGAAGATGCTTTAGTGTTAGGAAAACGTTTTAAACGTGATGTCTATAGCAATGATTTTGAGACATGTTATATCTTTAAGAGAAGAAGAAGGAAAAGAGGTCGTTATTGAAGAACTTGCTGGAATCATTCCTACATATGTTAATGGCAAATTAGCAAAAGTTGATCAAAAAAGAAAACGTGAACTTCTTATTCTTGATTATAATATGGCTTTAGTAACTTATGTGCTCCCAATAATCAATTATGGAGATGGTGAATACGGAAAAACTATTTCAAGAAAGATTGTAGAATTATGGAATAATAATATTTCAAATGTTGCAATTCAAAATGCAACTTATGAATCTATTACACAAGGCTTTAAGCAAAGATTATGTTATATTACTACAGCAGTATGTGAAAATCTTGGAAAATCAGATGATTGTTATGAATTAGAATTGCTAAGAAATTACCGTGACGAATATTTGCTTGGAGAAGAAGCGGGTAGAGATATTGTGAAACAATATTATAATATTGCGCCTACAATTGTGAAACAAATTGATAAACGGGATGATGCAAAAGAAATTTATAATAAAATTTGGACAGATTATTTATCACCGTGTATTCATCTCATTGAAGAAGATAGAAAAGAAGCCTGTAAAGAAGTCTATAGTAATATGGTACGCAATTTACAAAAGAAATATATATATTCATAGGAGGGCAAAAAAATGAGCAACAACTATAAAATGGAAACAAAATGTATCCAATCAGGCTGGGAGCCTAAACAAGGTGAACCTAGAGTTGTTCCAATTTATCAAAGCACAACATTTAAGTATGACACAAGTGAACAGATGGGACGTTTGTTCGATTTAGAAGATTCAGGATATTTTTATACAAGACTACAGAATCCTACAAATGATGTTGTTGCTAATAAAATCTGTGATTTAGAGGGTGGAGTGGCAGCAATGCTTACTTCATCAGGACAAGCTGCAAACTTTTATGCAATCATGAATATTTGTGAAGCAGGAGATCATGTTGTTTGTGCTTCTGCGCTTTATGGTGGCACATATAATTTATATGCACACACAATCAAAAAAATGGGAGTGGATGCAACTTTTGTTGACCCTGATGCAAGTGAAGAAGAAATTAGTAATGCATTTAGAGAAAATACAAAGGCATTGTTTGGTGAAACAATTTCTAATCCTGCATTAGTTGTATTAGATTTAGAGAAATTTGCTAAAGTTGCGCATGAACATGGCGTTCCATTTATTGTAGATAATACATTTGCAACACCAATTAATTGTCGTCCATTTGAATGGGGAGCAGATATTGTAACACATTCCACAACAAAATATATGGATGGACATGCGACAAGTGTAGGTGGTTGTATTGTTGATAGTGGTAATTTTGATTGGGGAGCATACGGAGATAAATTTAGTTGTCTTACAAAACCAGATGAAACGTATCATGGCATTGTATATACAGAAAAATTTGGAAAAGATGCATATATTACAAAAGCTACTGCTCAACTTATGCGTGATTTGGGATCTATTCAATCACCCCAAAATGCCTTCTTACTAAATCTAGGGTTGGAAACTCTTCATTTGAGAGTGCCTCGTCATTGTGAGAATGCAAAAAAAGTTGCAGAATTTTTGCAGAATCATAAGAAAGTGTCTTGGGTAAATTACCCTGATTTAAAAGATGATAAATATTATACACTTGCACAAAAATATCTGCCAAATGGAAGTTGTGGGGTATTAACATTTGGAATTATAGGTGGACGGGATGCATCTGTCACATTAATGGATAATTTTAAATTAGCTGCAATTGTGACACATGTAGCGGATTCAAGGACTTCTGTACTTCATCCAGCAAGTCACACACATCGACAAATGAACGAGAAAGAATTACTTGAAGCGGGTGTACAGCCTGATTTAATTCGCTTTAGTGTTGGAGTGGAAAATGTAGATGATATTATTGATGATTTGGCACAGGCGTTAGAATTAGTATAAACAAAAGAGGAAGAAAATTTCATGAAAGGATTTTCTTCCTTCTTTTTTGTTTGAAATTATATTTGGGTTACATAAAAAAGAACAACCTGCGAATACTAAAAGAAAAAAGGCAGGAAAATATCATGGAAGAAAATCTAGAAAAGCAAAACGAAGAAATAAAAGAAATGGGAACATTATCATTGTCTCATAATAAAAAGCGACATCATATTCAACTTTTAACAATCATAGGAGAAATTGAGGGACATGAAGCAGTTTCTGGAAATACAAAAGCAACAAAATATGAACATTTACTTCCCAAACTCGCAGCAGTAGAAGATAATGAAGAAATTGAAGGAGTTTTGATTTTGTTAAATACACTCGGTGGAGATGTAGAAGCTGGATTAGCTATCGCGGAAATGATTGCTTCTATAAGTAAACCAAGTGTATCACTAGTGCTTGGGGGAAGCCATTCTATAGGAGGACCACTTGCAGTTTCAGCGGATTATTCATTTATTGTTCCAAGTGGGACAATGGTTATTCATCCCGTTAGATCAAACGGGATGTTTATTGGGGTAATGCAAAGTTTTAGAAATATAGAAAAAACACAAAATAGAATTACTAAATTTATCTCTGACCATTCTAATATTACGCAGAAGCGAATTGAAGAGTTAATGCTTGATCCCACCCAATTGGTAAAAGATGTTGGAACTATACTCGAAGGAAAAGAAGCTGTAGAAGAGGGGTTGATTGATGAAGTTGGTGGTATGGCGCAAGCGTTAAAAAAATTATATGAATTAATAGAAAGACAGGCGAAAAATAAATAATGACACAAGTTTCTTAAAATGCTATAATAACATATATATGTTTATAATTAGAGGAGGAAAGTTCATGGCAGCAAAGTCAAACAAAAGCAAAAAGGCAGCCAAACGAACGCCAGCGAAAAAGACAAGAAAAAAAACAATACAACAAAATTCATTTTTAAAAAATGAGATTTTTATTCTACTTTCTCTTGCTGTATGCATTTTATTACTTATTAGTAATTTTGGCATAGGAGGTTTTTTGGGTGATATTATATCCTCTTTTTTATTTGGAATTTTTGGATTAGTAGCATATATTATACCGATTCTTCTTTTCATCGGAATTGCTTTTGCGTCTTCAAATAAAGGTAATTCCGTAGCATACATAAAACTCGGAGCGAGCATTGTGTTAACTATGTTGGTATGCACATTTACACAGTTGCTTACATTTAAATATGATAGTCAGGCAACATTGTTATCCTATTATGAGATATCCGCATTAGATAAACAAGGTGGTGGAGTTATTGGTGGAATTTTTTCCGAAGTATTATGTCATTTTGTAGGCATGATTGGTGCATATGTTATTATAATTATTTTAAGTATTATTTGCTTTATTATTATAACTGAAAAATCTTTTTTAAGAGGTGTAAAAAGAGGTGGCGAAAAAGCTTATAAAACAGCAAAAGCAGATGTACAGAAAAGAAAAGAACAATCTGTTGTACGAAAAGAAGAAAAACGACAGAATAAGGAATTAAAAAGAAGAAAAAGACAAGTTAAAGGAGTGTCTTTTGATACAACATTAATGCCAAAAGAATTAGACGAAGATATGAAAGAAATATTCCCAGAAAAAATGCCGCCTTTGTATTCGGATGAACCTTTGGAATCGCCATTTCACGAAGAAGTATTCGAGCCAATTCCTGAAACGGTGACTATTCATCGTGCAGAAGAAGAAAAACAACCAAAGAAAAAAAAGAAGAAAGAAAAAGAAGATGTTTCAAATCAAGTGGAAGAAGTAGCAGAAACTATTGAAAGAGAGAGTTCTAATTCGAATTCTGAATATGTATTTCCTCCACTCGAATTACTGAAAAATGGAAAACGTGGAAATGGAGACTCTGATGCTTATTTAAGAGAAACAGCAATAAAATTGCAGCAAACATTGAAAAATTTTGGAGTAAATGTTACTGTAACAAATGTAAGTTGTGGTCCCTCGGTAACAAGATTTGAATTACAGCCGGAACTAGGTGTAAAAGTGAGTAAAATTGTAGGATTAAGCGATGATATAAAACTGAATTTAGCCGCAGCTGATATTCGTATTGAAGCTCCTATTCCTGGAAAGGCAGCCGTAGGGATTGAGGTTCCGAATAGGGAAAATACAGCGGTAATGTTAAGAGATTTGCTGGAAACAAAAGAGTTTCAATCTCATCCATCTAACATTGCTTTTGCTGCTGGGAAAGATATTGCAGGGAAAGTTGTTGTTGCTGATATAAAAAAAATGCCTCATGTTTTAATTGCAGGAGCAACAGGTTCTGGGAAATCTGTATGTATTAATACGCTTATTATGAGTATTCTTTACAAAGCAAGACCAGATGAAGTTAAGTTAATTATGATAGATCCAAAAGTTGTAGAATTAAGTGTTTACAATGGTATCCCACATTTAATGATTCCGGTTGTGACAGATCCTAAAAAGGCATCGGGAGCATTGAATTGGGCCGTTGTAGAAATGGAAAAAAGGTATCAACTATTTGCGGAATATAATGTGAGAGATTTGAATGGATATAATGATAAAGTTGAGCAGATAAAGGATATCGAAGATGAAACAAAACCAGAAAAATTGCCACAACTTGTTATAATTGTAGATGAGTTAGCTGATTTAATGATGGTTGCTCCAGGAGAAGTGGAAACTGCTATATGTCGTTTGGCACAATTAGCAAGAGCAGCGGGGATTCATTTAGTATTAGCTACTCAACGCCCATCTGTAAATGTTATCACTGGGTTAATTAAGGCAAATATGCCTTCGAGAATCGCGTTCTCTGTTTCTTCAGGAGTAGATTCTCGTACGATCATAGATATGAATGGAGCTGAAAAATTACTTGGAAAAGGAGATATGTTATTTTATCCTTCAGGTTATCAGAAACCAGCGCGCGTACAAGGATCGTTTGTATCTGACAAAGAAGTACAAGCAGTTGTTGATTTCCTTGTAAGCAAAAATGGAAATGTTTCTTATGATGAAGAAATAAAAAAACAAGTGGATAGTGCATCGAGTAGTGGAACAATTTCATCTTCTAATGGAAATGGTGGAAATGAAAAAGATGTTTATTTTGTGGATGCAGGTCGTTTTATTATTGAAAAAGAGAAAGCTTCTATTGGAATGTTACAGAGGGTATTTAAAATCGGTTTTAACCGCGCGGCACGTATTATGGATCAACTTTTTGAAGCTGGTATTGTAGGAGAAGAAGAAGGGACGAAACCAAGAAAAGTTTTAATGACTATAGAAGAATTTGAACAATATATAGAAGAAAATATCTAAAACAAAGGAGGAAAAAAATGAAAACAGATATTCAGATTGCACAGGAAGCAGCTATGAAACACATTAAAGAGGTGGCAACCTCTATAGGAATTCAGGAAGAGGATTTGGAGTTCTATGGAAAGTATAAAGCAAAAATTTCTGATGAATTGTGGGAAAAAGTAAAAGACAAGAATGATGGTAAGTTGGTATTAGTGACAGCTATCAATCCAACTCCAGCCGGAGAAGGTAAAACAACTACAAGTGTGGGGCTTGGACAGGCGTTTGCAAAATTAAATAAGAAAGCAATTATAGCTCTTCGTGAGCCATCTTTAGGACCATGTTTTGGTATTAAAGGAGGAGCGGCAGGTGGCGGTTACGCACAAGTTGTTCCTATGGAAGATTTGAATTTACATTTTACAGGAGATTTTCATGCAATCACATCTGCAAACAATTTATTAGCAGCTATGCTTGATAATCATATTCAGCAGGGAAACGCTTTGCAAATTGACCCAAGACAAGTTGTATGGAAACGTTGCTTAGATATGAATGACCGAGTTTTAAGAAATATTGTAGTAGGACTTGGAAATAAGATGGATGGAATGGTTCGAGAAGATCATTTTGTTATTACTGTTGCATCTGAAATTATGGCTATTTTATGTCTTGCTAATGATTTACAAGATTTAAAAGAAAGATTAGGGAAAATTATTGTTGCCTATAATTACGCAGGAGAACCAGTAACAGCAAATCAGTTGGAAGCAACAGGAGCAATGACTGCTCTTTTAAAAGATGCGATTAAACCAAATTTAATTCAGACATTAGAACATACACCTGCATTGGTACACGGTGGACCGTTTGCCAATATTGCACATGGATGTAACAGTGTTCGTGCAACAAAAACTGCATTAAAATTGAGTGATATTGCTATTACAGAAGCTGGATTTGGGGCTGATTTAGGGGCTGAAAAATTCATGGATATTAAATGCAGAAGTGGCAATTTAAAACCAGATGTTGTTGTTTTGGTTGCTACAGTTAGAGCATTAAAATATAATGGTGGAGTTGCAAAAAAAGATTTGGCAGAAGAAAATTTAGAAGCACTGAAAAAAGGAATTGTAAATTTAGAGAAACATATTGAAAATGTACAAAAATTTGGAGTACCAGTTGTTGTAACATTAAATTCGTTTATAACAGATACAAATGCTGAAAACGAATATATCAAAAATTTCTGTGAAGAAAGAGGATGTGAATTTGCTTTATCAGAAGTGTGGGAAAAAGGCGGTGAAGGTGGAATTGCTTTAGCAGAAAAAGTTTTAGAAACACTTGAAAAGAAAGAAAGTCATTTCCATACATTATATAATGATGATTTATCATTAAAGGAAAAAATAGAAACGATTTCAAAAGAAATTTATGGAGCTTCATCTGTGGAATATGCACCAGCTGCTGAAAAACAGTTGGCAAAGATTGAGAGTATGGGATTTGGAAATCTTCCAATTTGTATGGCGAAAAATCAATATTCTTTATCTGATGATGCTACATTATTAGGACGTCCGAAAAACTTCACAATCCACATTAGAGAAGTATATGTAAATGCAGGAGCAGGTTTTGTTGTTGCATTAACAGGAGCTGTTATGACAATGCCTGGACTTCCAAAAGTTCCTGCTGCAAATGGAATTGATGTAAATGAAGAAGGAAAGATTACCGGATTATTTTAAAAAGTAAGGGGTGACACGATGCCGAAATTAATTGATGGAAAAAAAATTGCATTAGAAATAAAAAATGAACTAAAAGTAAAGGTAGAAAAACTTAAAAAAGAAGGAAAAGACGTTTGTCTTGCAGTTATTCAGGTTGGAAACGATGCGGCATCGACAGTATATGTTAATGGGAAAAAGAAGGATTGCGAATATATTGGGATTCGTTCTCTTTCTTATGAATTACCTGAAGAAACTACAGAACAAGACTTGCTGAATTTAATAGAGAATTTAAATGGAAATGCTAATGTACATGGAATTTTGGTTCAATTGCCATTGCCATCGCATATTCATGAAGAAATAATTACGCAGGCGATTTCTCCAGAAAAAGATGTAGACGGTTTTCATGAGGTAAATATTGGTCGTCTTTGTATAGGAAAAGAAAGTTTTGAATGTTGTACTCCAGCAGGAATTATCCAACTTTTAAAACGTTCTGAAATCGAAATTGAAGGAAAAGAGTGCGTTGTACTTGGTAGAAGTAATAATGTTGGAAAACCGATAGCACTTTTATTATTAGAGGAAAACGGAACGGTTACAATTGCGCATTCCCGTACAAAAAAATTAAAAGAAATTACAAAAAGAGCGGATATAGTTGTTGTAGCTATAGGAAAACCTAAATTTATTACAAAAGAATATTTAAAGCCAGGATCTGTAGTTGTAGATGTTGGTATTCATCGAAACCAAGATAACACTTTATGTGGAGATGTAGATTTTGAGGATGTAGCAGAAACAGTAAGTGCAATTACTCCTGTTCCAGGTGGTGTTGGTGTGATGACACGTGCAATGCTTATGTATAATTGTGTTGAAGCAGTATGCAAGGAGGCATTGTAGTGAGATGTAGAAAATGTGGTACAGAAATAAAAGAAGGCTCTCTATATTGCGAAATATGTGGAGAGGAAGTGAGAATTGTTCCTGACTACAGTTCACTAGATGAACTCCTTGCCGAGCATGTGAGAAATGAATTGTATAGTAATATTCAACAATATGATAAAAAAATAGCTATAAAATCAAAACGAAAACAAAAAAATTGCCACAAAAAGATGCGTATTATCTTATCATCACTTTTTTTTGTTATTTTAGTTGGATTATTGCTTTATCAAATATCATATGCCGGCTATATCAAAAAAGGTTATAATGCATTAAAAAAAGAAAATTATGATACTGCAATTCAACATTTTGAATCTGCCATAAAAAAGGATGATAAAAAGGCTGGTGGGTATAAAGGAATTGCTGATGTGTATTTAGCAAAAAATGCTTTTTATTCTGCCGAAGAAGTGTTTTTAAAAGAAATAGAAAGGCAAAAAAATAATGAAGAACTATATAAAAGTTTGATTCAGATTTATATAGATGCTAAAAAGAAAGATAGAATTCCTATTCTTTTAGCAAATTGCAAATCAGAGTCTGTTTTATCAACACTTTCTGATTATGCTGTAGAGAAGCCTTCGTTTTCCTTAAAAAGAGATTTTTATAATAAAAAGGAAGAGTTAGAGTTATATTCTAAAGGAAATGATATTTATTATACATTGGACGGTTCTGAACCATCAAAAACTACAGGTGCAAAATATAATAAGGATTTGCCGATACTTTTAGATGAGGGAAATTGGATAGTGAGAGCAGTTGCCGTAAATAAAAAAGGGATACCAAGTTTACTATCAAAGCATACATATAAAATTCAGACGCCTCTTACAGAGGCACCAATTGTTTCTCCATCAAGTGGATTGTATGAACAGCAGGAAAAGATTACAGTTGAAGTTAAAGATGGATATACTGCCTATTATGCTTTTGGAACAACAGAGCCTACAGAAGAAAATTGGAAAAAATACATCGGTCCTATACCTATGCCACAGGGGAATTTGATTTTCAGCGCAATTCTTGTCGAAAATTCTACCGGAAAGACAAGTGCTGTAACTGTGAGAAACTATGATTTGGAAATGGATATAGTAGAAGATGAAAATATACAAGAATATATCCAAAATTAACTGCAAAAAATTGGTTAAAAGTATTGCGTTAAATATTTAACAGTCGTATAATGTTATTGTCATAAAATGATAAACAATATATTCAAAGGAGATGCAGAATAATGAGCAGATTTACATTACCAAGAGACATTTATCATGGAAAAGGTTGTTTAGAAGAACTGAAGAATTTAAAAGGTAAAAAAGCAATTCTTGTAGTTGGTGGAGGTTCTATGAAACGTCAAGGATTCCTCGACAAAGCTGTTGACTATTTAAAAGAAGCTGGAATGGAAGTTCAGTTGTTCGAAGGTGTTGAGCCAGATCCATCTGTGGAAACAGTTATGAAAGGTGCTGAAGCAATGCGTGCTTTTGAACCTGACTGGATCGTTGCAATGGGTGGCGGATCACCAATTGATGCTGCTAAAGCAATGTGGGCATTTTATGAATATCCAGATGTGACATTTGAAGATTTATGTATTCCATTTAATTTTCCTGAATTAAGGCAGAAGGCAAAATTTGCTGCTATTCCATCTACATCAGGAACAGCAACTGAAGTCACAGCATTTTCTGTTATTACAGACTATGCAAAGGGAATTAAATATCCTTTAGCAGACTTTAATATTACACCAGATGTTGCTATTGTAGATTCAGAACTTGTAGAAGGACTTCCTACACATCAGGTTGCTTACACAGGAATGGATGCATTGACACATGCTATTGAGGCATATGTATCTACTTTGAATTGTGCATATACAGATCCACTTGCTATTCAGGCGATTGAAATGGTATTTGATTATTTACCAGCATCATTTAAAGGAAATATGGCGGCAAGAGCAAAAATGCATGATGCTCAGTGCCTTGCTGGTATGGCATTTTCAAATGCTTTACTTGGAATTGTACATTCAATGGCACACAAAACAGGTGCTGTATTTTCAACAGGACATATTACACATGGATTAGCGAATGCAATGTATCTTCCATATGTTATTAAATACAATGCCAAAGACCCTGTTGCAGCAAAACGTTATGCTGAAATTGCTCGTAGAGTAGGTCTTGAAGGAAATTCAGAACAAGCTTTAATTAACAGCTTATGTTCAAAAATTGATTCATTTAATATAATTCTTGGAATTCCAGCAACATTGAAAGAATTTGGAATTAAAGAAGATGAATTTAAAGAAAAGATTTCTGTTATTGCAGAAAATGCAGTGGGAGATGCCTGTACAGGTTCTAATCCGAGAGAAATTGATCCAGCAACAATGGAAAGATTATTTACTTGTATTTATTATGGAACAGAAGTTGATTTCTAAAAAACATTTATATAAGGCGGCTGATTTACAGTCGCCTTTTTTATACTATATATGATAAGCACTTTCTAATATTCATCTTGATATTTTGCGATTGATGTTTTATCATTATAGGTAGAGAAAATTTAAGGAGGAACGTGATGTATAAAATATTAAAAGCAGAAGAACTTGCAGATAAAATTTATCTCATGGATGTAGAAGCACCAAGAGTTGCAAAACATTGTGAACCAGGTCAATTTGTAATTGTAAAAATGGATGAAAAAGGAGAAAGAATTCCATTAACAATTTGTGATTATGATAGAGAAGCAGGAACAGTCACAATTGTATTTCAAATTGTAGGAGCATCTACTCAAAAAATGGCTGAATTAAAGGTGGGAGATAATTTTAGAGATTTTACAGGCCCATTAGGATGTGCGTCTGAATTTGTTTCAGAAGATTTAGAAACATTAAAAAATAAGAAGATGCTATTTGTAGCAGGTGGAGTTGGGGCAGCTCCAGTTTATCCTCAGGTGAAATGGTTGCGTGAAAGAGGAATTGATGCTGATGTTATTGTTGGTTGCAAAACTAAAAATATGTTAATTTTAGAAAAAGAAATGCAAGAAGTTGCAGGAAACTTATACATCTGTACAGATGATGGTTCTTATGGTCATGCAGGAATGGTTACAAGTATGATTGAAAAACTTGTAAAAGAAGAGGGGGAAAAATACGATGTATGTGTAGCAATCGGACCAATGATAATGATGAAATTTGTCTGTTTGCTTACAAAACAACTAGAACTTCCAACAATTGTAAGTATGAATCCAATTATGGTAGATGGAACAGGGATGTGCGGTGCCTGTCGTCTGCAGGTAGGTAATGAAATTAAATTTGCTTGCGTAGATGGTCCTGAATTTGATGGACATTTAGTTGATTTTGATCAAGCAATGAAAAGACAACAGATGTACAAAACTAAAGAAGGACGTGCAATGTTAAAATTACAAGAAGGTGATACACATCATGGTGGATGTGGTCATTGTGGAGGTGATAACTAATGGCTGATGTATTAAAAAAAGTTCCAGTAAAAGAACAAGAACCAGCAGTTCGTGCGAAAAATTTTGATGAAGTTTGTTTAGGATATAGCAAAGAAGAGGCAATGGAAGAGGCCACAAGATGTATTAATTGTAAAAATGCAAAATGTATCGAAGGGTGTCCTGTTTCTATTAATATTCCAGCATTTGTTAAAGAAGTAAAAGAAGGAAATATTGAAGAGGCATATAAAATCATTGGGCAATCTTCAGCACTTCCTGCTGTTTGTGGTCGTGTATGTCCACAAGAATCACAATGTGAAGGAAGATGTATCAGAGGCATTAAAGGTGAACCAGTATCTATTGGTAAATTAGAAAGATTTGTAGCTGATTATGCCCTTGAAAATAATATTAAGCCAGTTGGAGCAGAAAAAACAAATGGACATAAAGTTGCCGTTATTGGTTCTGGTCCAGCAGGTCTTACTTGCGCTGGAGATTTGGCAAAATTAGGATATGAGGTAACTGTTTTTGAAGCCCTTCATGAGTTGGGTGGTGTATTAGTATATGGTATTCCTGAATTCCGTCTACCTAAACATGCTGTAGTAGCTAAGGAAATCGAAAAAGTAAAAGAATTAGGAGTTAAATTTGAAACAAATGTTGTTATTGGTAAATCAACAACTATTGATCAGTTGATTGAAGAAGAAGGATTTGAAGCGATATTTATTGGTTCTGGTGCTGGTCTTCCAAAATTTATGGGTATCCCTGGAGAAAATGCAAATGGTGTATTCTCGGCTAATGAATATTTAACAAGAAGTAACTTAATGAAAGCTTTCGATGATTCTTATGATACTCCTATCGCTGCTGGAAATAAAGTCGCAGTTATCGGTGGAGGTAATGTTGCTATGGATGCTGCTAGAACAGCTCTTCGTCTTGGTGCAGAAGTTCATATTGTGTATCGTAGAAGTGAAGAAGAACTTCCAGCTAGAGTGGAAGAAATCCATCATGCCAAAGAAGAAGGAATTATCTTTGATTTATTAACAAATCCACAAGAAATTTTGGTAGATGAGCATGGATATGTAAAGGGGATGGTTTGTGTTAAAATGGAATTAGGTGAACCTGATGCATCTGGAAGAAGACGTCCAATTGAAATTCCAGGTTCAGAATTCACAATGGATTTAGATACCGTTATCATGTCACTTGGTACATCTCCAAATCCATTAATTTCTTCAACAACAGAAGGATTAGAGATCAATAAATGGAAATGTATTGTTGCAGAAGAAGAAACAGGTAAAACAACAAAAGAAGGTGTTTACGCTGGTGGTGATGCTGTAACAGGAGCAGCAACTGTCATCTTAGCGATGGGAGCAGGTAAAGCAGGAGCAAAAGGAATTCATGAATATCTTTCAAATAAATAATATTTGATTTATATTTTAAAAAAGTATTCAAAAATATCTTTGGACGTTTTGTCCAAAGATATTTTTATGTTGTAAAATATGGCAACGTATTTATAAAATATTTTATGTGGAGGAAATGATGCAAAAAGAAAAAATAAGAAATAGCATATTGCTTTTATTAACTGCAATTATTTGGGGAACGGCATTTGTGGCACAAAGTGTTGGAATGGATTATGTTGGTCCGTTTACTTTTAATTCTGCTAGATTTTTAATCGGTGGAATGGTATTGGTTCCGTTAATCATATATCGATCAAGAAAAAATCCAATTTTGTATAATAGAAATGGAGAAGAAAAACAAAAAAATAGGAAAACTGTTTGGATAGGAGGAATTTGTTGTGGTATGGCCCTTTGTGCAGGAAGTCTTTTTCAACAAATGGGAATTCGGCATACAACAGTTGGAAAAGCAGGTTTTATCACAACACTATATATTATTATTGTCCCCTTAGTAGAACTGCTTTTTGGAAAAAAGATTGCAAAAAAAATATGGATTGGAGCTATTTTGGCTATTATTGGATTATATTTACTTTGCATTAATGAAAATTTTTCTATTGGAAAAGGCGATGTTCTTGTATTGGTTTGTGCAATTTTATTTGCAATACATATTTTAGTTATTGACTATTTTGCTCCTAAAACAGATGGTGTTTGTCTGTCTGCCATTCAATTTTTTGTAAGTGGTATAATTAGTTTAGTTGGTGCACTGTTATTTGAAAATCCAAATTTTTTGGCAATGACGAAAGCGATTTATCCAATTTTATATGCGGGAGTGATGTCATGCGGTGTTGCCTATACATTACAAGTAATTGGACAAAAAAATATGAATCCGACAGTTGCGTCTATGATATTAAGTTTGGAGTCAGTTATTTCTGTTTTGGCTGGTTGGATTATCTTAGGTCAAGCGTTAAGCGTGAAGGAAATGATTGGATGTATTATTGTGTTTATGGCGGTTATTCTTGTGCAATTACCAGAAAAGAAAAACAAATAATAAAGTGTCCCTTTACGTTGATAAAGAAATATTATAAAATGTCTTTGTGCAAGTATTGCAGAAAGACATTTTTAATTAAAGGAATTGAAAAATGAAAATTACAGTTATTTCCGTTGGAAAATTAAAAGAAAAGTATTGGAAAGATGCCATTGCAGAATATGTAAAACGGTTAAGTAAATATTGTAAATTGGAAATTATAGAAGTGGCTGATGAAAAAACACCTGACACAGCTAGCGAAACAGTTGAAAATCAAATACGTTCTAAAGAAGCTGAACGGATTATGAAGTTTATTAAGGAAGACACATACGTAATAACTCTTGAAATAGCAGGAAAACAACTAGCTTCGGAAGAATTTGCACATAAGATTGAAAAGTTAGGTGTGCAAGGGAAAAGCCATATTACCTTCGTTATTGGTGGTTCAATTGGACTTGGGCACAAAGTATTGAATCGTTCAGACTATGCACTTAGCTTTTCTAAATTAACTTTTCCACATCAACTTATGAGAGTTGTTTTGTTAGAACAAATTTATCGAAGCTATCGCATCATAAATAACGAACCTTATCATAAATAAGGTGAAAAATCAAATTTTAAACAAACGAAACCCCAAAATATATTGACCTTATACCTACAATATCCCTTATATTTTAGATATGACATAAAAAAGGGGGAATAAAAATGTTGAATATTAAATTTGTTGAAGAACAGACAGGAATTACAAAACAAAATATACTTTAAAGATAATAAAATTATTAAGAAAATTAGATATGCCTATCGAAGAAATACGTAAAGTGCTTGGTGAAGAAATTTCTCTTTCCGATGCAATTTCTAAACAGAAAACGCATTTAGAAAAGGAAAAAGAAAAATTACAAGCTGCTATTTCATTCTGTGATAAAATAGAATCAAATACATTGCATTCTTTCGATGTAGATAAATATTTGGCTATCATAGAGGTAGAAGAGAAAAAAGGATCTGTTTTTGCTGATATTTTTTTGGATTTTAAAAAATTAGCAAAAGAAGACGAATTACGTAAGTTTACATTTCGTCCGGATACGATGTGTATGAATCCAGCTGAATTTACCGAAGAACTACTTAAATATGCAGAAAAGAATCATTTATCTATTTTTATCACAAAGGAAAGTATGTACCCTGAGTTTGAATTAAATGGTATCGAATACATGGCATATAGAGAAATGGGACGTTTTGGAGCAAATATTATCTGCAAAGCAAAAAATGCAAATAAGACAAATATTAAAGATATACCAAAAGGAAGAAAAATACTATATCTATTTTTGAAAGTATTATTTCCGACTTTAGTTATATTTTTACCAGCATATTTTATGTTTATGCCAAGAACAAATGAAACAGCAATTTTTCTTTTCATATATGTAAGTATATTACTTGTAAGTTTGTTCGCATATAATCGTTTGAAAAAATAAGAAAGGTACATGATACATGACAATTGAATTAGAAAAATACTATAATAAATTTTGCGAAGAAAAAAGATTAACAAGGAGACACGGGCAGGTAGAATTTATTACTTCGATGAGATATATCCATAAATATTTAGAGGGAAAAGAAGGGGCACGTATTCTTGATGTGGGAGCAGGAACAGGAAGATATTCAGTTGCTCTTGCTGAAGAAGGATACGATGTAACAGCTATTGAACTTGTGAAATATAATTTGGGCATTCTAAAATCAAAGGGAAGTAATGTGAAAGCGTATCAAGGAACAGCATTAAATTTATCACGTTTTCCTGAAAATACATTCGACATGGTTCTTGTCTTTGGTCCAATGTATCATTTATATACAATGGAAGATAAAATAAAGGCTCTTTCAGAAGCAAAACGAGTTGTGAAACGAGATGGGATTATTCTCGTCGCCTATTGTATGAATGAATATAGCATACTAACTTATGGTTTTAAAGAAAATCATATTGAAGAAAGTATTCAAAATGGAAAAGTGAATGAAAAATTTCATGTTGTTTCTAAGGCTGAAGATTTATATGATTATGTTCGTATTGAGGATATTAACGCGGTTCGAAAAGGGGCAGGATTAGAACGGATACAATTAATTTCTGCAGATGGACCAGCTAATTATATGAGATCTATTTTAAACGCTATGACACCTGAAACATTTGAACTTTTCATTCAATACCATTTATCCACTTGCGAAAGACCAGAATTATTAGGAGCAGGTGCACATACTTTGGATATTTTGAGAAAAACCGATGAGTAAAGGAGAATTTACGTGAGAAGAGAAGTGAACATGGAAGAAATTTCAGACGGGAAATTATATAAAGCGAATGACTTAGTAAAAGCAGATTGTAATGATTGTCAAGGATGTTCAGCCTGTTGTCAACAAATGGGAACATCAATTATTCTTGATCCATTAGATCTATATAGATTAACTTTTGGACTACATCAGAAATTTGAACAACTATTAGCAGATAAAATAGAATTAAATGTTATAGACGGTATTATTTTACCAAATTTGAAAATGTCAGGAGTAGACGAAAAATGTGCCTTTTTAAATAATGAAGGACGGTGTAGCATTCACACTATACGTCCTGGAATTTGCCGGCTTTTTCCACTTGGAAGATATTATGATGGGGAATCTTTTCAATATTTTTTACAAATTCACGAATGTAAAAAAGAGAATCGAACAAAGATAAAAGTAAAAAAATGGATTGATACGCCTGATTTAAAAAAGAATGAAAAATATATTTCAGATTGGCATTATTTTTTGAAAGATATGCAAAAATTATTACTTGAATTTCAAAATGATGAGAAGGCAAAAAAGATAAATATGTTGATTTTACAGACTTTTTTTTTGGAGCCATATCATCAAGAAGAGTTTTATGTACAG
>JAHHTN010000090.1 GCA_020024645.1 Faecalimonas sp.
AACGTATCTATTTTCTAGAAATGTTACATCTTCAATATTAGAAGAATTAAAAGAAAGAATAATTAAAGAAAGATAAAGGAATAAAAACAAAGTTAGTGTTTAAACAAATGATTGAAAGGAAAATGGAGGGTGCGGAATGAAAGTTGTTATATTAGCTGGAGGCTTGGGAACGAGAATTTCAGAAGAATCCCAATTTAAACCAAAGCCGATGATAGAAATTGGTGAAAAACCGATTTTGTGGCATATCATGAAGTCGTATTCATATTATGGTTTTGATGAATTTGTAATTTGCGCTGGATATAAACAGTATGTAATTAAAGAGTGGTTTGCAGATTATTTTCTTCATAATAGTGATGTGACATTTGATTTTTCAAATGGTAAAAATGATATGACGATTCACAATCACCATTGTGAGCCTTGGAAGGTTACTGTTGTCGATACTGGACTAAATACAATGACGGGAGGAAGAATAAAGCGTATTCAGCCTTATATTGGAAATGAATCGTTTTTAATGACTTATGGAGATGGCGTTTGTGATGTGAATATAGCAGAACTCGTAGAGTTTCATAGAAAACATGGAAAAGTTGCAACATTGACTGCTGTGATGCTAGAGCAACAAAAAGGCGTGTTGGATATTGGTGGGGATAATGCGGTAAAATCATTTCGTGAAAAGAATCAAACGGATGTTGCACCTATTAATGCGGGATATATGGTGTTAAATCCTGAGATTTTTGAGTATATAGAGGGAGATGCCACTGTATTTGAAAGGGAGCCATTAGAAAAATTAGCTCAAAAAGGAGAATTGATGTCTTATATGCACTGGGGATTTTGGCAGTGTATGGATAATAAAAGAGAGAAAGACATGCTTGAAAAATTACTTGCAACAAATAAAGCACCATGGAAAAAATGGGAGGAATAGCGATGGAAAAGTTTAATCTGTCTTTTTATAAGGGAAAAAGAGTGTTTGTAACTGGCCATACAGGATTTAAAGGTTCTTGGCTTTGTAAGATGTTGGTAAAATCGGGTGCTTTGGTTACAGGATATTCATTGAATCCACCAACAGAACCATCTTTATATGAAATTTCTGGTATAGGAGAAGATGTTCAGTCAGTTATCGGTGATATTAGAGATTATGATACATTGAAAAATGCATATGACAAAGCAAAGCCAGAGATTGTTTTTCACTTAGCAGCACAGCCGATTGTACGAGATAGTTATAAAAATCCTGCATATACATATGAAACTAATGTTATGGGAACCGTAAATATTTTAGAATGTATACGGAATACATCTTATACAAAATCTTTTTTAAATGTGACAACTGATAAAGTATATTTAAATAAAGAATGGTTATGGGGATACCGCGAAAATGAAGAATTAGATGGCTATGATCCATATTCAAACTCAAAGTCCTGTTCGGAATTGGTGACACATGCTTACAAGAACAGTTTTTTTCAAGATGAACAAGTAGTTGTTTCTACAGCACGTGCTGGGAATGTAATTGGAGGAGGAGATTTTGCAAATGATCGTATTATTCCCGATTGTGTACGAGCGGCAATTAAACAAGAGAATATAATAGTGCGGAATCCATTTTCTACACGACCATATCAGCATGTATTAGAACCTTTATATGCATATTTGATGATAGCAGCAAAGCAGTATGAAGATGGAAAGTATGCAGGGTATTATAATGTTGGTCCAGATGACGCAGATTGTTTTCAGACAGGTACTCTTGTTGATTTATTTGTTAGTAAGTGGGGCGAAGGAATGAAGTGGATTGATCAATATGATGGAGGACCTCATGAAGCTAATTTTTTAAAGTTGGATTGTGCTAAACTAAAAGCTACTTTTGGTTGGAAACCTCATTGGAATTTGGAAACGGCAATTGAAAAGGTGGTAGAATGGAATAAATGTTGGGTAAATGGTGGCAATGTTAGAGAATGTATGGACAAGCAGATAAAAGAGTTCCTTATAACAGAATAATTTAGGAGGAAAATATAGGATGAGTAATTGGAAAAATGAAACAGAAGCAAGAACCGAGATCAAAGCTCTTGTAGAGAAGTATTATTATGAATTTAAAGAAAAGAAAGAAAAATTCAAACCAGGAGATCGTGTTAGTTATGCGTCTCGTGTCTTTGATGAGAAGGAAATGTGTGCATTGACAGATGCAATGCTCGATTTTTGGTTGACTACAGGACGATTTTCAGATCAATTTGAAAAAGAGTTTGCAGAATGGATTGGTGTGAAATATGCACATTTAGTAAATAGTGGTTCTTCGGCAAATTTAATTGCATTCATGGCTTTGACAGCACCGGAATTGGGAGATAGACAGATTAAGCGTGGTGACGAGATTATCACAGTTGCATGTGGATTTCCTACAACAGTTACTCCTGCAATTCAGTATGGAGCGATTCCTGTATTTATAGATGTTACTGTTCCACAATATAATATTAATGTTACAAAGCTTGAAGATGCACTCAGCAAAAAAACGAAAGCGGTTATGATTGCTCATACATTAGGAAATCCATTTGATTTAAAAGAGGTAAAATCATTTTGCGACAAACATAATCTTTGGTTAATTGAAGATAACTGTGACGCATTAGGAACACAATATACTATTGATGGGGAAACTCGATTTACGGGAACATGGGGAGATATTGGTACTTCAAGTTTCTATCCACCACATCATATGACTATGGGAGAAGGTGGGTGTGTTTATACTAATAATGCAAAATTACACCGTTTGATTTTATCGTTTCGTGATTGGGGAAGAGACTGTATTTGTCCATCTGGGAAGGATAATTTCTGCAAGCATCGTCTTGATGGGCAATATGGTGAATTGCCACAAGGATACGATCATAAATATGTATATAGCCACTTTGGATACAACCTGAAAGTAACAGATATGCAGGCTGCAGTTGGATGCGAACAGTTAAAAAAATTTCCATTATTTATTGAACGCCGTCGTCATAATTGGGAAAGATTGCATAAAGCATTAGAGGAAGTTCAAGATAAGGTTATATTACCTGAACCTGCAGAAAATAGTTGCCCTTCTTGGTTCGGGTTTTTAATTAGTGTGAAACCAGAGACTGGATTGAATCGAAATGAGGTTACACGTTATATTGAGGCGCATAATGTACAGACGAGACTTCTTTTTAGTGGAAATTTAATTAAACATCCATGTTTTAATCAGATTCGAGGAACTGAGCAGTACAGGGTGATTGGAGAATTGAAAAATACAGAATTTGTAATGAATAATACTTTCTGGGTAGGCGTATATCCAGGAATGACAGATGAAATGATTGATTATATGGCTGAAGTTATTTGTGAAGCAGTTAATCAAGAGGAGATTTAAAATGAATTTAAGTATTAAAAAGTTAGAAAAGGCAGCATTGGAGATAAGAAAAAATTTATTAGAATTATGCTCAGTTCAGACAATTCACATAGGCGGAGATTTGTCAATTACAGATATAATGACTGTTTTATGGCAGTATCAAATGCGATATGATCCAATAAGATTGAAAGATGAGAAGAGAGATCGATTTGTTCTTTCTAAAGGGCATGCTTCTGCGGTAACAAGTTTTAATCAAGCTGCGATTGGCTGTTTTTCCAAGGATGATGTTATTAAAGAATATGCAACCGATGGTGGAAGATTTTCTATGCACTCATGTAATTTAGTAAATCCATATGTTGAAGTATCTACAGGGAGTCTTGGGCATGGATTTCCGATTGCATGTGGCATGGCAACTGCATTACGATTAAAAGGCAATTATGAGAGTCGGGTTTATGTTGTTATGGGAGATGGTGAACAATCAGAAGGATCTGTTTGGGAAGCTGCAATGAATGCGGTGCATTACAAATTAGGTAATTTGGTGGCGATTGTTGATTTTAATGGATTAGAAGCGGATGGGACAATCGATGAGATTACTGCACTTGGTGATATAGCTGAAAAATATAGAGCGTTTGGCTGGAATGTTTGTGATTTTGATGGAAATTCAATAGAACAAATAAAAAAACAGTTTGATTTATTGCCGTCTCCAGATACGAATATACCAACGGTATTTATATGTCATACAACTAAGGGAAAAGGTGTTAAGTTTATGGAAAATCAAGCTTGTTGGCATGCAGGTAAAATTACTAAAGAACAATATGAGGAAAGTTGTAAAATTCTTGAAAATAGTTTTAATGAAAAGTGGGGGTTATAATGGTAGATTTATCTCAGAAGAATTTTCTTAGGGATGTAATTGGAGAGTATATGATTGAATTAGGAAAAAAGGATTCTCGAGTTACTGTTGTAAATGCAGATTTAATGGGAACATGCAGAAATCGTACATTCAAAGATATGTTTCCAGAAAGGTGCTTTAATGTAGGAATTGCAGAACAAAATATGATTAGTTTTTCAGCGGGCCTAGCTCAAGAAGGTTTTATTCCATTTGCATTTTCGATGGCACCTTTTATTAGTATGAGAGCATGTGAACAGTGTCGAACAGATGTTGCGTATGGGAACTTAAATGTGCGATTGATAGCGACTTATGCAGGGGTTTCTGGAGGCATATCAGGAGCAACACATTGGAGTATTGAAGATTGTGCTATTATGGGAGCAATGCCTAACATGGCAGTCTTAGAGCCAGCTGATCCTGTTCAAGCAAAGAGAATGCTTGATGCTTCATTAAAATATAAAGGACCGATTTATATAAGAAGCAGTGTTGAGCCAGTGCCGAATATTTATGATGAAACTTATTCTTACGAAATAGGAAAAGCATCTACAGTTCTGGAAGGAAATGACGGAACTATTATTTGTTCAGGCATTGTTGTAAAATATGCTATTGAAGCATCAAAGACGATTTATCAGAAAACGGGTAAAAGAATCAAAGTAGTTGATATGCATACAATTAAACCAATAGATAGAAATATAGTAATTGAGTCAGAATCAACAGGAATTATAATTGTAGCTCAAGATCATAATATGATTGGTGGTCTTGGACAACAAGTTGCATTAATAATTGCTGAAGAAGGATTGCATGTAAGGTTCAAAAACATAGGTGTTAAGGATGAGTTTACCGCGATGGCTCATGCACCATATCTTTATCATAAATACGGATATGACAAAGAGGGACTGGAAAATGCAATATTAGAGTTTTTAGATAATTAATTTTGAGGGAGAGTGGATCAGATGAAAGTAGTTGTCACTGGGGCGACAAGTTTTATTGGAAAACAATTTGTTTTATCAACTGTAAAAAAAGGGTGGGATATAGTTGCTGTTGTTAGAAAAAATAGTACAAAGTTGTCAGATTTAAAAAGAACATCTAATCTTGAAATTGTTGAGTTGGACATGGATGAGTATTACCAAATTGGGAAATTGACAGGAAAATGTGATTGTTTTGTCCATTTTGCATGGAATGGAACAAGAGGGGAAGAACGCAACAATCAGGTTCTGCAAGAGACTAATTATAAGAATAGTATTTCAGCAATTAAAAGTATAATTCAAGTTGGATGTGGAAAAATAATTACAGCTGGAAGTCAGGCTGAGTATGGATGCTGTGAGGGAATGATTACTGAAGAAACAAAATGCTGTCCCAATACACAGTATGGAATATACAAATTGAAAGTATTTGAAAGGGTAAAACAGTTGTGTGAGAAAAACAATGTATCCTATAAGGAACCGCGTATTTTTAGTCTTTATGGTCCAGGTGATTATGAAAAAACGCTGATTATGAGTTTGATTGACAAAATGAAAAAAAATGAGCCGTGCAATTTGACACAATGCGTGCAAATGTGGGAATTTTTGTATTTTGATGATGCGGTAAATGCAATCATAAAATTATGTGAACAGGATTGTCCAAATGGAGTGTACAATTTGGGGAGCGGGGATATTAGAAAATTGCAAGAGTACGTTGAAGAAATTAAAGAAATTCTCAGAAGTTCGAGTCAAATAAATTATGGAGTTGTTCCATATCCAGAAACAGGAATGGTAAGTATTGTTCCTTCTATTGATAGAATAAAAAAAGAGATTTCTTGGAAACCATGTGTTTCTTTTGAAGAAGGGATAAAATCTATTATTGCAACTTAAGGATAGATAAAAGTTAAATCATTAGTTTTAGTGATGGCATGAGATTGAAAATAACAGTTAGAAATTGAAATATTATACTACATAGAAGGGGGCAGAAAGTGAATAAGAAGAAAAAGTTTAAATATATTTATTACGGGTTTGATTTCGCAAGTGGTCATCCTTTTATTGGGAATAGTTGTTCCTAGATTATTAATTGTTAGTTTTGGATTAGAAGTGAATGGATTACTTTCCATGGTAGCAACAGATAGATATTTTAAGAGGACGGGGTTTTTCTATGGAATAGCAGTTATCTTGTTAGCATTTTTGTATCCTGTAGTGATTAAAGTTGAATTAGAATATTGGATGGTTGCAATAATCATTCTGTTGCAAGGATTAGCAGAGGTTATTAAATATTTTTTCAAGGAAAACTTAACATTTTATTGAAAGTTGATGGAAGAAGTTATATTACAACTAATATTGCGACAATAGTTAATGTGCTTATTCACTTGACAAAAATTATTTTGATTTTATTAGGATTTGATATTATTTCAGTTCAGATTGTATATTTTGCAATCAATTTAGTGCAAATGTTATATTTGACATGGTATGTTCGAAAATATTATGCTTGGTTGGATTGGCATGCAAAGCCAATTATAATGCCCTTAGTCAAAGTAAATTTGTTATTATACATCAGATTTCTGCACTGATATTCAATAATACAGATGTTTTGGTCCTAACATATTTTTGTGGATTAAAAGTGGTAAGTGTATATTC
>JAHHTN010000091.1 GCA_020024645.1 Faecalimonas sp.
GTTATAATATCTATAAATAATTGAAAGGAGACCAACTATGAATGGATACGAAATAATATTATGTTTTTTTATATATGGTTTTTTGGGCTGGTGTACAGAGGTTGCTTTTGCAGCGATAAAAGAAAGACGATTTGTCAATAGAGGATTTTTGAATGGTCCGATTTGTCCGATTTATGGCGTGGGTGTTGTTATGGTTGTACAACTTTTAATGCCATACAAGTCTAATTTGCTTTTACTATATGTAGCGTCTGTAATTGTTGTGACTGCGTTGGAATGGTTGACTGGATTTGCACTTGATAAAATATTCCATAATAAGTGGTGGGATTATTCAGGAATGCCATTGAATTTAAATGGATATGTATGTTTATTGTTTTCACTTATTTGGGGAATTGCTTGCGTAGTAATTGTGAAATGGATTCATCCACTTATTTATAGGGGAGTTATAGTTATTCCAGGATGGATTAGAATTACAGTCGATATTATTTTAGGTATAGTTATTTTAGTGGATCTTTATGTAACAGTTTCCAAAATTTTGAAAGTGAATAAACACCTAGAAAAAATGGAAGAGATTGCAGTAGAACTTCGGCGCATTTCAGACGAAATCGGACAAAATATTTCAAAAGATGTTTTAGGAGTTATTGAAAGAAGAGAAGACATTTCTGAAGAAATGGCAGAGAAGATTGCAGAGTTAAAACAGAAATATAGAGAACTGGTGGTACGCAATGCTAAAAATATGAAACGACTTATGAAAGCGTTCCCTCGTATGATACCGAGAAAACATGAAGAGATTATTGAAGAATTGAAAAACTATTTAAAAAAGAAATAAGTATAAAAGAAAATAAGGAGGGGAAAAATTCGAAAAGTATTTGAAAAACATAATAATATCATTCCAAAGAAGGCAACGTTTGGTGAAGATTTGTTTGCTTGTGAAATAAACGGAGAGAAAAATGAAATAAAAATTCCTGTAGTGTAATAAAAACATAAGATGGAACAGGTAGTGAAAACTGTCTTTTCCATCTTATGTTTTTAATCAAAAAATTTAAGATCTATTGACAAATGAAAAAAATTGACATATGATTTATTTACTCGTCTAATTACATATCAAATATTCAGAGGGATAATCTTCCCAAGTATTCAAAACGAGAACAATTTTATTTCAGAAAGGAGGTTTAATTATTTAACAATAACACAGTCTATTAAATAAGGAGGTTTATATTCATTGCAAAAAGTAAAAAAAGAGGTAATAAGTGTAGTATTATTGTTATGTATGCTGATTTCTTTTCTGTCATATCAAAAAGTTGCTCATGCACAGGATAAGGGGAAAGTATCTATTCCTAAGATGATTAGAATTACAACAAGTCCGTATAAGATTACACAGTACGGAAAAGAAAGTCGAGGAACATTTGGAGTTATGTTTTTTGTTCAAGAAGGTGGTTCGAAAAGAATTGGATATTGTATGGATTTCGGAAAGAAACTTCCAGTAAATAAACCACTCCAAATTTTATCAGAAAAACAGAATGAGCAACTAAAGGCAGCACTTGAATTTGGTTATCAAACAGTGACAGAGACACCAACAAATAAACAAAAGGCTCAATATGGAGCAACACAAGTGATGGTTTGGAATATTGTAGAGGGAGTTCATGGAACACAAAAAGCACGTAAAGCCATGGAAGAATATAGTCATTCTTTGAAAAATGCGTCTGATGGTTTAGAATTTTATGATGAATTGAATCGTAAAATAAATAATGTGGGAAAAGTGCCGAGTTTTTTGAGCAATAAAAAAGAAAATATGAAATCCCATACATTAATGTGGAATGTGGAAAAGAAACGTTACGAAACGTTTTTGATTGATGAGGATAAAGTGGATTGTAAATTACAGATTGTAGGAAACTCTTCGGTGAAATTTGAATGTATTAACCAGGAAAAAAAGGAATATTGTTTATTTACGGAAAAGGATTTACTTAGCACGCAAGAGGTTAAAATGAAACGCATAGATGAACTGAGTGGTACACGCCCGTATTTAATTTATGGTGCAGGCGGTGCACAATATCAAAAAGCAATTACATATAATCCACAAGGAGTGAAAAGTTCGATAGAAGGGTGGTTAAAAGTAAAAACAGAAAAAGGACAGATAGAAATTATTAAAACGGATGCAGAAACGCAACTACCAAATAGTAGTTTTTTTGGAGCGGAATATGAACTGTTATCAGAAAAGATGGAAAAAATACAGCTACTGAAAATTAATGAGGAAGGACGCGCATTTTCAAAGGAACTACCTGCTGGAACATATTATGTACGTGAAATAAAAGCTCCTGAAGGGTATAATCTTGACGAAGTGTTACATAAAGTGGCTCTTCCTTCTGAGGATAATACTCTTTATGCAAAGATAAACTCAAAAGAAAGTATTATTCGAGGCGATGTAGAAATTAAGAAAGTTAGTGAAGGAAGACCAATGCCAGATGTGGAATTTACATTAACGAATAAAAAAACTGGAGAACAAATAATTATCAAAACTGACGAGAATGGGCTTGCGACAACGAAAAAGAAGAGCAGTGCTAGGGGAAGGCTTGTTTATGGAATATATACAATAGAAGAAACCAAATATCCAGATGGATACATTCCGATTTCTCCTTTTGATATAGTTATTGATCAAGAAAGTGTAACTTTGACATATACATTGGAAAATGAAATGATTAAAGGAAAAATTCGGATTGAAAAAAAGGATAAGGAAACGAAAAAGTTATTGAACGGAGCCGTTTTTGAAATTATTGCGAAAGAAGAAATACAAGCAGTAGATGGTAGTGTGTTGATAGAAAAAGGACAAATTGTTGATAAAATAGAAACAAAATACGGTATTGCTGAAAGTAAAGAATTATATCTTGGAACATATCTTGTAAAAGAAGTCAAAGCGCCGGATGGATATATACTTCCGGAAAAGTCTTATGAAGTACATTTAAAATCTCAGGGAGAGAAAACCCCTGTCGTTATGGAAAATCTTTCCGTAGAGAATCAAAAAGAAAAGAAATTAATCAAATTAACAGAATCAAAAGAAGTGAAAACAGGAGAGGATAGTAAATTAGGAATGTATAGTGTGATTTTCCTTTTTGCAACAGCAAGTTTATTAAATGGCTACCGTTTGTATAGACGGAAAAAAGAATGATCTAGTATAAGAAGATTGACAAAGCAGTAACAGAAGCAATATAATAGTTACCAAAAGGAACTACTATTTAAAAGGAGGAAAAGTATGTTATTGCTTTCAAAAGAAGATATTCGAAAAATATTTACAATACAAGATGCTATTGAAGCGGATAAAGAAGCGTTTGTTATTTTTTCAGAAGGGAAAAGTGTTGTGCCGCTTCGTACAAATATTGGGGCACCGAAACATGATGGAGCATTTTTGTTTATGCCTTCTTATGTTGAAGATTTAGAGTGTTCGGCAATTAAAATTGTAAATGTATTTCCTCGAAATATAGAAAAAGGAATACCAACAACTCCTGCACAAGTATTGTTGATTGACGGAACAACAGGAGTGGTTATTTCTATCTTAGATGGAACATATGTAACACAACTTCGTACAGGAGCTGCATCAGGGGCAGCGTTTGATGTTCTAGCAAATCAATCGGCAAAAAAAGGAGCGTTGATTGGAACTGGGGGACAGGCAGCAACGCAGTTGGAAGCTATGCTTGCAGTAAGAAAATTAGAAGAAGTAAAAGTATATGATATTAATTTGCAGAGAACAGAGGATTTTGTGGATAGGATGAATAAAGAACTTGCATCGTATGGAACAACGATTATTGCGGCAAAAAGTTCTGATGAAGCAATTGAAGATGCGGATATGATCATAACAGTTACTCCATCGGCTAAACCTGTATTTGATGGAAAAAAGGTAAAAGCTGGGGCAACAGTGAGTTGTGTTGGTTCTTATCAGCCACATATGCAAGAAATGGATTCTTCCATTTTACAGAGAGCAGGAAAAATTTATTTTGACTCAGAGGAAGCTGTTTTATCGGAAGCGGGAGATATTCTTATTCCACTAGCAGACGGACTAATCGCGAAAGAAGATTTCACAGGAGATTTAGGGGATGTTCTTCTTGGAAAAGTAGTTGGACGAGAATCAGAAGAAGAAATCATTGTATTTAAAACTGTAGGAATAGGAACACAAGATCTTGTTACGGCAAAACGTATTTATGATAAGGCGGTTGAACAAAAAATTGGAACAGAGTGGAATTCATAATACATAAGGAGGAAGAAAAAATGAGTCAAGAATATTGGAATGGTGCAGAAGCAGCACATAGAAGAGTAATGATGAAGGCGGCAGGATATTCAGATGAAGATATTCGTAAAAAACCACATATCGGAGTACCAAATTCATTTATGGAGGGCTCTCCAGGAAGTGCACATTTAAGACAAATTGCTGAGGCAGTAAAGCAAGGTATTTGGGAAGCAGGTGGTGTTCCAGTGGAATTTGGTATTCCTGCCACTTGTGGAAATATTGCAAATGGTGCAGAAGAACTAAAATATGAGCAAGTAGGACGTGACATAGTTGCTATGTCTGTGGAATTTGTTACGAAAGTCCATAATTTTGATGGATTAGTAATGATTGCGTCATGCGACAATATTATTGCAGGATGCTATCTTGCAGCAGCAAGACTTGATATTCCGTCTATGGTTGTTACAGGAGGTTCTATGCAGCCAGGGCATCATTGTGGAAAAGCAATTGTAGAAGCAGATTTAGATGTGGCAAGATTTTCGGGAGCAGGAGAAGAATATTTAGATGAATTAGAGGAAGCAGTTTGCCCATCGTTTGGTGCATGTCCATCTATGGGAACGGCTAATACGATGCAGATGCTAGGGGAAGTGTTTAATCTTGTTATGCCAGGAACAGCAACAATTCCAGCCTCTGATAATAAGAAACTTCGTCAAGCAAGGATGGCAGGAAAATATGCAGTGGAACTAGTAAAATCAGGAAGAAAACCTTCGGACTTAATTACAAAAGAAGTTTTATTAAATGCGATTATGTTTGATATGGCAGTGGCAGGTTCAACAAATGCGGTTTTACATATTTTAACAATGGCATATGAATTGGGTCTTGATGTTACATTAGAAGATTTTGAAAAATATGCTAAAGAAATTCCATGTATTAATGCGGTTATTCCAAGCGGTCCATTTACAGTTGTAGATTTTCATTATGCAGGAGGAGTTCCAAATGTATTGAAAATGCTTGAATCCAAATTATATAAAGAAGTGCCAATGATGACGGGAATTACTTTGGGAGAATTTTTAAGTCATTTGACTGCGAAACAAAATGAAGTTATTCATAGTTTGGAAAAGCCATTATTTAATGAGCCGGGATTGAAAGTTCTTCGTGGAAATATTGCTCCAAATGGTGCGATTGTCAGACCAACAGGAGTTCCAAAAGAAGTAAAATATATCAAAGGAAAAGCAAAGGTATTTGATGGAGATAGGATGGCATTTGAAGCAATTGAAAGTGGTAAGATTGTTGCTGGAGATATTATTGTTATTCGTTATGAAGGATGCAAGGGTGCCCCAGGAATGAAAGAACTCATGTTAAGTATTGATGCACTTATTGGTTTAGGATTACATACAAGCGTAGGACTTATTACAGATGCAAGATTTTCAGGTTTTAATTATGGTGCGATTGTAGGTCATGTTTCGCCAGAAGCATATGACGGAGGTGTGATTGCTCTTGTGGAAAATGGCGATGAAATTATTTTAGATACAATTAATGGAGAAGCAACATTATGTGTATCTGATGAAGAATTAGCAATGCGAAGAGAAAAATGGGTATGCCCTCCATTAAAAGAACAAAAAGGTTGTTTGAATTTGTTTGCAAGAAATTGCCGTCCGGCAGAAGAGGGTGGTGCAATGCAACCGTGGTAAATGTAATTCCATTATTAAATAAGATTGGGTTAACGGAGACAGAGAGCAAGGCTTATTTATCTTTATTACGTTATGGAAGTTCATCGGGATATGAGGTGAGCAAAGTGTCAGGAGTGCCCCGATCTAAAATTTATAATATTTTGGAAACTCTTGTGACAAAGGGATTTGTTCGATTTAGTGAGGGAGAAGGAACAAATCAATATCTGGCAGTTCCAATAGAAGAAGTATCTGAGAAAATACAAAAAGAGACGAAAGATACGTTAGAAGAATTGTCTTTGCAGCTAAAAAAATATCAAACTTCTACAGATTTAGAATATATTTGGCATATTAGAGAATATAAAAACGTATTTGCAAAATGCAGAAATATCATTCAACATACAGAAGAAGAACTTCTTATTCAAATTTGGGAAGAAGATTTACCGCAAGTGGAAACAGAATTGAAAGAACTTGAAAGAAAAGGGGTACGACTTGCGATTGTCTACTTTAGCGAAGATGAAAATACAACTATTCCATTTAAACATTACAGCAGACATGGTATGCTCTCTGAAAAGAGAAAGGAAATGGGTGGAAGATTTATTACGCTTGTTTCTGATGAGAAGGAAGTTGTTTTTGGACAAATTATTAACGAAACTGTTGCTGAAGTTATTTGGACAAAATCAAAGCCGATGATAGCAATGTCGGCTGAATGTGTACGTCATGATATGTATTTCTATAAAAATGCAGGGAAATTTAAAGAAGAAATGCAGGAAGAATTCGGAAAAGATTATATTAAAATTAGAGATATTTTTTAAAAGTAAGAAACTTTAGTTGTGTGTAG
>JAHHTN010000092.1 GCA_020024645.1 Faecalimonas sp.
GAACGATCGAGCTGAATGCCGTAGCTTTCGTCCGGCAAAAGCTCATCGCTGCCGACGGTGTGGGGCGTGTGGATGTCGGAGCGGGCCGCAGCAGCTAAAAAAAAGGTGGTGGGAATGTGGTTGACAATGGCAGCATATCATATTTAACAAAATTACAAATAAAAAATGTTGTTGACTATACAACACACTTTTTTAATCAAGAAATAGAACTCGAGGGAAAGAACTTCTTTTTTAAAAATCCAAAAAAGAAAGGGTATGAGTTTATTAATTATTTGGGGTTTAGCTACTGGAGAGGAAAGACAAAAATAATTATATCTTTTTCTTATTCAAGATTCAGCGGTACGGATAATTTTAAACTTTGCGAGAATGAGAAGACCATTAAAAAAATACATACTAGAATTATACAAATATTACAAGTGATAACAGGTGAAGCCATAACCAAGAAAGATGTTTCAATAAATGGGCTAGATATAACCAACCAGGTGGAGTGCAGAACTAAAGAGTATTATCAAGTATTGAATTTGATATACAGAGCATTAAAAAAAAATTATGGTGGTACTTTGTATTTTCACGATATAGATTCATCAAGAAAAGAATTACAAGGATTTTCTTTATTTGAACCAGGAAGAGGGAGAAAAGAAGCTAAGACCTTTTTTAAGATTTACAACAAAATAAAAGAGAGACAGGAAGCAGAGAAGAGGGAAGCGGGACAAGTTCAGGCATTAAGAGGGGAGTTATCATTAAAAAAAATACAACTGAAAAAATTAAAATTAATAAATATTGACGGAGTTACTAGGGAGAACCTGGACGGAATATATTTAGCGACAGTATCAAATATATTAAAAGAGAACTTGCAAAAAGTTATAGATGAAGACCTTAAACAATTAAGGGAAGTTGCTAAAACTTTTGACAAGATTAATTTTATAAAATATGAATATCTGATATTCGATACTCAAGTTTTGAAATCTGTGATAATAGAAGAGCATACAGGACTAAAAGAAAGAACTAACTTTTATCATAAGAAAGCAGTTATTGAGGAGCTGGAGCAATTAGAAACGACTGGGGAAATTATAAAAGTTTATTCGGGTAACTTTGAGAGATTAAAAAAAGTTTTGAAAATTCTTTTCAAGCTGAACTTGAAAGTATCTTGTACCAAAAAAGGGGTTGAATTTGAATGGCTAGAGTAACAAGAATAACAAAAGAACAAAAGATTATATTTGCAAATGTATTTTATTTGAGCCAAGACGGATATAAAGCCCTTGAAGCTGCAAAGATACCGAAAAGCCTTGATAATCTTCAAAAGCTTTTATCTGATAAGAGCTTATCCAAGTACATTGACAAATATAGTGAAGTAATGGAAATAATGGAAGGTAGGACAAAAGAGGCACACATAGCAAAGTTGGAAGAATTATTTGATAAGGCAGCAGGGAAAAAGCCGTTGAATGACTGGGATAGTAAAAAAGACCAGGTGAAAAAAATTGATTTTAAAGCAGCCGTGAGTTTGTCAGAAAGAATAGAATCGATAAAAGATTGGGGAAGAACTGGAAACGATATAGAAATAGAATTAGAATTAGGTTCAAATATGAATGATGCAATTACAGAAACAGAAGAAAAAAGAGATAGCAAAGTAGAAGCACATTTAAGAAAAGAAGGGGTGATGTAGTTTGCTTATACCAATAAACAAAAAAAATAGAGAATTGACATATAAACAATTAAATGATATGATGAAAAAAGAAAAAGAAAAATATAAATTCTTTGGTAGTTTATCCCCTCTTCAAGTTCCAGGAATAACAAGGCTGGAATATTTGAGTATAGAAGAGGGAATAATAATAGGTTACTTGTCAGCAACTATTGATTTAGCAAATGAAAGAGTTATAAATATCTCTCTTCTATCATTTAAGTTCAAAAAAGAATTTAGAAATGATTTGATGTTTTTTATCAATAGCATCTATAAACTTTATGATAACTTTGAGTTTAGAGTTTGCGACGGTTCACCTGCATTCAAAATGGACGAGAAACTTTTTAAAAAATTTGAGTTTGAAAAGTTTGGACCATTAAGAAGCACGATAAAAATAGATAATAAATATTACAATGAATATATTTTTTTTAAAAACAAAAGAGCCAAATAAATGGCTCATATGGATATACCAGTATTTTCTCCTTTTGATTTCTTTATATATATAATGTTATTATTTTCGTTCGCTGGTATATCTTTATGAACTATTAATAAAAAAAAGGTGGTGAAAAATAATGGGGGTAGAGGTATTAATTCCGACAATACTTGCTGGGGCTAGTGCTGGATATTCCGCCTACGAACAAAATAAGCAAGGCAAGAAAGCGGAAGCACAAATGAATAAGCAAATGGAAGAAGAGAGAAAGAAACTAGACAAGGAACAGAAAAAGAAAAAAGAACAAACTTTAGGATTTTATGAGAGCCTAAGGGGCGGAAATGTTTCAATGTTAGCACCGAAACAAGACCAGGTGATAGGCTAATGGACTTTTTAGAGGGAAAAGAAAGAAAACTTTTATCTAGTAGGTATAAAATAGCATACGAAAATAAAATGTCTGTTGACTATTGGATTTCTTTAGCAGCCAAATATTTTACTTTGGACGGGTTGCAAAATATAAATGGTGGGGCTACTGGTTTTTCTTACTTGGACAAGCTAAGAAACAAGATTTCTTCTTTGGTTGTTAATAACAATTATATATGGGGCTATATAGATGCACCTAAGTTTATAACAATTTCAGAAAGCGACCAAATAGCATTTGAGAAAATAAATGAAAAAGTATTTGATGTTTTACAAACAGAAAGCAACTTTGAAGCTGAAAAAGCATCTATATTATCAGATTTCTTAATAGGAACAGCTTGTTTTAAAGTGTCATACACAGCCGATATGTTTTCACCTGTAAGAATAGACTATTCAAAACTTGAAAATGTAATGCTTGGAAGAGATAGGAACGGAAAGCCTGGTGATGTATTCGAGAAAAAAAGAGTTACAAAAGGCGATTTACTAGACTCGTTCGGAATAGAAATATTATCAAATGACACAGTCAACAGAATGAGAGAAGATGAGAAAAAAGAAATATATGAGGGTACTATATATGATTACGACCAAAAAAAATATATTTATGCTGTATCATTTGATAGCTCATTCAATGATGTTATATATTCTGAACATATGGATTATAATCCTTGGGTAATTGCAAGGTGTGAGAAAATGAGGGAAAGCCCTTATGGAGCTGGACCAGCTATCAAAGCAGTAAAAGAGATAGCACAAATAAATTCTAAAAAAGAAAATATAGAAAAAATAGGGGAAAAATTAGCTAAACCCTCTTGGTTCTTCTGGGGAGATATAAGGTTTGCAAAGAGAGCAAGAATTAACACACCTGGAGCAGTTAGTTTAATGGGTAAACCTGGTACTAACAGTTTTGCACCAGTAAACCAAGGGATAGATTTAAATGTTGAATTTTTTAACCTTGAAGATAACAGACAAACATTGAATGACTTATTTTTTATAGATTTTATAACAAATATAAAAGATGTGGACACTCTTAAGGGAGTAACGGCAACAGCTACACAGATAGCAGTTACAAAGTTCGCAGAGCAAATAGAACCTATGTATTCAATGTTACAAAAAGAATTACTTGAACCAACAGTAATGAAAGCCTTTGAATGTTGCAAAAGAGCCAATTTAATTAATCTTGAAGATATTGAATATTTAAAAGACCCTTCAAGCAAAATGACAATTAGATTTTATAATGCTATCACAATAGCTCAAGACCAAGACGACCTTGAGAGAGCTAATATGTATATCAATGACTTAGTTGCAAAGTTTGGACCTCAAGTGGTATTTGCAAATATGAATATATCAAACCATATAGATGCACAAAGAAAAAGATATAGGGTAAAACCTTTAGAATTTGTATCAGGAAAAGAAACAGAAGAGAGACTTGAACAGAATATGCAAGAAACTCAAGCCCCTCTTCCTCAAGAATAAAAAAGGAGAAAGAAAATGAAAGAAGAATATACTTTAAAATTAGACGCAGGACAGTGTGGATATTTTGAAACAGTATGGGCTAATTTATATGAACAGACAAAGCAAAGAGAAGATTTAAATACTGTGGTTAAGGAAATGATACTTAAGATGTATGCTAGTTTATTAATTCAACTGTACTCTCAAAGTTTAGAATTTTTAAAAGAAAAGAAAAAAAACAATGATTTTGATGAGTTTTTTACAGAAAAGAATATTGATGACCTTATAAATTCTTATGAAAAAGAAATAAAAAAATATGATACAGAAAAAAATGAGGTTAAAAATGACAAATAAAGAAATACGAGAATATGAAGATTTAAGAAAATCATTATTTGAAGATGTTAATATTCTTAGATTCTTAGAGTTGTATATCATTGACAGAATGGAAAATATGGAAACATTAAGAGCAGTTGGAAGAGATTCCGAGACTGAAAGAATAAAACTAGAGGGAGTAGCAGAATTAAGAAAAGAATTATCAGAAAGGAGTGAAAACGAAAATGAATAAAAGACCAAAATTAAATATTCAGATATTCGCAGAAGGTGGAGCAGGTGGAGAACCAACACCAGGTGCAATAGAAGTACCTGAATATATTAGTACTTATGTTTCAGGGATAGAAGATGAGGGGCAGAGGGGATATTTAGAAACAATGTCCAAAGATGAGCAAGGTTTAAATACCTTGAAATCTTTTATAAAAGACCCTAATGCAGATTGGAACTTAACAGATGAAACATACAAAGAAACAATACCAAATGCTTCAGATTTAATAAAGCAAGTTAAAGATAGTGGATATAATGAACAAGCGGCAAAAATAATGTTAGACCAAAGAGTTGAATATTTAAAAACTCAAAAATCTTTAATGTCTAAAGAAGAGTTAGCAGCAGAACCAAATATAAAAAATTTTATAGCAACAGAAAAAAATGTAGAAACACAACAAGTTTATGCTTCATTATCAGAAAATGCAGCTGGAAGAAGAATTTTACTAGAACTAATGAAATTAAAAGGTGGAGAGCCAACACCTGGTTTAACTTCAAATGGCGGAGTAACAAACTACGACCAAAAAACATTTATAGAAACATTTAATAAAGCAACAAGAGAAAATGACAGAAGTAAGTTATTAGAATTAGAAAATTTTGCAAGAAAAGTAAAAAATCAAGATGCTTTCTATTATGATTTTATGCTTTTAGATAAATAAAATTTTAAGGAGGAATACAATAAACAATAAAAATTTAGTAGTAGACCATTCAAAAATGAATTGGGGAAAAATTAACATTCAAATATTTGCTAATAAGCAGGTGGATTTATCTCCTGGAGAACAAGCTAGATATACTAATACAATAATGACAAAGCTAGGGGGAGCAAACAAAATGCCTTTAGAGGGCTGGTTTGCTAAATCTCAAAGTAATAATGCGGGATATTCTGTGTTTTATGTTGGAGGAAAATTAGCAGCAAGAGATAGAACTTCAAACTTTAACGGAACTGACAACAACTTTAAAGATGTTGCAGGAGTAGATGCAGGAAAATTAATAACTTCAATCAGAATAACACCGACAGCAATAGAAACACCACTATGGGTAGATGATAGAGACTTTGACAAATCTCAACTAAATGAAGAAAGTAAAATAGCAGAAATTCAAGTTGAATCTATCCATAATAAATTAGATGAAAGAATATGTAAACTTTTTAAAGATACCGCAGATAATAAAAAAAGAACTGTAAAAGATAACAATAATCAAGATGTTCAAATAACTGTTCCAGAAGGCAATTTCTTTGGAGATAAAGCCAAAATATTTAATGATGTAGCTCAAATAAAAGCTTTCAAAAGAATGATGAGAAAAGCTAAGAAAATGGCAAAAGCAACAAATAAAAGAATATGTATTTGTGCTGGTGATGACGGAATAACAGAATTAATGGACTGTGATAAATTCACAAATAAGGATTGGGTAAACATTTCAGGAGAAACACCTAATCAAAATGGCGAACCATTACAAAAACTATGTGGTGGATATGTAGAAGAGTTATTTAACTTTGATAATGTATTCTACTCTTCAGGTTCAGAAACAGAGGGTAAAATAATAGTATTTGTAGAAGAAACATTTGGACAAGACAATAAGTCAATAAATATAAAACCTACAATAGAACATATAAGCTTCAAAAAAGCATATTTCTTAGATGTAGAAGTATCAAATGCAACAGAGTTATTACAAGGAGAAGGGTTCTTTGTATTCTCATATAAAAAAGATACTGCACCAGGAATTGGTGGGTAAAGAAATTATTAAAAGTGTATATTAAAAATTGAATAGCAGGGAAAAAAATAACCCTGCTATTTTTATAAAAGGAGAAAAAAATGGTAATAAAAAAGTTAAGAGCCAAAAAAAACAGAGCTAGAGCATTAGGAATAAAGTATAGTGGGGATAATGTTTCAGAAATAAATCAGTTTACAGGATATAATTTTTTAGAAGAAAAAAATCACGAGTATTTAAAGTGCCAGTCATCAGGAATAAAAATAGAAAAAAATGATTGGGTAATAGTAGACACAATGAGTTTTTTACTAATAAATGTTATGACAGAAGAAAAAATGCAAAAATTATATGAT
>JAHHTN010000093.1 GCA_020024645.1 Faecalimonas sp.
ATCGTTAATGAAGAATTAATTTCAAAAATTAATATGCGGGAAAGAGTAGAATCAAACAAGGAATCATCTTCTGTAGAAGATAAGATAGAAGAGAACCCATCGGAATATTTTATTTCATGGACTGAAACATATATTGAAGCAAAAAAACTTTTGAATAATAAAGATACTATAGAAAATGCAATAGAGCTATTTCAAGAAGAAGAAAAAAATGGAAATGTTTTAGCAGATTTTGATCTTGGACTTATATATAAATTAGGACTTATAGAAAAAGATTTAGAAAAAAGTGAATTTTATTATAAAGCAGGTTTTGAAAAATTAATGATATTAGATAAAACTTTAGATACAGATGATACAGATGAAGGTCAAATTAAATACAAATTAAGTCAATGTTATTTGTTGGGAAGGGGAGTAGAAAAAGATTATCAAAAAGCAAAAGAAGGATTTGAAGAAGCAGCAATGCTTGAATATTATTATGCCAACTTTTCATTAGCTGGTATGTATTTTTACGGAAATGGGATTAAAAAAGATTTAAAAAAAGCTTTTTCATATTATAAAAAGACAATAGAACATATAAATTTTCCATTTGCTCATTATCAATTAGCAATTATGTATAGGTATGGAATAGGAACGGAAATTAATGAAAAAGAAAGTAACAAACACTATCAAAAAGCACTTGAAGGTTTTATAAAAATGGATGAAAATATTCCAGATGTGACGTTACAATATAAAATAGGATTAATGTATTTAAAAGGCATGGGAACAGAAAAAAATGAAGAGCAGGCGACTAAATATCTTTTAAAAGCTGCAGAACTGAAAAATGCAGATGCACAATATTTAGTAGCAAAAATATATTTGGAAAAAGATGATCTGAAAAGAAAAAGAGAAGGAATTAAATTGTTAAAAGAAAGTGCAGAGAATGGAAATGGGTATGCACAATATTTGTTAGGAAAAGAATATTTGAGTGGGAAAAATCTTAAAAAAGACGTAATCAATGCTGAAAAATGGTTAATAAAAGCTGTTGAAGAAAAAAATCATATTGCTGAATATATGTTAGGAAGAGAATATTTAACGGGAAATAATTTTGAGAAAAAGGTAGATGTTGCTGAAGAATTATTAACGAAAGTGGCAGAGAATGGAAATGAATATGCACAATATTTGTTAGGAAAAGAATATTTAAGTGGGACTAATTTGAAAAAAAATATAAAAAAATCTAAACAGTGGCTTCAAGAAGCAGAAAGCATTGGAAATTATTATGCGAAATATTTGTTAGGAAAAGAATATATATCAGGAGAAAATTATAAAAAGGATATAAAAAGGGGACTAAATTATTTAAAAGATGCATCAGAACATGGAGAAGCGATATCATCATATACTCTTGGGAAAATGTATTATTATGGCGACAGGGTTAAGAAAAATAGAAAGAAAGGGATTAATTATCTAAAATTGTCTGCTAAACAGGGAAATGAGTATGCAGAACATATGCTCTCATTAATTCAAAAAAACGAGTTTAGAAATGGATTCAAAATAAATTTTAGAAATAGTAAAATTAATTATGAAATAGAATCTGCAATGAGAAAATTGAAAAAGTCTTTAAATAACGAAAGTCAAAAAATGAAGAATATGAGAGAACATGAACGCTTAGTGGATAAAGAAATAGAAGAAGGAAAAAAACGAGATATTGGGAGAGAAAGGGATTAAGGTGCTAAATTTAGCACCTTGCAAATAAGCAGAAACATAAATAAAAATTAATATAAAAAAATACTAGATAATTTTTTAAAAACATGGTATACTATATATGTAGTAATTGAAACAAAGGAGAAATAGTATGAAAAAAAGAATGGAAACAATAGCGTTATTAGATATTAAAGGTGGAGTTGGGAAAACAACATCTGCGAAAGAAATTGCTCATATGTTAGCTACTATATATGGGAAAAAGGTATTAGAAATCGACATGGATCCTCAAAGTAATTTAAGTGATCAATTCAATGAATTTGATTTTGTAACAACCTTTAATGCAATTCGATCAGGAAAAAGAATTGCTGGAGAATATTCTATTGAGCATTTACTGATGGACAATACATTAGATATACATAAATGTATTAAAAGTACAGGATATGATGGGGTTGATATTATCCCTGCATTTTTAACATTATCCGAAGTAGAAGAGTTGTTAAAAGCAGATATAAAAACACCTCAACAGTTTAAGTTGAAAAGTCATTTAGATACTATAGCTGAAGAATATGATTATTGCATAATTGATTGTTCGCCGTCTATTTCAATATTAAATATTAACGCTTTAGTCGCTGCAGATAAAGTATATATTCCAACTAGGACGGATGCTGGAAGTTGTGTTGGTATTGCTATTACCATGAATTTGATAGATACCGTAAAAACATATAATCCACGTTTAGTTAATGAAGGATGTTTTTTTACTCAATATGACAACACTAATATTGCTAAAGAAGTAAAAGGAATGTTAGAAGAATTATTACCAGGTCAAATTATTCCAATTACTATCCCTAGAAATAAATATATTGCAGAAAATTCTTATATGAAAATGCCACTTTTAATTAGAGATACAAAAGGAAACCCTGGAAAAATAACACGTGCATATATGCTTTTAACAGCATATATTGAAGCTGCTAATAAAAAAGTATTTCTGGAAAAATTAGAAAGTAAAGGTAAAGATGCAATCGAAGAAGAATTGATTCAAAAATTGAAGGAAAGGGGAATCTACTAATGGCGAAAAAATTCAATTTGGAAAAATTTTCTGCAACTAATAAAATAAAAGAAGAAAAACAAATGGAAAATTTGCAGTTAGGAACAGGATTATTAAATACACATTCAAGTAATTTAGAAAGCAATGATAAAATAGATATCCTATATTTACACTTAGATGAAATCGTTCCAAATCCTAAAAATGATCTTTCTATGAATGGAATAGAAGAATTGGCAGAACTGATATTTAGAGGAAGAATTGAACAACCTTTAGTGGTTAGACAAGATACAGACGGAAAGTATATTTTACTTACAGGACATAGAAGAAGAGCAGCAATCGAATTATTGTTTGAACAAGGAAAATGGGATAAAGAGAAATTAATACCATGTATATTAAAAGATATTGATAAAGAAATTGATTTACCTTTGTCTTTAGATTTAAAAGAAGATTTTTCAATGTTGCAAACAAATCGTCATAGAGAAATGACAGATTCTGACCTATATAGTGAAAGTAGACGATGGAAAAAGATTTTTGATGAAGTTAGAAAACAAGGCATAGAGATGCTTCCAATAGGAATTTTGACAGATGGGACTGTTGAATATCAACAAATTAAAGGAGAAAAAAGTAGAAATTTAATTGCTAAACAAATTGGATGTTCTCCTGCATTAGTTGGACAGCATGAAGCTATTGATAAAAAAGGTTCTGAAGAATTAAAAGAAGCCATGCTAAACGATGAAATCTCTGTATATCTTGCAAGTGAAATTGTTGGACAGTTAAATGAAGAGGAACAACAAGAATTTGTAAAAGAAGTTATTGAGAATAAAGAGAATGGCGAAAAAACAAGTAAAAGTGATCTTTTGAAATTTAAAGAAAAAAAAGAAAGAAAACAAAAAGGAATAAAGGCTGAAAAGAAAACTATTACATTAGAAATATTTAAAGATGATACGAAAAATGTTTCAGATTTATTAAAAATGAATACAGTGCAATTGGATGAAAGAAAATATGAAAGGTATTTAAAAGCAATTCATTCTTTAGAAAAAATTTTGTTGCAATAAAAATTAAGGTGCTAAATTTAGCACCTTAAAAAAACAGTTTGATTAAATTTAGAAAACGAGGGAAAAAATGGCATATACATCTTTTAGAATTCCCCAGAAATTACAGGAATTAGAAAAAAAATTATTAGAAAGAACAAAATTATCAAAGGCTACTTTTCATAGAGAAGCAATTTCTTGGTTTCTACAAGGGGATAAAAAAATAGATATAGAATTATTAGAAAGATATAAACGAATAGGATATAACAACGTTAAGGAAATGACGAATATAAAAGAGCCTGTCAGAGAAAAATTAGAAGAAGTTGCAAAAGAAAATAATTGCAGTATTGGAGTAGTTTTTACACAAGCATTGTTGGATTATTGCTGTGCTCAAGCACCATTAGTTTTACCAGAAGATATAGTTATTATAAAAAATGATTAAAAAACAGTCCATATTCATTCTAAAAAAGCGACGATAAAAGAATAACATAGAATATGGAGAAAAAAAAGATGGAATATGGTTATGTAAGAGTATCTGATCGAAGTCAGAATCCAGACAGGCAAATTAGGGAACTAAGAAAACAAGGAATTGAACAAAAAAATATTTTTGTAGACAAATTTTCTGGAAAAACTTGTGTTCGACCTGCATTTAAAAAATTATTAAACAAACTAAAGGAAAATGATGTTCTTTATGTTACATCTTTTGATCGGTTAGGGAGAAACTATAAAGAAACAACAGATAAATGGTTTGAGATTACAAAAAAAAAGAGTAGATATCGTAGTTTTAGATTTTCCTTTGCTTGATACACGAAAAACAGAAGAAAATGCAGATATGCGAAAATTTATAAGTGATATTGTTGTACAAATATTAGCATATATGGCTGAAGCAGAGAGAAAGAAAAACAGAGAATCACAGCGTATGGGCATAGCAGCAATGAAAGAACGAGGAGAATGGGAACGTTATGGACGACCACAAGTTATGGAAATAAGTGAGTTCAAAAAAGCCTATGAACAAGTTGAGAATGGTATCTATAAAAATAAAGAGTTAATGATTTTATTAGGAATGAAAAGATCTACATATTACCATTATCGAAAACAAATACTGCAACATAATAAACATTGACTAAACAAATATAATAAACGTACAAAAAACGTACGGCTTTAATTTGAAAGAGGTGTTGATATGTTGGCTGTAAAAAGTATGGACGGTAAGGTTAATTTTTAAAAATTCTGTGCTCAAGTATTTAAAGGAGAAATATTAGTGATTTCAAGACCAAAAAATGAAAATGTAGTAATAATATCTGAATCAGAATATAAGGAGATAATAAAAGCCAAGAAAAATGCAGATTATATGGCAATGTTAGACAAATCTATATTAGAAGCTGAAAATGGTGGTTTTATTGCAAAAAGCCTAGAGGAACTAGATGATTTTAAATAGACGAGAATTGCCTGTATTAAAACAGCTTAGGCATAGAAAACATCATTTTTTATTGAAACATAAAAAAGAGTGGAAACCCACTCTTTTTTACATTTTGATTTTGTATAATTGACATGATATACATAATCTAGTATACTTTATACAAAAGCAAAACTTGAACTGCAATTCAAGTTTTGCAGATGACATTTATCCAAACACAACTAAATATCATCTTTTAGATAACATTTATCCAAACACAACTAAATGTTACCTTTAGAAACATGATAACATGAACATATGAGTTTTACAAGTGGAAAACTTTAAAATAGTAGATATAACGTAGTTGTGGGTTAAATGATAAGAAATCCTGCAACTATTTTTTTTGGAGATAACGAAAGAGAAAGGAGATGAGCAAAATGCAGAAACTTGCAAATTCAATTTTAGAAAAATTATTTAAGTGCAATATAACAGCAAAAGAAATTGATTTTTTACTGTATATTGCTCGTTTCCAAAATCAACACGGATGTGTTCAAGGAGTATACTATAGAGATGTTTGTGAAAATGCAAAATTATCGTATCAAGCTTTTTATGATGTTAAGAAATCTTTAACAGAAAAAGGAATTATAACGACACAGAAAAATTACACTGGAGATTGGGATATTACAATTTTAGATAATGATTTTAGTACAAAAGAATCTTTTGGTCGTGGGTATATAAATCTAGGACATTATATTTTCACACAAGAAAATTTCCGAAAAATGAAAGCTGGAGCTAAACTGATGGCAATGGACATTTTGAAGATTAATATGACTGGTGGAACAAAATATGAAATAGGTACGAAAAAATTCTATAAGAAATATATGGAATTACTAAGTGTACAGAAAAAAATCGTGGAAGAATATCTTAGAGAAATTAAACTATTTTTCTATGTAGGAATTAAAGATAAAAAATATTTTATTACATTAAGAGATGTAATGAAAAAGTTAGTGAAAAAAACAGAAAATGAACAGTATCAGGAACACAGTGTTAGTGTGGCGTTGCGTAGAAATAGGATTGAAAAATCCAATATTATAGAACGAGATCGAAGAGAAGTTCAAACATTATTACGACAGTACAACAAAGAAATTTCTTTAAATGGAGATGTGGCAAAACATTTTGATTTGGCCACAATCATAAAAAGTAGTTTAGAGAAGATTAATGTAAACGAAAAAAACAAATATAAGTGGAAGCGAATATTAAAGCCTAAGTTAATACATATGTTGTTGCGACAAGAATTAGGATTAGCTTAAGAAGTTTTGGGTTAGAAAATATCTAACTCTAATTTTCGTTGGATAATTTTAGAAAAAAATAGGATATAAAGACAAAATAGGAGAACTGATTGAAAATAAGACCATTTAATT
>JAHHTN010000094.1 GCA_020024645.1 Faecalimonas sp.
CATGGCGATTCTCCTTTCCGGCATTCCCGCCTATTTTCGTTACAGGGCAAAGAGAGCCGCAGCAAATATCTGCTGCAGTTCTCTTTACCTTATGTATTGTAATTGGTATTTTGTCAGCTTTAATGTAAATGGTACAAACAAATGAGCATAAATGGTCGGTTTATCAATTGTAAAACTATTCAGATAATAAACAATCTAAAAAACCAGAACTATTAAGGATTCCCTCATATACACATGTTTCCCAATAATTATTTCCGTAATGTTTAGCCAATGAATCTAAACGGATATGTAAAGATTCCGTAATATTCCTTTTTGACATCCCCATTTGGTGATTTACTTGAATTTCCTCTATTATTGGAGCAATTCGATCTAAAATGGAACTTTTATATTTGGAAAGTAAAGACAGATTACTGAAATGGCTCCGTATTAGTCGAGAGCAATAGGTCTCTTTGCTAAACTTTAACAAGATATCAACAAGTGGCACAGCATCTGGTTCAATGAAAGAAAAGCGGACAAAAAGGAATTGTTTTTCCGGTAGTGAATCATGATAAAAATGAATATAGTTCCTCTCTTTTTTTGAATTGAATACCGTAGTACTCTTATCTGAATTACACTCTGAACAACACGGTACAAGATTGGGAATGTATACTGAAAACTCAGGATAATCGTCTTTATCAAAATAATGCTCTAGTGTGTTTGGTCGACTTAGCATACAGTACGGACATTTTGTTTTCTGAGTAACTGATAATTTTTCAAACAGCAGATGACGTGCTTTTTTGAACTCAACATTGTCTCCGTAGCAACTGATCAATTCTTTTTCCGAATCATTCCACTCACTTTTGGGAAGCGGAATAATCTTATCTAAATCAGTAAAATGATTTTCATAGAATTTATATCTGTCATTTACTTTATCTCTAAGGGCTAAAAGCTTACCTCTAGCTGGTTGATGTTTTCGAGATACAATTTTATCCCACAAATCAATATTATCAATCTCTGGATAAGTGATGTTCCTCATTACTATTCCTCCAAGCCATAGCAGCTTTTTAGATAAATTAGAGCATTTAAACCTAATCTACCATTAAATATATCAAGAATTTCTTGATATGACTTCTGCTCTGCCAATGAGTGGAGTACACTTTTAAAATTGCTTTCGTTATTTGTCACATCAAACACATCATGAATAATATTGTTTATGCTATTTCCAAAACATTCGATATCTGGTTTACGCACAGTAATAATATCATCCGTACGATCCAGAATTTGTATATACCGAGATGGAATTTCCTGTAACACTAGCGGTGAGTGTGTTGAAAATATCGCATAAGAATTGAATTCTTCCAAAAGCCTATTAAACATGCGTAAAACATTTGAAATTGCATTCGGATGAAGATGTATTTCGGGTTCATCAAAGAGAATAATAGACTCATTTTCAATATTGGCAATAAGCTCCGTTATGGTGCAAATCAGTATCTGTTGTCCAGAACTAAGATTAACATCTTCAAAATGTTCAGATGCAATTAATTTTACCGTGTTCTTGTGTTCTTCTTCCATAAGAACAGACAAAACATCTAACCAGATTTTTTCTCTCTGACGTGCTTTAACTTGAAAATATGCATTTTGAAGATTTTGTTTGAGCTCGTCCAGCGATAAGGTTCCATGTTCACTTTGAATGCCACAATAAACATAGCTGAAAACAGAGCGGCTATCACTACTGCCCTCAGGGGGTTTTCTAAATCTATCAAAGGCACTATATGAAATAGACATAACTCTATCAACAGGAGGACGTTTGTCAGGAAAACTCTCAGGTTCTATGCTTTCGGTATATCCACTTAGTGAATTTGCTAGATGCGAAAGGATTTGAGTTTTTCCTGTGCCATTTTTTCCAATCAAAATGTTAATTCTATATGGAAGAAGATTCGTTTTATGAAAGTCAAAATTTAAAAAAATCGGTATTTCATCATAAGGAACCGTTACCTTGTAAATAAAAGAAATGTCCTTGTCCGTCGTTTCTTGGTCAGCGATAATATTCTTTGCTTCAGCTAAAGCTTTTTCTGCACCACTAAATCTCAAAAGAGATGATTGAACGCCCTTTTCATTTATAAATTTATTTTTTATTTTATCGCAAATGGCGATGTCATTTAATCGTTCTAATATTGCTGTGTATTCTTTCGGCAAAAGTTCCTGTAACTTTCTATAGTAGGATAAATCCTGTCCTAACGAACAATAGGCCTCTTCTAATTGATCAATTCGCTCCCCTAAAAAGAACCTAGTGTGCTTTGAATAATTCTCTGTCCGATCCTGATCATTATTATAATAATAAATCTTCAAAAATCCAATTTCGTGAACCGCTTTTTGCTTATCACAATAGTACATACCAAAGGATGTACGATAGCTATAATCATCCCAATTATCATAATTCAAGATGATTTTATTCCAATATTCTCCTTCTCGTGGAGGCCAAGTGCTATCAATCAACAATATTTCCATAATACGCTACTCCTCACATATTTGATGGATTTGCCTCTAAGTAAGATAGCAAATCATCGTCAATCTCGATGTTTACAAGTGATAATTTGTCGATGATATTTGTTATCAGCCGTTCTTCAAGCGATGCATTTATGATTGAAACGGCTTTAGAAAAATTAGATTAAACTGTTACTTTTCTTTTATATACGAACCTATTAGACTGCATCATCAATAAATCCCTGTGGCAACCCATTATGTTCATCCGAATCAAATTCAGCAACAACACATTCGGCTGGTATAATATCCGGATAGCCATTATTAACAACTATCACTTGCACCTGATCTTTATATGTCTCAGAAATTGTACAAAGATAATTCATCGTTGCATTAAAAATTTTCTCATCCTTGAACTCATTGTTTTCACTTTCTGCTGCTTGGGCACCTAAATTCTTCCGCGGAGAATCTATGATCAGTAAGCCAGGATGGTTAAATCCTTCACTTACTCCAACAAATAATATAGAAAGATAATATGCTATTGTAATCAGCGTTACGCCAGCTAGGCTTCCAATATCATCATATTTTCGTCCTCTGACATAGGGCAAATATGACTTGTCATCAATATATGCGGATGATAATTTAGGATATTGAAATGCAGAGAGTGCGTCCTCAAAAGCATCTGACAGTCGAATTAGCACATTGTCCTTATCTATCGTATTTTGTGTTAGTGTTTTGATGTTATTACGAATACTCTGAATAGCATCTTCTTTTCCAGTTATTAGTTTCTGATACCTTTCGACCTGTTCAAACATCTGGAGTTCTTTCTGTATCTCAATTAGCAACCGATTTTTCCTACCAATCTCATAATTATAATATTCAATTTGTTTGATATAAGGATTGATATAATCCATTGATAATTGTCCTAGTTCTACTGCCGCTTCATGAAGGCACACTCTTATCTGATTCTCTTCTTTGATTTGTTCATCGAGCTTTAGGTCTTCTTTTTCTATAAAATGCAATAGCTCTTTCGACTTGCGCCGTAAAATCGTTATATCTTTTTTCAATAAGACTATTTCACTAGATTCAGTACTGGCTTCATTTCCACACAAACAGCAAATATTCGGATCATGACCTTGCTGGATAGGCTGCAAACAATTGGGGCAAAATTTGAACTCAAATCGATTGAATACCAGATACCCTTCTATAGCTAACTCCTTTTTCTCAATTTCGCTGGTGTACTGATTATAGAGTAGTTGCAATTTACCCAAGTATTGTTTCTGTGCATTTTTTTCTTCTAATTTTTTTTGCAGATCACATTGCAAGGCATTGATTCTTTTTCTCAATTCTGTCAAAGCATCACTTTTATACTCTTTTTGGTTTTTGGCGCTAGACAAATCGCGTTGCAACTCAAATATTTCATTCTGTATAGTTTGTTCTGCCCTTCCACAATCTGCAACATTTTGAATATCAATGCTTTTAAGGAAATCCTGAATTCCCTGTAGTTGAAGAGTCAGAGCTTTTAATTCATCTTTTTTTGCTCTACACTTGATTTTAGTTGTTCTAGCCCTTTGTCATAGATATTAAAAAGAATTTCAAATGTTGCCTTACGTTTAAAATTCTTTTCCCACGATTTTTCACCCAAAATATCTTCGTTGTCAATTTCTGTTTGTTTTATGTAGCAGTATTTGAAAACATCACGAAAACTAAAAGCTTGACCGGAAATAGAAAAATCAGTGAGCCCCATCTTTTCAATCAAAAAAGCTGATAACGATTTAGGATTGCTGGGACCATCTACTTCCATCCGATTATGAAACAAAAACTTTTCTTTTTCATTATCCCATTGTTCAACAATAATAGGTTCTTTGAATTCGAACAATCTTCGTCTTATAAGGTATTTTTCCGTTCCGATATATAGCACTAATTCAACATGAGAACAGGAGTTTCCAATCTCTATATAAGATTTATGACCTTTCAAACCAAGTGCATAATCAATCATTTCGAGAATGGCAGTCTTCCCAGTAGAAGTTGGGCCAGAGATCAAATTGAAACCATTCTTAAAATGTATCGAATAATTTTTTCGATTTCCGAGTAAGGTTAATGAAACAAACTTAAGTTTTATCATTATACCGTCACTTCCTCTCTTCTCATACCAGTCCTTGATTTTTCTTCAATCATCTGCTCAATTTTTCTATCTGACAATTTTGCAACTGTAGGTACTAGTTGATTTGCCAAGTCCACTAGATGTTTTTTATAGCCATTATGAATAGTATCTAATGCATTTGTCCCTAAATCAGTAATGGTGAAAAAAGGACCACTTTTATCAAAAGTTTTCTCAATAAAACACTTAGCTTGTAAGTAAGACAAACACTGCCGATATCGAATTAGGTCAGGGTGCCAATGAAAAAAAGCATAGTACTCATCAACGTTCCACTGTATATTTTGCGTATGGTTTTCTCCGAACATTGTACATGGGAATTTTAAGAAGTAATCGTATAGCTTAATTTTACTCTCCGTCATTTTTATGGTTTTTCGATTTTTAGTGGCATTTAAAAGGATTAGGATTCTAACAGAATCGTTTATATAATCGGAAAAATTAATTTCCATTATTTCCATTCCTCCCTAAATATATATCAAGCTGCTCTTTATAATTTCTTAACCATCCGATACTACACTCTTCTGCCCATTGATGTAAAATCCCCTTTTTTGCCGATAGACTCACTTCTGGTAAAGGTGTACACCTCAAAGAAGTTGTATCGGCATCTTCAATTCGCTCATACACACGAGTAAGGAGATCATTTCCGTCATCGTCACTTTGGTATCTACGATATTGCGTTTCCCAGTAGGTATATACTTTCCGTTTTAAATTATTCAGTAGTCGGACAGATTCAGGGACACCTTTACTTTTGATAGCATATTCTGCGAATTCAGCCGTAAAAAAATCCCTCTTACATCCATCTATCATTGCAATATTCGCATTTTCAAGCTTTTTAACAAAAATCATATCATCATAATCTGCTGGTTCTATATCTGTCAAATCCGCAATAATTTCCTGTGATAGTCGTTCCTTCTCACTTTGAATATTAGATAAAATCTCATCAAGTTTCATTCTGATATCTTCATCAAACTCCTGATTATAAATATCATATTTTTTAAGTTCCGAAATTAGATAAGAGCCATCAAACAAAGATATATCTATTGAATGAATTTTTTCCTGCTCACCTCGCCAATTGCTCCACCATTTGAATTCCGAAACACTTAGGCAACAAGGAACACATAGTATCCACTTCTTCATACTATACTTATCCGAACTAATCGCAGTAGTAAACGAGTCTTTTATTTGTGCCTTCTGCGAACTATTAATTCCATCAATAAAGTACTTACACTGATAATTTTCAATCGGAGCATTGAAGTCGCCTACTAAAATATCAATACCACCGTCTCCCTGCGTCACACGAATATTATGTGCATCGTTTTTAAATTTACTTTGTAGCAATCGAGTGCAAATTTTCTCAAATATATCTCGTGCACCAGCATCACCATGCTTTTCTCTGAGATAACGGAAATCCCTTTCCATCATTAACCTCTCCTTGTGTGAAAATGACCAAATACAACCATTGTTTGCGTTATTTTTATTGTATCAAACAAAAAATTATATTTCAATGCAAGAGTTGACCATGCCAAAAC
>JAHHTN010000095.1 GCA_020024645.1 Faecalimonas sp.
CAATATCTATCTGTTTTATTAAATCTTGCAGTTCTCGATTTTCTTTTAAATATGTTATTTCTTCATCACTCTTAATGGATTGAAGAATAGCTTTTTGAAGTTTTGGAGCAAATGTTTTATCTACTTCTTTTGTCTGTATGTGACGATATAGTGGAGATTTATTTACATCCCATTTTTTTGTAAGAGATTTGAGCATTGGCACAAGTATCTTCAATGACTTTATTCTACTTTTTGTTGCATCATAAAGTTGAGAATGTGCTACATATGAATTATATTCCCATAGATCAAATAACTGAGCAGCTTGTTTATCAACATCTGCTATATATTCTGCATCTGGCATCCTATCTTCTTTTATAGCAATTTCCATTATAGTCATCAAACAAGCGTGAATTTCATTGGTAGCAGATAATAATTTTTCTTCTATCATTTGTCCTGCCTTTTTAAGTTCTCCTGTAGCAATATGCAAATTTACTTGCAACTGCTTTCGATCCACAAAACTTTCTTTTGAAAAAGTATCCAATATTTCCTGGGCTTCATCATATTCTTTTTGCTCTATTAATTTAGATATCCGAATACCTTGTGCTTGCTCTCTAATATTTACATCTGTACTCTTTGCTACAAGTTTATACAAATTTTCAATTTCCTTTTGATACTCTTGCTTTATTTTTCTACTCGAAAATACTAAAGCTCCGTCCAGTAACATTGCAACATTAATGATAAGTAAATCACAATTAGGAAATTCCTTTATTTTTTCCATTGCTAAAAAATACGCCGCTTCAAATCCCTCTTTATCAAACATTTCAGACACTTTATTCAAAAAAAGAGCCACTTCCTTATCAGATAAATCAGCCTTAAAAGACATCAACGTATTTAGATCTGTTCCCAAAAGTCTAGCAAGTGCAGGTAATAATACAAGATCTGGATAAGTTGCTCCTGTTTCCCATTTACTAACAGCTGGAGTAGTTACACCAAGATAGTTTGCTACCTGCTCCTGTGTAAGCCCTTTCTCCAAACGTTTTTGACGAATGATATCATTCATTTTCATAATAGCATCACCTCATTTTTTATACTCTGATTATAATCGATGCTAATAAGTTTTTTCAATTTACCTACCATTAAATTTCAAGCAAAAAAGTTAACTAACAATCAAGTATGGTTTAGATTATATGTCTTGCATAATTAAAATCGTTCCTAAAATATATCCACAATCCCAATCTTTAAATTTTTCATTATCATAATGGAAACAAGGATGCTTAAATATAATGCCTGCTCCAATCCCATTATCAAAAACTTTTAAATACTCATCATCAGAAACCAAAACTTTTATAGACTCCGGAAATTTATTACCAAACACTTCTTCGTCACTATAAATTTCCTTTTGATACTGTGGCAATGCCAGTATTTTTCCTTCTATTAGAAAGTTAACCCCCATTTTGTATATTGAGGCGGCTGGTGTTTCTTCATCTTTTGGTATTTCATAAATAGTTTTATCAACCTCTATTTTAGTTAAATCAATCCCTAAAGATTCAAAAAATTGCTGTTGTTTTAAAGATAGTTTTTTAATAAATTCTGTATTATTTGTTTTATCAATGGAATAATCATTTTCTCTATATAATTGTTTTGTTCCACTAACATTGATATCTAATTGCCAAGGATTAAAATCCAAAAACATGCTAATACCTCCATAAATTCAACTCTTTATATTACTATTTTTTAATATCTTTCTCGCAATAAATGCTCCGATAAATGAAGCAATTATAATTCCAACAAGTAAAACTTCCTATTATTTCCCCATTCTATCTTTTACAATCGGGAAACTCATCTCAACAATAAACTCGCTTTCCTCTATCTTTGCTCCAATCTCACCATTCATACGTTTTACAAGCTCCCTTACAATAGATAATCCCAATCCAGTAGATGTTTTACTTCTGGCTGCATCTGCTTTGTAAAATCTATCAAATACATGTTCTATATCAATCTGCTCCGGATGTGTAACCTGATTACTGATTCTTAATGCTACCCGATCCTGATCACGTTCTAACACAATATTTATCTTCTTTTCTCCATGGTCCAGCCCATTTTTTATAACATTCTGAATAACACGACTAAGCCCCTGTCGGTTTCCATGTATATGCAGCTGTTCTTCCGTAATCCGAATATCCGGCTGAATTTCCATTCTTACCCAATCATCATAGTATGAAAAAACAGTTTCTTTCAAAATTCGGTTAATACAGCAAGGCATCAGTTCTAAATTGTAAGATTCGTTTTTTAACTTTGTAAACGTAAAAAGTTCTTCCAGCATTTCATTCAGACTGTGAATTCTTTCGTGAATAATGTTCAGATAACGCTTCTGATCCTCCACATTTTCACATTCTTCCATAATCTGGAAATACCCATCTAGGGATGTTAGTGGTGTCCGAATATCATGAGAAAGATTTATATAGGTATCCGCAATCAGAGTTTCTTTCTCCTGATAGTGCTGCTTCTCTTTTCTCCTCAATTCCAGAAATTCATTCAACCTGTCTGAAAGCGTTCCGATTCCTCCTATATCAAATTCACGATGAATTAACATGTTACTATCATGTTTCATCAAAAACGTCAATTGGCGGCAGATGTCTCTCACCTGCCGCTGGTATTTCCATATAATAATAAATTGCAAGATAATAATTCCTACCAATATGCCAATTACGCTATACATCCGTTAAATATCCCTCTTTTGAAAAACAACACTACTTACTGATATCATCATGACGATGAACACTATTGCCACGCCAAATGCCGCCAAGCACTCATTCCCTCTCGGATTCATAGGAAGCAGTGATAATTTTCCAGTTATCGTATACTTATAAATCTGGAAATTCTGAATTCCTATTTTCTGAATAGCACTATTTACTAGTCCATACACAATACTCAATATATTCATGGTAAGACAAATAGCAATGACCATGCTGATTACATTATTTTTCAAAATAATCGCAATCGCCATACAAATCAGCATAAGTGCATAATGAAGAGCTAACTCAGTCAGAAAATAAGATAAAACAGCTTTTGAATTGCCCCATTCCAACTCCCCGAAAACAATATAGTTCGCCACTGCCTGAAATAAAAATGCCCCTACCATTGTCAGCATCGTAAAGACAGCTAATGCAATTGATCTGGAAAAAATCAACGCTCCCCTTTTTTGAACCTGACCGGCAATATTTTTAATATAGCCGCTACCAATATCCGCTGTCGAAAACATAACAGCAAAAATCACCAGAAACAATGCATAAAATTTCCCTTGAGAATTTGCAAAGAAAATGTCAAACACCGTAACCTTTTCTCCCGGTTCTGTAGGCAGCGTCACCATCATTCCCACATTAATATTCTCCTCAGTTGGTTCAGTAATCTTCTCCTGCTGCATGGCATCCTCTTTGCTTAATGAATCATAATCTGTTTTACACAAAAATGTTGTAAGCAACAGTGCCGCAGCCAACACAATCCAGACTATATACATACTTTTGGTTCGAAACATCCGGTATAAATCCATTTTTATCATATTAAGCATGGTTTGCACCCCCTGTCAGATTCAGAAAATAAGTTTCCAGTTCTTCACTGGTTATGGAAATCCCTTTTACTGGAATTCCTGCCTTTGCAAGTTCCATATTCAACGATGCACTCTCATTCAGACGTTCAAAAATATGAATATGTTCTTTATCTGTTACCTGATAGTTCGTAAATCCCATGGCATCCAGCACAGGAATCGCCTGTTTCGGATAATCCAGGGTCAATTCCATCCGTTCACTACATCTTCTCATTAATTCTTCTCTTGTAATTTCCTGTAATAGACTTCCATTATGAATAATTCCATAATCGGTAGCAATCTTCGATAATTCCTCCAGAATATGACTGGAAATGCAAATAGTCATATTCCTCTCTTTCTGAAGTCTCTGAATCGTATCACGAATCTCTGCAATACCCTGTGGATCCAATCCATTGATTGGTTCATCAAGGACTAATAAATCTGGTTCTCCAACCAAAGCAAGACCAATTCCCAAACGCTGTTTCATCCCAAGTGAAAAATGTTTTGTTTTTTTCTTTCCCACATCCTCCAGACCTACTATTCTCAATATTTCTTCAATATAACCTGTTTTCTTTATTCCAACCAGCTTGCATTTGATATTCAGATTTTCATATGCGGTCATATTTCCATAAAGTCCCGGTGCTTCAATCAAACATCCCACCCGGGATCGAACTTTTTGCAAATCCTTTCCCTTGTATCCGAACATCTCGATTTCTCCACAAGTTGGCTTGGAAAGTCCGCTGATCATCTTCAGACAAGTCGTCTTCCCGGCTCCATTCCGTCCAATAAACCCGTAAATAGCACCCTTTTTAATATGCATATTGACACTGTCTATAACTTTATGGTGTCCATACTGCTTAGTCAAATTTCTTGTTTCCAATAACATTTCACTCAAGTTTTTTCATCTCCTTTTTCTTATCTGCATTTATCATAAAAGAATAATCCTAATCAAACGCAAATAAATCGTAAAAAAAGAGTAAAGATTATGCATGGAGACGATAACCGATCCCCCATATTGTTTCAATATATTCATCAGATGTAACTTGTTTAATTTTTTTGCGAATATTGCTGATATGTACATCCAACGTCTTAGTCTCACCCATATAAGGCTCGTCCCAAGCATATTCAAAAATATCCTCTTTACTGAAAACCTGTTTCGGATTTCTGAGCAGTAATTCTAAAATTGCAAACTCCTGTTTTGTGATCTTAGGAAGTATCTTTCCACCAATGCTGACTTGAAAAGTAGCTTTGTTCAATACCATCTCTCTGAACAAAAGGTTAGGTTCTTTTATTTCCTTTTCTTCTGTATGACGAAGCTGTACCTGAATTCTTGCCAGTACCTCCCTGATTTCAAATGGTTTCGTTATATAATCATCAGCCCCACTAGTTAAAACCTGTACCTTTTCATCCAAGCTATCTTTCGCAGTCAAAACAATAACGGGAAGATTTCCCTCTTTCCGTATTTCCTCCAGAACCGTTTCTCCTGTAATTCCCGGCAACATCAAATCCAGCAACACCAGTGCATAACTATGCTCCTGCATATTCAAAAGCAGCTTTGCCTCTGTTCCGGAAAACGCCTGTTCACAGGAATAGCCTTCTTTTGATAAGGCCTCCTGAAGCAGATTATTGATATTTGTATCATCTTCTACAATCAGTATTTTCTGCATGATTGTTCACTCCTCTATTTTACACTGTGAAAACACTATATTCTTGCATTATACACCTTTCTCATTCTCTCTGCAATCAACTCTGCCTCACATTGCTACGTACTTTGGCACCAACATTGTTGTCTGAAATATCAGTATTTATAAGTTTTTCGCACGGATATAGGAGCAGTATTGGATATTTATTTTTGTCCCTTAGAGGCTAATCTGGTTTGCCCCGAAACATTAAAATTATTCAAATCCCTCGGCGGATAACTTGAATTGATTATTTTCTTTGAATTTTAATAATTTTATTATCCTCGTTGTTTAGAATATGCTCTCGTATTTGTGCCAGTTTAAATTTTTAGAGGCAAAATAGAGCCAGACAAAGCTGTCATTTTCTCTTTATCTGTCCTATATACATGGTGCTAGCACCATGTAATTATTACATCAACAAGGAAGTATATCTGCACTCCCTCTGCTCCTTTAAAATCGCCTTTTTAACATACCTACAACCCTCGTTTATTTTTGCCCAATCTATTTGGCAGTATATTCACTCGCCAACATCAGTTGGTTTCGACAATTGTAAATTTCAAATTTATATGTTCCATTATCGGAAACATATCTTATATCAGAAATGTGCTCTCTCACCTGTCATCCAGTTTAACAGTAGATGGAGAATAAAATATATCAATTTATTCTCCAGATATAAACTCCTCCTGCAGATAAAGTACAAAGATTATTATAACTTTCATCCGAAGCTGTTCCATGTGTTCCGTCTGAAGATAAAAGGGGCTGTCGCGCTAAGCAATTAGTGCACAGCTCCTTTTCTTTGCAAAAAA
>JAHHTN010000096.1 GCA_020024645.1 Faecalimonas sp.
ACATGCGCAGTATTTGCAAACTGATCTACTGCCACACATTTCTCCACTCTATACCCTCTTTCCTGTATCATCTCCAAATCTCTAGCAAGACTCGTTACTTTACAAGAAATATACACAATTTTATCCACTTCGTAATCTAAAATCTTAGGCAAGGCTTTTGGATGGATACCATCTCTTGGTGGATCTAGCACGATCACGTCTGGCTTTTCTTCAATCTCATCCAACACCTTAAACACATCACCAGCTATAAATTTACAATTAGAAAGTCCATTGTGTTTAGCATTTTCTTTTGCTGCTTCAACTGCTTCTTCAACAATCTCCACACCAATTACTTCTTTTGCTACAGGAGCAAGTATTTGCCCAATCGTTCCAGTTCCACTGAACAAATCATATACTGTCATATCATCAATATTGCCAATATATTCTCTCACTGTATCGTATAAAATTTCTGCACCAACAGAGTTAGGTTGAAAAAAAGAAAACGGTGTGATTTTGAATTCCATGCCTAACAGTTCTTCATAAAAATAATCTTGTCCATATAAAAGAATTGTCTTATCACTTTGTACTACATCAGACAATGAGTCATTTAAAATATGAAGAATCCCCACAATCTTACCTTCCAACTGAAGATCAAGTAATCTCGCAACTAATGGTTGCATATCATGCTCTTCCTGGGTTGTTGTAACTAAATTAATAAGAATTTCTCCCGTTTTATCTCCACGTCTTAATAACAAATGACGAAGATATCCTATATGTTGCATTTTTTTATAATATCCAACATTCTTTTCCTGAAAATAAGTTAAAACACAGTCCAAAATCTTAGTCATATCTTCGTGAACTAATTTGCAATCACTTGCTGTTAATACATCATATGTACTTCCTTTTTTATGTAAGCCAAGAGATAGTGGTCCGTCTTTATATTCATCTCCAAACGAAAATTCCATTTTATTTCGATATGCAAACTGCTTCGGACTTTTCTTTACTCCTTCAAATTTATATTCATTTTTTACCACAGCATCTAAAATTTCTTTGACCTGATTATTTTTCATTTTTATTTGTTCATCATAAGACATCGTCTGATACATACAGCCTCCACATTGTGGGAAAATACTGCATACCGGTTCATTTGTCTCCAATGGGGATTTTTCCAATACTTCTAAAAGTCTTCCCTCAGCCTTTCCTTTTCGAATTTTGTTTACACAAAACTTTACTTTCTGCCCAGGGATACCATTTTTTACAATCACCTTTCTTCCCTCAGATTCCACAGGTACAATTCCTTTATTCAAAAATTCTACCTTTTCGATCATCCCTTCATACACTTGTCCTTTTTTCATTTAGTCAAACCTCTCCGCTTCTATTCTTTTAATAATTTTCTATATTCCGGAATATAAAGAACCAATGATAGTGTTAACAAAATACCACTGACTAAAATCATTCCGTTAGCAATATTCATATGTATATCTGGTATTAATATCAACGCAAACATAATGACATACAATACCGCTGTTGATACTTTTCCAAACCATTTTGCACCATTTAGCATTTTTCCCTTACGAATTAAAATAAATCCCATTATTCCCATAAACCCTTCTTTTACAATAAGAAGACAGGCAACAACTCCAAACCATTCAAACCGAACAGATAATGCACAAACAATAGCTATCTGTGTTAACTTATCTGCAATTGGATCTATTGCTTTTCCAAGTTGTGTAACCATATTGAATTTTCTTGCTACAAATCCATCCAAAAAATCTGTAATACCTGAAATTCCAATAATAAGTGCCGCTATTCTGTAATCTACCATTGATTCTGCAGTCAAGTATTTCCATAAAATAATAGGAATTAATATAATTCTAAAATATCCCATCAAATTTGGAATCGAAAAAATCTGTTTCTTTAAAGGTACATTTCCTAAAACCATAACCTCTTCCTCCAAATAGATTAGGCAGGACTCTGTCCTGCCTAGTTGTTGCTAATTAAATTTCATCTTCTTCTCCGAAAAATTCATCATCAAAATCGTCTTCAAAATCTTCTTCAAAATCCTCTAAATAATCCGGTGTAAAGAAACGATATACCGCATACGCAATTCCTGCTACAGCCGCAATCGCACCAACAATTGCAAGTACCCAAAATACTGTATTTTTTGTCTTATCCTCGTCCTTTTTGTGTAATAATTCATTTACTTTTGATGCTGCAATAATGTCTTCAAATTTACTCATAGCCACACGCCCTTTCTATATTGATTTTTCATATACAAGTATTATTTTCTTCATTATATCACTTGTATCTATAGATTTCTACCACTAAATTGGGATTTTCAACCTATGCTCCTGCATATATATTATATGAAAGCACTGTTGTTTTATCCTCTAAATCTTCTGGAGTTTTGCGAAGGTTGCAAACATTTTTTTCACACCTACAACATCAAACTGCACTGTCACTTCATAATCTCTTCCACCTGCTGTGATTGCTGTCACAAGACCTTCTCCAAATTTCATATGTTTAACTCTATCTCCAACATCGTACCCCGGACCTTCGCCAGTTCCCATTCCAAATTGTTTTATTGGTTTTGCTGTTGCAAAGGCTTTCGTTCGGAATGTTTCTTTCGCTTGAGCATAAGCTGTCTGCTTTGGTACTTCCATTGTGTTTTTTTCCACAATAGCCCCTGTATCTAACACATCCAATGGAAGTTCTTTTAAAAATCTAGATAATTTATTATATTGGGTTTGTCCATGTACCATACGTTTTCTTGCACTCGTCATTGTTAAATGTTTTTGTGCTCTTGTAATTCCCACATAACAAAGACGTCTTTCCTCCTCAATTTCCATTGGATCATCTGCTGTAATTGTCATATAACTTGGGAATAATCCATCTTCCATTCCTGCTAAATATACATTTGGGAATTCTAGTCCTTTTGCACTATGTAATGTCATCAAAACTACATAATCACTCTTCTCATCTAACGTATCTATATCTGCCACTAACGCTACCTCTTCCAAAAATCCACTTAAAGTAGGTCTTTCTTCTTCACACGATTCTTCATATGCAACAATTTTATTTTTTAACTCTTCAATATTTTCAATTCTTGATTGTGCCTCAATTTCATTCTCTGCCTCTAAAGATTCTATGTATCCTGTCACCTCTATAATTTCTTCCATCAGTTGAGAAAGCGAAATTTTCTCTGATTGTGCTTTAAAATGTTCTATCAACGCTACAAAAGACTCTATCTTTTGAATACTTCTTCCTATATTATCAATCAAGTTTGCAGAACAAAGTGCATCATAAAAACTAATACCTCTTTCAATCGCATTTTCCTGTACTTTATTCACTGTAGCAAGCCCAATACTTCTTTTCGGCACATTTATAATTCTTCTGATTGCCAAATCATCTTTACCATTATCAATTGTTTTTAAATATGAGAGCAAATCTTTTATTTCTCGTCTAGCATAGAAGTTTACACCACCGATAATCTTATATGGAATATTTGCTGCGACAAACTTCTCTTCAAACATTCTAGATTGAGCATTAGTTCGATATAAAATCGCATTATCACTGTATGTATATCCTTTATCTGTACATCTCTTCCGAATATCATTGACAATATAATCCACTTCATCAAATGCCGTGTCAAACTGTCTAAATCCAATTTTTTCTCCTTCTTCATTATCCGTCCATAATGTTTTATCTTTTCTTCCTGTATTATGACGAATTACTGCATTTGCTGCATTTAAAATATTGCCGGTAGAACGATAATTCTGCTCCAATTTGATCACTTTTGCATGATCAAATACTTTTTCAAAATTTAATATATTTTGTATATTTGCTCCTCTAAATTTATAAATGGACTGATCATCATCACCAACAACACATAAATTTTTATATTTTTCTGCCAAAATACGTATCAATTGAAACTGTACTGTGTTTGTATCCTGATATTCATCAACCATGATATAGCGAAATCTTTCTTGATAATAGTCCAAAACATCTGCTTGCGTCTGAAAAAGTTGCACAGCTTTCAAAAGCAAATCGTCAAAATCTAAAGCATTGTTTGCTCGCAATTGTCTTTCATATTCGCGATATACTTTTGCTATTTTTTCTTTATTGTAATCACCAGCTACATTTAACTCATATTCTTCCGGTGTAATTAATTCATTTTTTGCAGAAGAAATTTCACTGATCAACATTCTTTCTTTATATATTTTTGTGTCAATTTGAAGTAATTTACAAACGTCTTTCATCAATGTTTTTTGGTCATCTGTATCATAAATCGTAAAATTTGTATCGTATCCTAACCGATCAATATGACGTCTTAAAATTCTTACGCACATAGAATGGAATGTACTTACCCAAATACTTTCCGAGCCAAATTTCACAATCTTATCTACACGTTCCCTCATTTCTCCCGCTGCTTTATTTGTAAACGTAATTGCAAGAATATTCCATGGATTCACTCCTTTTTCTTCAATTAAATATGCTATTCGGTGCGTTAAAACTCTTGTTTTTCCAGAACCCGCACCTGCTAGAATCAAAAGTGGTCCTTCTGTATGAAGTACCGCCTCTTTTTGCTCTGCATTTAATGTATCATAAATACTCATCTGTAACTTCCTTCTATTATTTTATTTTCATTATAGTAACTTGTTTAGTATAACATTTAGCTTCTTCCATTTCAACGCTATTGACCTACGACTTCGATTTGACACATTTTCATCGTTTCTAACGCTTGTTGGTGACTTTGCGGTGTCACTCCCGCACAACAAGAAGCATCAACAATTATAGAAGTTTCTGGAAAATATGTTTTTAATAGTATTGCATTTGAAATAACACAAATATCTGTGCATAAACCAACTAATGTTATACTATCCAACTTTTCTTCTTGTGCATATTTTTGCAAAACAATAATCAACTCTCTACTTCCAAAAGTTCCTTTATCAATTGGAGTTTCTAAAAGTAGTTTTTGTATTTCCCTATTAATTTCCCATCCTTCTGTGTTTCTTACACAATGCTTTATTGGTAATTTTCTTCCTTCTTGCGTTTCTAAATAATTTTCTTCATGAGTATCTCTAGTGGCCCATATTTTCCCATTGAATGTTTTTATTTTTTCTATTACTTTAGGCACGATTTTCACAGCTTCTTCTGTTCCTAACGTTCCATTAATAAAGTCATTTTGCATATCTACTACAACTAATATATTCATTTTCTTTCTCACTTTCTTCTATATTTTTCTTCAATTTTCATATAAGCAATCATCGTTCCGATCACTTCAAACATAGTTCCGATTATACTCAATAAAATAAGAGACGAATTCTGTTCAGAGTATAACAACGGTAATCCTAATAGAACAAAAATTGTTCCAAAACAAAAAAACAATTTTCCTGTTGCTCGATTGTACTTTTTCACATCCCTTATCGGAACAGTTTTCGTGTTCGCCCAAAATCCTACCGGTTTTTCTGAGAAATAATCAAAAATTCCCATCACTATAAAAATAAAACCAACACATGCCCAAATTATAAATGCTATTTTCATTTTTCACTCCTTCTTATTAACTCTCTTTTAAATTCTTTTAAATGCGCAGGCGAAATCAACGTAAATTTACTTCTTCCACCAACACTATAATCTATTTCTATCCTGTTTAACGAACATGCTGGAGCAGAAAGAGGATTGTGAGTTTCTTTTATATTTGTTATATTTGAATAGGGAATTCTTTCTCTCCCAATCCACCCAACCTTAATTAAAAGATGTTCCGAATAAAAAATATATTGTATTCTTATAACT
>JAHHTN010000097.1 GCA_020024645.1 Faecalimonas sp.
TAAAACATACCACTAAATGTGATTCTATTAAATTGTTGACTTTCACTTTTTAATGAAAGGTGATGGTTATAACAAACTCTTAGGAAGACCATGTTATATCCATTTAACTAACGAAACAAATGCCATTTTCATTTTTGTGATAGCCTTATTGTTTCTTAGGAAGTAAGTATTCTATCCAGCATAGCTAGATAGATAATCCATCTAACTAAAAAAATTTAATTCGAGAAGAAATCTAATGATTTCTTCTCACTTTTTATATTATATCGAAATTAATGCGACCTTGCAACCATATATTACCTTTAAATCGTCTTCTTATTTGAGGTTCTCCCATAACGTCTTTTTTAGGCACACACACATCAAAAACCAATTCATTAACTTCCAAAGTAAATATATATAATTCTTCATCTGTATATAAATTTTTCGTTTCTTTTATATCCAAAATTATTCCCATAATAGAATATCTGTCGCATTCTACTCCATATGGCATAAAATAGGTTTCTACAATACTAAATACATCTTCTGTATTTAACCTTTTAGACACTTGCGAATAAATATCAATATCATCTAAAGTTAGACTTTCTATCGCTTGCTGATCGCCACTTTTAGCAGCACTCATCAGCATCATACGATTTCTAGCATCCTCTTGACTTCTTTGCTCTTGTAATTCATTTTTCTGAATAGGAAACAAAATTGTTCCCTCAGTTGCAAGTGCAGATAACGTAACGGAGATAGAATTCTTTTTAATATGTCCAAGTTTTTTTTCTCTTCGATATTCAATCATGTTCTGTAAATGAAAAATAAGACTTACTCCTACTTTCATTTCTTCACAGACACCTGCATACATTTCTTTTTCCATACGTTTTTCTAAAATTATATCGGCATAACTTGTAATTCCTGTTCCTTCAAAATAAGGATAGTAATATTCTTTTTCAAATTTTTCCTCTTCATTTATTTCTCCAAAAACAGTAATTCCTATGTTATCCCCAAATTCTTTTTTTCTCTCGGAATAATCCACATTTTCTTTTACAGTAGTTCTCTGCTCTATAAAAAAATCATTCTCTACACTCGATAATATTGCTTTTAATTCTTTTCTTGTCTGTAAATTTGAAAATCCGATTGCTTTTAAAAATTCATGCACCTTATTTCCACCTTTGTATTATCTAATTTCTGTTTTTCCACCCATATATGGTCTTAACGCTTCAGGAATTTTCACACTACCATCTGCCTGTAAATTGTTTTCCAAAAATGCAATCAACATTCTAGGTGGTGCAACAACTGTATTGTTCAATGTATGTGCAAAATACTTTCCTTCTTTTCCTTTTACACGAATACCAAGTCTTCTTGCTTGTGCATCTCCAAGATTTGAACAACTTCCTACTTCAAAATATTTTTGTTGTCTTGGCGACCATGCTTCTACGTCTACCGACTTCACTTTCAAATCTGCTAAATCACCCGAACAACATTCCAATGTACGAACTGGAATATCAAGAGAACGGAATAAATCTACTGTGTTCTGCCACATTTTTTCATACCACTCCATACTTTCTTCTGGCTTACATACAACAATCATTTCCTGTTTTTCAAACTGATGAATTCTATATACACCACGTTCTTCAATACCATGAGAACCTTTTTCTTTACGGAAACATGGAGAATAACTTGTTAATGTATATGGCAATTTTTCCTCATCGTTTAATGTATCAATAAATTTTCCAATCATAGAATGTTCACTTGTTCCAATAAGATATAAATCTTCTCCTTCAATTTTATACATCATAGAGTCCATTTCAGCAAAACTCATTACACCTGTAACAACATTACTACGAATCATATATGGTGGAATACAATAAGTAAATCCTCTATCAATCATAAAATCACGAGCATATGATATAACCGCTGAATGCAATCTTGCAATATCCCCCATTAAATAGTAAAATCCTTGTCCTGCAACTTTTCCTGCCGCCTCTATATCAATCCCTTTAAATTTATCCATAATTTCTGTATGATATGGGACTTCAAAATCTGGTACTACTGGTTCTCCAAATTTCTCTAATTCTACATTTTCACTATCATCTTTTCCAATTGGAACAGATGGATCAATAATGTTTGGAATTGTCATCATAATTGTTTTAATTTTTTCTTCCACTTCTTTTTCTTCTGTTGACAATTCTTCCATTCGTCCTGCATTTTCTGCTACTTGTCTTTTATATTCTTCTGCTTCGTCTTTTTTCCCTTGGGCCATGCAAGCTCCAATTTTCTTTGAAATTTGATTTTTGTTAGCTCTTAATGCTTCTACTTCCTGTTTAATTTCTCTATTTCTTTTATCTAATTCTATTACTTCATCTACCAAAGGTAACTTTGCATCTTGAAATTTATTTCGAATATTCTGCTTTACCACCTCTGGATTACTTCTTAAAAATTTAATATCTAACATAACATTTTCTCCTTATTTCCTTTAAATATCCAAACCGTATGTTTCTTTATATATAGCTCGTTCTAATGATTCTGCCTCTTCTTCGGCAAGTTCTATATAACTTTCCCCTTTTACAATTTCTTTTATATAGAGATAACAACCTTCCCTACTATGCATAGCATTAATAATATATCCATTATCATTTCCATCTAATAATGTAAGAGCAAAGCTTAATTTTCCTCCCATTTCATTAAAAGCATCATACTTTACAATTCCTACTTTTTGATAAGATCCAGCCAGCTTTTGATTCATTTCTTTTACTTCTTGGCGCGTTCTCTTTGTAAGCGTGGAAAGTGCATCAATTTCTTTGAATTTTGATAAAATACTTTTTTCCAATGTTTTCCCGTCTTTTCCACGCATAAACGAATTGTAATTCGCTTTCAAACGATTATATTTCATATTAGCGCCAATAACAAGTACAAACAATAATATAATCAGCATAAACATGACAACCAAAATATAAAATGGGTCAATTCCAATACTTTCTAATATTTTACTATTCATTTTACGCATCTCCTTTTTTTATACTCATCATCAAGTCATATATGCGTTCAAACTCTTCTTCTGAATAGTATTCTATTTCTATTTTCCCTTTGCCATTTGCTTTTGGATTAATATTAACTTTGGTTCCCATAAGAGATTTTAAATTTTCTTCACTGGCTTTATAAATAAACTCATTAGCTATTACTTGTTTAACCTTTTCCTTTTTTGGTTGTTTTAATTCTTTAATCAGTTTTTCTGTTTCACGCACACTTAACTTCTCATCAAAAATTTTATTTGCAAGAAGATATTGTTGCTCTTCATTTTCTATTGCCAATAAAGCCCTTGCATGCCCTGTAGAAATCATATCATCAATAATCATTTGTTGTACTTTTTCATTTAACTTTAAAAGTCGCAAAGAATTTGTTACTGCTGTTCTACTCTTAGAAACCCTTTCCGCAACTTCATCCTGTTTTAATGAAAATTCTTCTAAAAGACGTTTATATGCCATTGCTTCTTCTATTGGATTCAAATTTTCTCTTTGAATATTTTCAATCAGTGCAATTTCTACCATTTCCTGATCCGTGTAATTTCTTACAACCACTGGTACTTCTTTTATTCCAGCAAGTTTTGCTGCTCTCCAACGTCGTTCTCCTGCAATTATTTCATAAAAATCTTCTTTCTTTTGCACAAGCAATGGTTGTAATACACCAAACTGTTTAATAGAATCTGCTAACTCTAATAAAGAGTCTTCTTCAAACATTTTTCTTGGTTGCGAATGGTTTGGCTCAATTAATGCTAATTTAACCATTTCTTCTCCTGTTTTTGTAAGTTTTTCTTTTTTTGTTTTTAATTCTTTTTTTTCAGGAATCAAACTGTCTAGCCCTTTTCCTAGACCACCACGTTTTGTCGGCATTATTATTCTCCTTTATTAATTACCTCTTCTGCTAGCAACATATAGCTTTCTGCCCCTGTCGATTTTGGATCATACAAATTAATCGGCATACCATGACTTGGTGCTTCTGCTAAACGTATATTTCTCGGAATAATTGTTTTATAGATTGCTTTATTTAAATTTTCTTTTACATTTTCTACGACTTGAAGGGACAGATTAGTTCTTGCATCATACATAGTAAAGACAACACCTTCCATTTCTAATCTAGGATTCAAACGCTCTTTAACCAAATCTATTGTATGTATCAATTGACTTAACCCTTCTAAAGCATAATATTCACACTGAATTGGGACCAGTACTGTATCTGCTGTTGTCATCGCATTGATTGTTAACATGCTCAGTGAAGGTGGACAATCAATAATAATAAAATCATATTCTTCTTTCACTTTTTCAACTGCATTTCTTATAATGTATTCCTTATCGTCCACTCCTATTAATTCAATTTCAGCTGCTGATAAATCAATATTGGTTGGTAAAACATCTAAATTTTCCAAAGTATCTTTGCAAATAACTTTTTCAATATCCACTTCCCCAAGAATCAAATCATATACAGTATATTCTACATTTTCTTTATCTATACCCAATCCACTAGTCATATTTCCTTGTGGATCCATGTCTATTGCTAAAACTTTTTTTCCTAAAGTACTCAAACAAGCGGACAAATTAATAGATGTAGTTGTTTTCCCAACTCCACCCTTTTGATTCGCAATCGCTATTATTCTTCCCATTTATATAGTCCCCTTTCTATTACTTTCCAATTATAGCACCTTTTTATTTTTAAATCTACAATGTTTCACGTGAAACATGATTATTTTTTATAATTTGAAAATAAAATGTTGCACGTGAAACATTTTCTTCCCTTGTCTTTTATTATGTAGTATAATAAAAGCAAATATATAAGGGGTGATTTTATGAATTTTAAAAAAAGACTAATGAATTGTGCCTTATTTATAGGTATAACTACTTTTATTATGTTTGTTATTAATAAACTAATCTATTTTGTTTCTACAGTCGAAAATGTTTTAGATCGTATCAAAGGAAATTATTATGAATGGCGTTTTGGTAAAATATTTTATACAAAATATGGTTCTGGAAAACCACTTCTTCTTATTCACGATATAACTCCAATGAGTTCTGGATATGAATGGAATCAGACAATCAAAAAATTATCCAAAACACATACTGTTTATACTATAGATTTACTTGGTTGTGGTCGTTCAGAAAAACCTAATATTACCTATACAAATTATTTATATGTCCAACTAATTACCGATTTTATCAAACATATAATTGGAAAAAAGACAGATGTTGTTGCAAATGGATTATCATCTTCCTTTGTTTTAATGGCCTGTCATATGGATGATACTATTATTAATAAAGTTGTTATGGTTTCTCCACATTCTTTTGCTTCATTAAACAAATCACCTAATAAAAATAGTAAAGCATTAAGAATACTTTTAAACACACATATCATTGGCACTTTAGTTTATAATATTATTTTTGCAAAGAAAAATATTGTTTCTACATTAAAAAATGACTACTATTACAATAATACACAAGTTACAGAAGAACTTATACAAAATTATTATGAATCTGCTCATACTTGTAATTCTTCATCAAAATATGTTTTTACAAGCGTGATAGGGCGTTATCTAAATGCAAATGTGATTAGTGTTTTACAGTATTTAAAAAACAGTATTTTTATTATTTCAGGCGATAAACATATTGAAAAATGTAACTATATAGGTAAGCAATATCAAGAACAACTTCCTTCTATTGAAGTTGTTCATATTGAAAAATCTTTACTTGCTCCTCATATGGAACAATCTGATTTATTT
>JAHHTN010000098.1 GCA_020024645.1 Faecalimonas sp.
ACTTAATGCACCTATTATGAGTGCAGGTATGGACACTGTTACAGAAGCTAAAATGGCTATTGCTATGGCTAGACAGGGTGGTATTGGTATCATTCATAAAAATATGTCTATCGAAACACAGGCAGAAGAAGTTGATAAAGTAAAAAGATCCGAACATGGTGTTATTATAGATCCGTTTTCACTTACACCTGAACACTATGTATATGATGCTGACCAGCTTATGGGAAAATATCATATATCAGGTGTACCAATTACAGTTGACGGAAAGCTTGTTGGCATTATTACAAACAGGGATGTTAGATTTGAAAAAAATCATAATAGAAAAATTGCAGATGCAATGACAAAAGAAAACCTTATTACAGCTCCTGAAGGTACAACTCTTGAAGAAGCTCAGGAAATACTTATTAGACACAAAATTGAAAAGCTTCCTATTGTAGATGCTGAAATGAATCTTAAAGGTCTTATTACAATTAAGGACATTGAAAAGGCTATCAAATATCCAAATTCTGCAAGAGATGAACACGGCAGACTTCTTGTTGGTGCTGCTGTTGGTGCTACAGCCGACGTTCTTGACCGTATACAGGCACTTGTTGATGTAAATGTTGACGTAGTTGTTATTGATACAGCTCATGGTCACTCAATGGGTGTTATTGAAACAATTAAGAAAATTAAAGGCGCTTTCCCAGAACTTCAGCTTATTGCAGGAAATGTTGCTACAGCTGAAGCTACAAAGATGCTTATTGAAGCTGGTGCTGACTGTGTTAAAGTTGGTATTGGACCTGGTTCTATCTGTACAACACGTGTTGTTGCAGGTATTGGTGTACCACAGATTACTGCAATTTTTGATTGTGCAGAAGCAGCTAAGCCTTATGGCATTCCTGTTGTTGCAGATGGTGGCATCAAATTTTCTGGTGATATTGTAAAAGCTATTGCTGCAGGTGCAAGTGTATGTATGCTTGGTAGCTACTTTGCAGGTTGTGAAGAAAGCCCAGGAGAAACAGAACTTTTCCAGGGTAGAAAATATAAAGTATATAGAGGTATGGGTTCTATTGCAGCTATGGAAAAGGGAAGCAAAGACCGTTACTTCCAGCAAGATGCTAAAAAGCTTGTTCCAGAAGGTGTTGAAGGACGTATTGCTTTCAAGGGCAGTGTAGAAGACAGTGTATATCAGCTTATGGGTGGTTTGAGAGCTGGTATGGGATATTGTGGCACAAGAACTATTGAAGATCTTAAAGAAAATGGACGTTTTGTAAAGATAACAAGTGCTGGTTTAAGAGAAAGCCATCCACATGATATTCAAATTACAAAAGAAGCGCCAAACTATAGTGTTGAACACTAATTCGGAGGCCGTATAATGAAAAATGAACTTGTAATAGTTTTAGACTTTGGTGGTCAGTATAATCAGCTTATTGCTAGACGAGTGAGAGAATGTAATGTATATTGCGAAGTTAAGCCATACACAATGCCTTTAGAAGAGATTAAAGAGCTTCAGCCAAAGGGTATTATATTTACAGGTGGCCCAAATAGTGTATATGATGAACAATCTCCACATATTGCAAAAGAAATTTTTGAAATGGGTATTCCTATACTTGGCATTTGCTATGGTAGCCAGCTTATGGCATATACACTTGGAGGAAAAGTTGAAACAGCTCCTGTAAGCGAATATGGTCATACAGAAGTTAGTGTTGAAACATCAGATATTCTTTTTGGTGATGTTGCTCCTACTACTGTTTGCTGGATGAGCCATACAGATTATATAGCCCAAGCTCCAGAAGGATTTAAAATTACAGCTAAAACACCTGTATGTCCTATAGCAGCTATGTCTTGTGAAGAAAAGAAACTTTATGCAACACAGTTCCATCCAGAAGTTATGCATACAGCAGAGGGCATGAAAATGCTTAGTAACTTTGTTTACAAAGTGTGTGGATGCAAAGGTGATTGGAAAATGGCTTCATTTGTTGATGAAACTGTTGAAAAGCTTAGAGAAAAAATTGGCGATGGAAAGGTTCTTTGTGCTCTTTCAGGTGGTGTTGACTCATCTGTTGCAGCAGTTCTTCTTTCAAGAGCCATTGGAAAACAGCTTACTTGTGTGTTTGTAGACCATGGTCTTCTTCGTAAAAATGAAGGAGATGAAGTTGAAGCTGTATTTGGTCCAGAAGGACCATATGAACTTAACTTTATCAGAGTTAATGCACAGCAGAGATTTTATGAAAAACTTAAAGGTGTGGAAGAACCTGAAGCTAAAAGAAAAATCATTGGTGCCGAGTTTATAAGAGTATTTGAAGAAGAAGCTAAAAAGATTGGTTCAGTAGATTTCCTTGTTCAGGGTACAATTTATCCTGATGTTATTGAAAGTGGTCTTGGAAAATCAGCCGTTATCAAATCTCATCATAATGTAGGCGGACTTCCTGATGTAGTTGACTTTAAGGAAATTGTTGAGCCTCTTAGAATGCTCTTTAAAGATGAAGTGCGTAAAGTTGGTCTTGAACTTGGTATGCCAGATTATCTTGTATTCCGTCAGCCTTTCCCTGGTCCTGGTCTTGGTATCAGAATTATTGGTGAAGTTACAGAAGAAAAGGTTAAAATTGTTCAGGAAGCAGATTATATTTACCGTGAAGAAATTGCAAAAGCTGGAGTTGATAAGAGCCTTGGACAGTATTTTGCTGCACTTACTAATATGCGTTCAGTAGGCGTTATGGGCGATTTTAGAACATATGACTATGCTATTGCTCTTCGCGCTGTAAATACATCAGACTTTATGACTGCCGATGCTGCACAAATTCCTTGGGAAGTTCTTTCTAAGGTTACAAACAGAATTGTAAATGAAGTTAAGGGTGTTAACCGTGTAATGTATGATTGCACAGGAAAACCACCTGCAACAATAGAGTTTGAATAATCTCATACAAGTGAAAAAGCCCGTAAAATAAGGCTTTTCGCCATTTAAAAGTCCTCTTTGGCAACAAAATGGCAACATTATTTGAATTATCATAAGAATAAGCAAAGAGCTAACTGATTTTTATAGTCAGTTAGCTCTTTTTTTATTTGCTATTCAAAAAAGATGTTAGCGATTCAATTTTATCATCGATATCTTTCATTCGGTCACTTATCCCGCCTTGGCAAATGAGTTTTTGGGTTTGAAGAGTTTGCTTTATTACTTCTTTTTCGTAACGTTTTCGTTTTTTTCTATCCTCTATTTGTTGAAGCAACTCGAATTTCAATGTTATTTCAGAACTTGAAATAGTCTTTTCAGTAAAACCAAAATATTTTGGATTTCTCTTCAATTCAAATAAGTGAGTAGCACAACGCACTAAAACGAAAACAGATTCACCAATGTAAAGTGGAGCAATGTCACCATTAGAGTTAATGACACTTATTTTATAAATTCCCGCTCCGATTGCTTCGACTAAATTGTTTGAAAAAAAATCTATTTTTATTCCGATATTCATAAGTGACACCTTTATTAATCATTGATTGATGGATATTTATATCTCCATTGGTCATATTCTTCTTTGGTGATCTCGCCATTTTTGAACTTTTCAAATTGTTCTTGCCAAGTAGTGAACATTTCTAACATAGTAATGTAATTTGTACCCATTCCCTTATCAAGACGAATGCAGATTTCATCAGAGAGAGTATCGATTCTAAAACCATATAGATCCTCTAACGCAAATAAAGTGTGCATTAGTCCGTTATAGCTGTCTATATCCGGCACTGTTAAAGCCTGAGGAGATACATCTAATACTTTTGCAAGATCATTTGTCGCTTCAGCTTTTGGAGTTCGAGTACCGCTTTCATATTGAGCCATACGAATATCAGCAGTCTTTTCGGAAAATCCAATTTGCATACCAAGATATTTTTGAGTCATTCCTTTTAAATTTCTAAAGAAACGAATTCTTTCACCGATTGCCATAGTAGTTCCTCCTATAATATGTATGATATATGAAATTATACATATTAGTTTAGTATAAGTCAAGATAACAAAAACAAATATGTTTAATATTTTGCTAAAAACTGCTTGACTTAACTAAATATGCTTAGTATAATAGAAATCGAACAAAAACAAATATGTTTAGTGAAATTAAATAACTGTCACACATCACAGTAAAGGTGTGTCCGCTCGGGCAAATCGGAATGCGGTCAGAAAGTTCTCCGACACTAAATAAACTAACAAAAATTGAAAGGAGGTTTCAATATGAGTACAACATTTATGAAAGTACAAGATGTTGCGGATGAATTGGGTATTTCAAAATCTTATGCCTATAAAATCGTACAACAGTTAAACGAAGAGTTAAAAGCTCAAGGATTTATAACAATTTCTGGACGAGTAAACAAACAGTATTTTTTAGAAAGAGTTTGTTACAGTACAGCCGAAAAAGAAAGGAAGTGATATAAATGGCTGTCTATAAGGAAGAAAAAACAAACACCTGGCGTGTAATTTATCGTTATACCGATTGGACCGGCGAACGTAAACAATCTCAAAAGCGTGGATTCAGGACAAAGCGAGATGCACAGGCGTGGGAACGAGAACAGTTAAATAAACTAAGTTCTGATCTTGATATGACCTTTAAAAGCTTTGTAGAACACTATAAAGAAGATATGCAAGTTCGCATTAAGGAAAACACTTGGGAAACGAAAGAACATATTATTCGTACAAAGTTAATTCCTTATTTCGGTAAGTTAAAAATGTGCAATATTACAGCACAACAGATTATTACTTGGCAAAATGAACTTATTAATTATAAAGATGAAAACGGGAATTCATACTCACCTGTTTATCTTAAAACCATTCATAATCAGCTCAGTGCTATTTTCAATCATGCTACCAAATATTATAACTTGCGTGAAAATCCTTGCAAAAAGGCAGGCAGTATGGGTAAAAAGAAAAACCGTGAAATGCTCTTTTGGACAAAGGATGAATATCTAAAATTTGCAGATGTGATGATGGATAAGCCTATATCTTATTATGCGTTTGAAATGCTTTATTGGACGGGTATTCGAGAGGGCGAACTCTTGGCACTCTCTCCAAATGATTTTGATTTTGAAAAAAGGACTGTAACTATTAACAAGTCCTATCAGCGTTTAAATGGTAAGGATCTTATTACAACTCCTAAGACGGAAAAAAGTAATAGAACAATTACTATACCAAAATTTCTTGCCGAAGAAATACAAGATTATTTAGGGGTGCTCTACGGTGTCGGAGAAGATGAAAGAATGTTTACAGTAACCAAAAGTTATCTGCATAGAGAAATGGATCGTGGAGCAAAAGAAGCCGGTGTTAAGCGTATTAGAATACACGATATTCGCCACAGTCACGTTAGCCATCTTATTGATTTAGGTTTTTCGGCAACAGCCATAGCAGACCGTGTAGGACACGAAAGTATTGATATAACTTATAACTATGCTCATCTTTTCCCATCAAAGCAAACGGAAATGGCGGACAAGTTAGATATGGAAAGAGGGAATTAAAATGTCGGCAAAAAATTTAGATAGACAAGATCGTTTTAGAAATATCACAGTAGGTTTTCGAGT
>JAHHTN010000099.1 GCA_020024645.1 Faecalimonas sp.
TCATCAAAATCTCAAATTAAGGTTATTTGACACCAATTTTGACACCAATTTTTTGTATATTGACGATTTTTGATGAAATGTGATAAATTCATAAAACCCGTGAAAAGCATGTAAATAGGCACTTTACGGCACTCTATGAACTAAGACAAAAGCTACGCTGTAATAACAAGGGGTGAGTGCTAATTTTTTAACTTAACTCTCCATAATTCCTTATAAGGATTTGTTTTTGCTAATCCCACATACTTTACTTCTCCTTTAAACATTCCAAATTCTCCTTGTAATGCTCTAATTCCCAGTATCAACTCTTCTTTTGATAACTTTTTTCCCACAGTCACATGAGGAAGCCATTGCATTGGACGATAATATGGACTTACACTCACATTTTTCTCTTGTAAAAAAATATTATAAAAATTTTTCGACAAATTTTGTAAATAATTATTCAATACTGGTGTAATATAAAGAACCGATGGAAAAAATAGTCCGACAGAGCATAAGGTTATTTCTCCTCTACATAATGTTTCCGCTTTTTCTCTTAATTTTTCTATAATTCCAGCGTTATCCCCCATTTCAAAGGAAGAAATCGTCATATGAGGTGGCACTTTATTTTCCGTCATGAATTCATTTCCACTTAATTTAGCCACTTGTTCAATATATCTTTGTATGCGATTGTCTGTTTCCTTATCAAAATATAATGAAATAAAATACATATTTTCTCCTAAATCACTGCATTTGTCCAACTTTCGCTCACTTGCGATAATAATTTTACCATGATATAATAACATAACTTATCAATACTTAATAGAAAAACGGAGGATATTATTACTATGTTACATATATTTGGTTGCCCTATGCACTGTGGCGTTGGGGAAGAAGGATTGATTCATAGCTTAGATTATTTAAACACACATAACACAAATTTACATTTAACAACAATTCCTGAACTATCTGTAGTCGAAGAAGATTCTGCACATTTAAAAAGATTTAATAGCGTTCTTGAAAACTGTACTGCTATTGCAGAATATAGTTATAAAAACATTTTATCTAAAGGAAATACACCTCTTTTCATTGGTGGAGACCACAGTGCTGCTATCGGAACTGTATCTGCTACTGCTACACAATATGACAACATCGGTTTAATTTGGATAGATGCTCATGCTGATATTAATACAGATTTGACATCCGCTAGTGGAAATATTCATGGTATGCCTGTTTCAGCCCTTCTTAACAACTTAAGCCCTGCAGGTGAAAAACTTTCTAAAATCTTAACAGATAACCCAAAAGTAAAACCTGAAAATATTGTTCATATCGGTTTGCGCGATATTGATCCACCGGAAGCAATTATTTTAAAAGAATTAAATGTAAAATATTTTACATATGACGAAATTAAAGAAAAAGGATTGGAAACTTGTCTAAATGAAGCAATTGATTATCTCTCTCATTTGGAACACATCCATTTAAGTTTTGATATCGATGCTGTAAATCCACAGTTACTCCCAGGAGTTTCAGTTCCAGTAAATGATGGATTCACTCTTCCTGAAATTTATCATGTGTTTGAACGACTTTTAAGAGAACTACCAATCTCCGCTTTAGATATTATGGAATATAATAAAGAATATGATAAAGATGATATAACTGCTGATTTTGTTTCAGAACTCATTGCTTTTATTCAAAAACAAGTAAACTAATGAAAAACCCAAAACAGATTACCGTCTGCTTTGGGTTTTCTTATTATTAGGATTCTAATGAGTTTTATTATACTCTTCTAAATATTTTTTTACATAATCTGTATCAGATGGACAATCAACATATTCACATCCGTATTTTTGTCTTGTCTCGTTTCCTTTTCCTGTAATCAAAAGAATAGAAGGATTCTCTACAGACTCAATAGCTTTCTTAATTGCTTCACCTCTGTCCTCAATCATCTCATAAGGGCATCCTTGTGCTTCCACATACTCTGCAATATCTCTTGAAATTTCTTCTACAGGTTCATATCCTGGATCTTCCGCTGCTAAATATACTTTCTTTGCATATTTTCCAGCAATTGTTCCCAAGTCACGACGCCTTGTAAAGGCTTTTTTGCCTGGGCATCCAAAAATACTTATAATTTCTCTATCTGGATATTCTTCTTTAATAGAAGAGAATAATTTTTCAAAACTTAATTTATTATGAGCATAATCTACAACTGCAATGACTTTATCATCATCACTTGTAGAAAGTTCCATTCTTCCGCTTGATCTTGCTTTTTTCAATCCTGAATACATATATTCTACTGGAATGTTAAATTGACTTGCAACAGCAATAGTGGCAAGTGCATTCTCAACGTTAAATAATCCTGGCATAGTCAATTCAAATTCTGTATCAAATTCTGCACATCGAACATTAAATATTGTTCCGTTTCCTTCTTTATGAAGATTATACGCATAGAAGTCCGCATCCTCGTTCTGTGTACTGATTGTAACAACTTTCGAAGCACACTGTGCCGCCTCCAAAATTCTATCAGAAAAATCTGCATCTAAGTTTACAACTGCTGTCTTTGCCTTTTGGAATATAAGAAGTTTTGATGAAAAATAATCTTCAAAATCTTTATGTTCAATTGGACTAATGTGATCTTCACAAATATTTAAAAATACAGCCACATCAAACATCATTTCATTTACACGTCCATACTTCAAAGCTTGGCTTGATACTTCCATTTCCACAAACTCCATACCACTATTCACAGCATTTCTGAAATATCCATGAAGTTCTACTGCCTCAGGTGTTGTAATATGAGATTCAATTTTTTCCACACCATCGTAGATATCAATTGACGAAATAACCGCACTTTCTTTTTTTCCGTTTGCCGCTAAATAATCATCTAAAATAGATTTCATATAATACACAGAAGTAGATTTTCCTTTTGTTCCTCCAATACCAATTACATTCAACTCTTTCCATGCTTCATTAAAAAATTTATTTGCTAGTACTGGCATCGCTTTTCGGATATCTTTTACAATGATATACGGAACCTCTTCATCCAATTCATATTTTTGTTCGCTAATATAACAAACTGCACCATTTTTTATCGCTTCTTTTAAATATTCTTCTTTAAAAGCCATCCCCTTACAAATAAAAAATGTATTTTCCGTTACTTTCTTAGAATCAAATGTCAATTGTTCAATAATCGTCTGGCCTTTTCCAAACAATTCTTCCTCAACTAAATTATCTTGTTCCTTTATTAATTGTGAGTATAAATCAATTGTATATTTATTCATCTGTTCCATATTACCTCCTTATATAAATCTTTAGTTTTTGCCTAATTGTTATCAATTATACACCATTGATAAATAAGTGTCAAACTTGTATTTTCATACATCATAAAGTATTTAACATACATTAAAAAATAATTGTTGAGATATGCTTTTTTAATGCTATAATAAAGATATGAAAAAATTTTTTAAAGGAGATATGTGAATATGAGAGCATATGAAAGATTATTGAACTATGTTGTAGTTCGCACTCCAAGTGATGAAAACTGTGAAAATGTACCTTCTTCTCAGTGTCAGTTTGACTTGGCAAAAATATTGGTAGAGGAATTAAAACAACTTGGGATTGACAATGCCTACGTAAATGATAAATGCTTCGTATACGCAAAATTGCCAGCTACACCAGGCTATGAAGATAAGACAAAATTAGGTTTTATCGCACATATGGATACCGTTTCCGATTTCTGTGATCACGATATCGTACCTATAGTTACAGAAAATTATAATGGAAAAGACCTTGTCCTTGGTACAAGTGGACGTACTCTTGCTGTAGCAGATTTTCCACACTTACCAAGTCTAAAAGGACGTACATTAATTACTTCTGACGGAACAACAATTCTTGGTGCTGACAACAAAGCCGGAATTGCTGAAATTATGACTATGTTAGAAAAACTTATTAATGAAAACATTCCTCATGGTCAAATTAGTGTTGCATTTACTCCTGATGAAGAAATCGGTACAGGTGCTCAAAGTTTTGACGTAGAAACGTTTGATGCTGAATTTGGTTACACTTTAGATGGCGACTTAGAAGGTGAAATTCAATACGAAAACTTCAACGCTTACAAAGCAACTTTTGATATTACAGGATTCAGTGTTCATCCAGGTTCAAGTAAAAATACAATGATTAACGCAAGTTTAGTTGCTATGGAAATCAATTCAATGTTACCTGCTGGAGAAACTCCTCGAGGAACAGAAGATTATGAAGGTTTTTATCATCTTGTAAACATGAGTGGCGATGTTTGTAAAGCAACATTAAATTATATTGTCAGAGATCATGATGCTTCTTTAATGTGTGCACGTCTTAACACTCTTCGTTTAATTGAAAAATTAATGAATGAAAAATGGGGTGAAGGCACAGTTAAATTAGAAATTGCCGAACAATACAGAAATATGGCTGAAATCGTAAGTACTTGTATGCATCTAATCGAAAACGCAAAAGTTGCTTGCGAAAATGTTGGAGTAACTCCAAACATCATTCCAATTCGAGGTGGTACAGATGGATGCCAATTAAGTTTCAAAGGTCTTCCTTGTCCAAACTTAGGAACAGGCGGACACGGTTACCATGGGCCATATGAACACATTAGTGTGGAGGGTATGGACGCTATGACAGATGTAGCTGTAGAAATCGTAAAATTATACGCTAAATAGAGTATACATATATCTAAGAGGGAACAACTTTTTAATTTAATGTTGTTCCCTCTCTTATTATTCACAATATTTTTCATACAATGATTCAAAAATCTTTAAATGGCATTTCTCATCTAAGATAATTCTCTCTAAATTTTCCTGTATATGCCTATCCTCTATCCATGATAACTGTCTTGTATATTTGTCAATTGCATCTAGCTCTCCTTTATAAGCATTTTTTAATAAAATATCAATCTTTCTCGAGTATTTGTTGAACTGTGGTGTCCAATAAGCAAATCTTCCATGATTAACACTCCATAATCGTGGTTCTACGCCTAACTTTTCAGACAATCTTCCAAAAATATTTAAGTGATGCATCTCCACCATACTAATTTTATGAAAAGCACGTTTAATTTCTTCGTATGGTTCTTCTAAAATAATACTATTATAAAAATAAATTGAAATCGCAGACATTTCAGAATTACATCCCCCCATATTTCCTAACATTGCAAATGCATAATCCTGATTTTTTCTACACACCTGTATTTCTGGATAAGATGTTTCATCCATATATTGATATTTTTCTTTTTTTTCACACATTTATAAATCTCCCTTCATTACCATAATATATGATATGAATAATAAGAGAGAAGTATGATGAATTTTTATACGACAAAAAAGATAGCCAATACTATTGACTATCTTTTTGACAGGGGATGAGGGAATCGAACCCCCACCAAAAGTTTTGGAGACTCCTATCATACCATTTGACCAATCCCCTATATTCTATACCTTCAAAACCACACACAAGAAATATCATCCGTATATCACCTATTCCTAAC